>JANQRJ010000033.1 GCA_028284635.1 Pelagicoccus sp.
ATGCTCCATCATTGCCGCGGAGCCTACAGAGGGAACAACCGGTGCGGCAACGACGGAGCGTTGCCCTCCAAAGGATGCTTCTCACGTTAAGTTGACGCCTATGCGCTTTGCGGGATCCGCGCTACTCTTTGCGACATTGTACCCGTGACGCCACACAGTACCTCCATTTAGAATCGCCTTCTCACAAAAGAGGAGTGATGAGCCGGCAGAGATCTTCCGCCACGCCTTTGAAGGCGCGCCTGGGTTCGAGCTCTTCTGCGGAAAGAGCCAGGCAGCGAGACTTGATGGACTGTATCCAGTTTCCCACTTCTTTGATGTCTTGTTCGGTATAGAAGAAGGCCGCGACTTCGTAGTTCACGAATAGGCTGCGCAGGTCCAGGTTTGCCGAACCGGTCATGGCGATATCCCTGTCGATGAGCAATGCCTTGCCATGTACCATGCCGTCTTGATAGGCGAGAATGCTGGCGCCGGCCTCATCGAGCTGCCGGAGGAAATGCTTGCGAGCGAGATCGGTGACCTTGTGATTGGACTTCCGCGGAATGACGAGGGTGACGTTTTTGCCTGTGCGGGCTTTGACGATCAGAGTGCGCAGCAGGACATCGTCTGGGATGAAGTAGGGGGTTACGATGGTGATGGACTGTTCGGCTTCCTGGATGGAGGAGAGGATCTTTTCGTAGAGGGGATCGCCAGTCGTATCGGGACCGCTGGCCATGATTTCGATCACGCTTTCGTGACTGGGGTCTGCAGCTACGGCTGGTTGTGGCTGGGGCACGTATCCACGTTTTCGCGACGCGAATGCCCAGTCTTCTTCGAAGATGGCGTTTAGGGCCATGACAGCAGGCCCTGAGACGCAAACGCCCAAGTCCTGCCAGCGATTTGGGCTGACGGTCGGTCCCATGTAGTCCAGGCCGATGTTCCTGCCTCCTATGATGGCTCGACTTTTGTCGAAGATAGCGATCTTGCGGTGGTTGCGCAGATTGGTTGCCCCGGGAAAGGATATGGGAAAAACGGGCATGAAACGCTCTATCTTTCCGCCCGCCTTTTCGAGCTCCAGCATGTACAGGGTCTTCTTGCCCCAAGAGCCGATGGCGTCGATCAGGAGGCGGACTTTCACGCCTTTTCTAGCCTTTTTGGCGAGCTCCTTGACGATGCGGCGCCCAACAGCATCGTGGCTGAGGATAAACGTGGTGATGTCGATCGACTTCTCGGCGGCTTGAATGGAATCGACGAGGTTCTGGTAGGCTTCCGTGCCAGTAGGGATAAACTGGGTACGGTTAGCCTGGGCGATCAGACCGAAGGGGGAGGGAGTGACGTGATTGTTCTCTCCGGAAAGGGCAAGCAAGCTGAGCGAGCTTTTGTCCTGGGTGAGGCGAGCTAGCTTGCGTCCGCCGATGAGGAGGTAGAGCGGGACGCCGATGTAGGGGACAAGCACGATGAGGAGCAGCCAGGCAAAGGTATTGCTGGGTCGACGCTTCTCCCGCATCAGCCGGGCAATCAGCACGAAGCCGAGAGCGAGACCGATGATGGCGCCGAGATGGGGCAGGATGGATTCTACAATGAGGCGCGGATGCATGGGAGGGGTTTAGGCTGCGGCTTTTTAACCTGTAGGAATATTCGTCTCTCCTACAGCCTAAAAAGCTACAGCCTAACCCCCTTTCCAGGTCAGTAGGCCGACTTGGGAGGGAAGAGCACCGCTTTGGCGGTGAGCAGCATGATCTTGATATCGAGCGTCAGCGTCCACGTATTGATATACTTGATATCGTACGCGATGCGTTCGCGCAGTTGGGCGGGCTCGTGAATCTCGCCTCGGAAGCCTTTGGTCTGGGCTAGACCGGTAATGCCGGGCTTGACGAAATGTCGGGTCGAGTAGGCTCGCAACTGCTTGGAGAATTCGCGGTCGTGGTCGATGAGATGCGGCCGGGGGCCAGCTACGCTCATCTCGCCTAGGAGCACGTTGATGAACTGTGGAAGCTCGTCGAGGCTGGTCTTGCGCAAGAAGCTACCGAAGGAATAGATGCGAGAATCGCCTCGCGTGGCTTGCTTGGCGACGTTCTTCACGTTGGCCTCGGTGAGGTGCATCGTGCGGTACTTGATGATGTGGAAGGTGCGCTTGGTCATGCCGGTGCGCGGCTGGGCGTAGAAGATGGGACCGGGCGACTGCTTGCGCTGGAAGAACCAAACAAGGAGAGTAAGAGGGGGGAGAACGAAGGCCACGATCGGAAGCGAAACGGCGACGTCGAACGCTCTTTTGAGCCAGCGGTTGATCGGATTTTCGAGGGGCTCGTCTTCGTAGGTGAGGAAGGTGTACTCGCCCTCGTGCTCGACGACGATGCGCTGCTGGAATTCCTCCTGCCAGTTGTTGTAGATTCTGATGCGGCATCCCGCTTTTTGAGCGAGGGCCATCGCTTGAGAGGCGGCTTGCTTGGAAAGGGCGTTTTGTATGACGACTACTTGGGAGATTTCCTGTTCATCGATCATCCTGGACAGGTGTTCGATGGTGCCGAGGCAGGGGATGGGCTGTTCGTTGACCGGGGGGCAGGGCTTTTCGGAGACGTAGCCGACGATATCGATTCCGTAGTCAGCCTTGTTCTTGATCCAGTCTTGCAGGCTATCGAGCGACTTGGTGGTGCCTACGATGACGGTGGGGATGACCTGGGTCTTGAAGCTGAGTCGGCAAAGACGGCGCGGCAAGATCAGGTTCATGGCAAAGAGGACGCAGAAGACTACGCCGAAGAAACTGGAGAGGAAGAGCCGACTGATCTCCGTGTCCTTCATCGCGAAGACGATCGCGAGTTCGACGAGCATGATGCGAAAGGTCTGCTGAGAGGTCAGGCGAAAGGTCTTGTACCAGCCTAGATCCACGAATTGCTCGGCGTAGGAGCGCAGCAGTCGGACATTTACGATCGAGGCGAGCACGACCCCCATCATGTAGAGGTTCATATGCTGGTCGTTCAGGCGGTAGTCCAGAAGGTGGAAAACCTGCTTGACCAGCAGGAACGTGAACAGGGTCATGGCGGTTGCCCAGAGCCCGTGTAAATTGAGTATTCCCTCCTGTCTGTTTTTCAGCATCGCGAACGCTTGTAAAAAAGGCGTCAGCGATATTCCGCGGTTTAAGGTGAACGCGCAATTCAAAACAGTGCTAGCGCCTATCGAAGCATGTGAAGACTGAGTGACAGAACAGTTTTTCCCTGAGGGAGTTCATGGGAAAATTGGAAATCCATGGGTAGATTCCGCCATGCCTGGGACTGAGCGCTAGAGTGGCTTGGAATAGCGGTTTCCCGCTGAATCCTCGAAGACGAGCTCGAATTCGGTGAAACCGATGAGCCTGATGCCGTTTTCGATGTCGATGACGTCCCCGAGTTTTTGGATGCGACCGTTCATGAAGACGCGGGAATTCTGACCTGATTTTCGGATGCCTTGCACGGTGAACCCATCAACGATTCCCTGATTGTAGGCTCGGGCAGCTAGATCTGTTTTTGTCGGCGCCTCTTCGATCAATACTGGCTGCTCGACTTCCGCTGGTTCTTCGGGGGCCGCCGAGATGCTTTCTGCGGGGAGAGGGGAGCTGGCTAGTTCGGCCTGAGGGCTTTGAGCGTTGGAGTCGAGGAAGGCGTTGCCGAAGTAGATGATGGCGGTGACCGCGACAGCGAGCAGCAAACCACAGCCAACAAAGCCTACTAGCAGGATCAGGAGCTTGTCGCTGCCTCCCGAGTGACGGGCGACTCGGGTGACCATGGGATCGACCGGAGCGGAAGCTGCATGCCGGCGCAGCTGCTCCTTTTTCAGGGCCTGGTTGATTAAGCTCATGTCCGTTGCGTAAAAAGACTAGGGCAAAGTCTGCCCATGAGCTCATACAACGGCTGAGTCAGGGGGATATTAAGCCGAGCGACGCGGCAAAGTCCTCTTGTCCGGAATTTTCGGCGAAGACTGGCGCCGCTTGACAGACGACGCGAATCCTGCGGGTCGAGATTGCTTACCGCTGCGTTGGTTTTGCCTGTAGCCGAAGTCGGCAGACTTTGGAGAGCAGGTGGAGAACCAAAGTCTGTCGACTTCGGCTACTTCTTGAAAACGCGTAACGCGACTCTAGTTGAAGTCGAGGGTCTTGATCTCCTTCAAGGCGGCTCGCACGTCCTTCCAGGTGACTACCTCGCTGTTGCGGATATAGGAGGAGAGCAGGGCCTTGTCGCAAATGTTGTTCACGATGCGGGGAATGCCTTTGGACTTCCAGCTTATCAGACGGACGGCCCAGCCGGTGAAAAAGGGGATGCCTTGGCCGCCTGCCATAGCGATGCGGTGATGGATGTACTGCTCGATCTGGAGACGGTTGAGCGGCTTTAGCTCGGTGTGAACCAAAATGCGCTGGCGAAGCTGGCGGAGTCGCTCCTCGCCGAGGATCTCCTTGAATTCCGGCTGCCCCATGAGGACGATTTGCAGGAGCTTCTGCTTGTCGGTCTCCAGATTCGAAAGGAGACGAAGCTGCTCGAGCAGTTCGAAGGTCAGGTTTTGGGCTTCGTCGATGACCAGGAGGATGTCCTTGCCCGCAGCTATCTTTTCCAGAAGCAAGTCGTTCACCTGTTGGACGAGACCGCTGCGGCTGCGGCTCATCGTGCCTTCGCGGCCAAGTTCCGAGAGGATCGTCTTGAGCAGCTGGGTCTCAGTGATGCGAGGGTTGAGAATGAGGGCGGTCTCGTACTTCTCCTCGTCAATCTCGTTTATAAAGTGCCGACAGAGCGTCGTCTTGCCACAGCCGACCTCGCCGGTGAGCACGATGAATCCCTTACGTTCGGCGACACCATACTTCAGATGTTGCAGCGCCTCCTGGTGCGTGGGACTGAGATAGAGGAAATTCGGGTCTGGGGTGATATTGAAAGGCATCTCCCGGAGCCCGTAGAAGCTTTGGTACATTTCGGGCTCTGTCTTCGACGAATTGTCAAATCGTGACAATTATTTTTTTGCAATATTTGGGATCTTGCCTGTAGCTCCTGACAATTCACGTATGAAGGCTGGCAAAATCGTTAACATCGTCTTCAGTCTCGCTCTCCTAGCCGCAGCTGCCTTGGCGACGGTTTTCCTGTATCGAGATTACCAGCACTACGATCATTTGCTGGCCCAGCAGACCACTTTGGAAAACCGGCTTGCGAGCCTGGAGCAGGAATCCAGCAAGCGCGCTTCTCAACTTGTTAGGCTGAATGAAGATTCCGAATACGTCGAATCGATCATCCGAGACCGACTGAAATACGCGCGGCCCGACGAGACCGTTTTCCGGTTCGAACGCTAAGGCGTCCAAGCCCAGTCCACGACTGATGCCCGCCCCAGCGTCCTTTCGATGACTCCTCAGGAGGAGAGTGTTTTTATGGATACAAAGCAGTTCTACGAAACTCATGGTCAGGAGCAGGTCTTCCGTTTTTGGGAAGAGCTCGGAGAGCAACAGCGAGCATCTCTTCTGGAGCAGGCTGCCGAGATCGATCTCGAAGAGGTGGATCGATTGGTGGCCAATCTGCTGCGCAATGAGGGCGGGGAAGCTAAAATCGACTTCTCCACCCTAAAACCGGCTCCCTATCTCCCTATCCCTGAAGACATAGAGAGCGATCCCGCTTGGCAGGAGGCTCTCACTCTAGGCGAGGATGCCCTGCGGGCGGGCAAGGTGGCGGCCTTCACCGTGGCAGGCGGACAGGGAACTCGTCTAGGCTACGACGGGCCGAAAGGCACTTTTCCAGTAACTCCAATCAAGGGAAAGACCCTCTTTCAGGTCTTCGCCGAGAAGATCCAGGCGGGCCGTTTGAAGTACCAGGCCACGATTCCTTGGTACGTCATGACTAGCCACATCAACCACGAGGCGACGGTGTCGTTCTTCGAGGAAAACGACTATTTCGGCCTGGGATCGGATTCGGTGCGCTTCTTTCGCCAGGGCCGCATGCCGGCAGTCGACTTCGAAGGCCGCATCATACTCGAGGGCAAGGATCGCATCGCGATGAGCCCGGACGGACACGGCGGCGCTTTGCGGGCCTTGGAGCGCAGCGGTTCGCTGCAGGAGATGCAGGATGCCGGCGTGGAGGTAATCAGCTACTTCCAGGTAGACAACCCCCTGGTTCGCCCAATCGATCCGCACTTCATCGGTTTCCACCTGAAATCCGGTTCGACCATGTCGAGCAAGATGCTTCCCAAGGCCTACGAAAAGGAGAAGCTCGGCCATTTTTGCCTGCAAGGCGACAAGACGGTCATCGTAGAGTACAGCGACATGCCGGACGAGCTTTGCGCCGCCCGGGATGCGGACGGGCAGCTCTCCTTCCGAGCGGGCAGTATCGCCATTCATATCATTTCGCTATCGTTTGCCCGTTCGCTGGCCAGCGATTCCAGCGTGTCGGCCCTGCCTTTCCATCGGGCGGACAAAAAGGTCCCCTTCGTCGACGAAGCCGGGGCTACCCAGAAGCCCGAGCAGCCAAATGGGGTGAAGTTCGAGATGTTCGTCTTCGACGCGATTCCGTTCGCCACCAGTCCGCTCGTTCTTGAAACGACTCGCCTCGACGATTTCAGCCCGGTGAAAAACGCGGAGGGCATCGATTCGCCTGAGTCTTCTCGCAAGGACCAAGTGAGTCTCTTCCGATCCTGGCTGGAGGCCGCCGGGGTGACACTGCCATCCGACTTCGCGGGCCAGGTAGAAATCTCTCCTCTCTACGCTTCGACGCGGGAAGACTTTCTTAAGGCATGGAAGTCGGCCCCTCGCGAACTCGACCTTTCTGGCGATATCTTCATCGGCTAGCCGTATCGTCTTTTTGATTACATCCGCTTAGCTGCGGCTTCCAGGACCCGTCAGACACGCCCGACCTGTCATGCTTTCATGGAGACATAGGGTCTCTTAGTCGTATCTATTGATGAGCCGCTAAGTGGATGCATGTAGTCGGCAATGGGTATGAGTACCGGCTTGCAAGCTTCGGCTTGCCGAAGCCCGTTTCGCAGGATTGATTCTGCCTGTTGCTCCCTCCTCTACGTAAATGATTCAAACTCCGGTCATTGCCTTGGTGGTTGAGTCCGACACCGAACGGGCTCAGCAGATCGTGGCATCTCTTTCCTGTTCCTCGGACCCCGCCTTTCGCGTCGAGAAAGTGTCTTCGTCGACAGCGGCAATCAGGCGCTTGCAGCGCGGCGGAGTAAGTGTGGTGATAATCGAATCGCTGGCTCAGAAGAAGCAACGGCTCGCCGAGCTTTCGAAACTTCGCGAGACGGCCAGAGATGCGATTGTCCTAGAGATGCGCGAGGAGAACAGGATCCCAGGAGCTTCCATAGACCTGGTCGACGACAGCCTTTTCTACGACGAATTGAGCAGCGATCGTCTGGTGGAATGCATCAACCTGGCGAGGGATCGCCGACAGATGCTCGAAGAGCTACGAGAGCGCCAGGAGGCGGGGGGCTCCGGCTCGGCCCGCTACCAAGTCGTGCTCAATCATCTGGAAGAGGCGGCCTTCCTCATCTCGTCGACAGACGGCAATCTGTTTTTCCGCAACGAGGTGGCAGAGGCTTGGTTTGGCGACAATCCCGAGGCTATCCTGAACAGGATTCTCGACTGCGATATCCTGCTGCAAGGATCGGTGAAACAGGATATCTCCTTGGAACGATGGGGCCTGCCTTTCGTGCAGCTTGTTTCGGTGAATCTGAATCTGGCGGGCGAGCAGTGCTGTCTGGTCACCCTGCGCGACATCTCGCAGCGCAAGCAAGCCCAGGCCAAGCAACGCTCGAGCGAAAAACGCCTCGAGTTGGCTGAACGCGCTTCCAACGTGGGATACTGGTCCTGGGACCATAAGGTGCGGCGCCTGGAGCTTAGCAAGCGCTGGAAGGACCAGCTTGGCTACGAGGGCGACGAGTTTCCCAACACGCTTTCCGCCGTTTTCGGCGCGCTGCATGCCAACGATCGAATTGACGTGTTTACCGCCCTGCGTCGAGCTCTACACGAGGATCGATCCGATCTCGATTTGGAGTACCGCATCCGACATCGAGACGGTTCATTCCGGGGCATGGCATGCCGGGCTGAAATAACAACGGATCCTCATAGCGGACTGGTCAGCGTTATCGGCACGCAGGTCGAGCTGTTGGAAGAAAAGGTGGTTTCCACGGCGAGTCGACGTCTGCTGGAGCTTCTGGCCAATCGTATCGAAAGCGCGAGCGAAGAGCTGGAGCGGCATACCTTCGAGCTTCGTTCCCAGACGAGCGACAGCGTCGCTCTCGAACAAACCCTCGGCCGGATCGAGAAACTTGCATTGCGTATCAGTCGTGTGAATACATTGCTGAGCGGCTTTCACCACAGCTCGCCGGATTGTCCGGAAGAGATAGACCTCGGAGGATTGCTAAGCTCGCTGGACGGGTTTCTGGAGTGCTTCTTGCCGGGCGAAACCCGCATCGAACGCGTTGCCCCGGGTGGCGTGCTCGTGGACGGGCTGACGCGTCCGTTTCTGCTTTCGCTGCTCGTGGAGTCGCTTCTTCGAGTGGCAGACTGCTTGTCGGCAGAATCGGATTCTCGCCTGTTGATCCGGGTTTTGGATACAGATGGCGGACGACTGGAAATCGTCTACAGCGGCGAGCGAGTTTCCCTGCTGGACTTCGACGACTTGCATAGCGAGATGCGAATCGACGCCTATGCGAATCAATCGGGTGGCGAAGCCTTGCTGGGCTTCGAATTCTCCTGCCCCGAAATCCTGGAGCCCGAGGGGATAGATCCCTCTCTCGAGTTTTCCACGGGCAAGCCCGTCGTTCTCTTGGCCGAAGACGAGCATGTATTGAGAATCGCGATACGAGGAATGCTGGAAAAACTCGGTTTCGAAGTGATCCTTGCCGCGGATGGGGCGCAGGCGATAGAGTGCTTCTACAAACGTTCCGCGGAGATCGAGCTAGCCTTGCTGGACTTGCGCATGCCCAAAGTCGACGGAGCAGGAGTGATGACCGCCCTGCACTCGGTCAACTCCCGCCTGCCTCTCATACTGATGAGCGGAGAGGATCGAGACTCGGTGGTCGAGGCGATCCATGGCGACAATCCATTGAGTTGCTTTCTCGCCAAGCCGTTCGGCTTTGAAGCCCTTGAATCGGCGGTGGCCAAGCTGCGTTCGGCAACGAAAACGTCCGTCTGACGAAGAGAGCTAGGGAGCTCTAGTTGGTGTCACGGATGCAATGTCGCAAAGAGTAGCGCGGACCCGCAGAGCGCATAGGCGTCAACTTAAGCTCGTCCAGAGGCCGAGCTCCACCTTTCTGGTGAAGGTGGCACGCGACCTCCGGGCGCGTTTCTAGACGCCAGTGGCGTTAAGTTGACGCTTATGCGCTCAGCGGGACTGCGTCCGCATTCGCCATCATCCCCCATTCCTCATCCTCATCCCAGGATAAAGATGAGGATTAAGAAGAGGATGAAGATAAACGCGGACGCGGACTAGAGCTCCGCGCCACGTTTCACGCATGACACCACACTAGATCAAATCAGAAAAAGCGCCGGTGTCTCGAGCAGGGCTTTCAGAGCCTGCAGATACTGGGCGCCGACGGCTCCGTCGACGACGCGATGATCTCCGCTGAGGCCGATGTTCATGATCTGGCCGGGTACGATTTCTCCAGCTTCGTTGACGATAGGCTTGGCCACGGTCGCTCCAACCGAGAGGATGCCGGCGTTTGGCGTGTTGATGATGCCATAGAAGCTGCTAGTGCCGAACATGCCGAGATTCGTTACGGTGAAGGTGCTGTCGGACATCTCTGCCGGGCTAAGCTTCTTGCTGCGGGCCTTGTCGATGAGCTCCTTGGCGTCGATGGCAATCTGCTTGAGGGTCTTGCTTTCCGCGTTGCGGATGACGGGGGTGAGAAGGCCGTCATCGATGGCCACGCCAAAGGCGAGATGCACGCTGCCGCTTTGACGAATGGTATCGCCTTGCCACGCTCGGTTCATTGCAGGGACGCGGCGCAGCGCTTCCGCAGAGGCTTTCAAAATGAAGTCGTTGACGGTGAATTTCAGGCCGCCGCCATTTTCCGGGGGCACGTTCGCGAGGTCCGCGTTGATGCGGGCTCGAGTGGCGAGCAAGTTCGCGGCATTGACTTCGATTTGCAGATAGAAATGAGGAGCAGTGGTCTTCGATTCGACGAGTCGCTTGGCGATGACCGTTCGCATGTTCGAGACGGGCAGGTCCGTGTCCTCCGCAATCGCGAGCCCGGGTAGGGTGACGCTGCTGCCTGCCGGAGCTGCCGCCTTTTTGCCTTTTGAAGGAGCTCCGCCTTTTGCTCCCTCGAGATCCTTCTTCACAATACGGCCATTGGGGCCGGTGCCTTTGATCGTGGAGAGATCGATTCCATCGCGGTCCGCGAGCTTCCGAGCCAAAGGCGACGCTTTTATGCGGTCGGAGGGGGAAGCAGATGAAGAAGATGATGGTGATGATGAGGCCTTCGTGTCTTCTTCTGCTTCTACTTCTTCATCTGCTTCTTTCGAGTCATCACCCTGCTCCTCAGCGGGAGGAGCGGACTTCGGCTCGGGGACTTCGACTTCTTCCCCTTCTTCGCCGATGGCTGCGATGGGCTCGCCTATGGCGACTTGCCCGCCGGCCTTGACGATCTGCTTGAGCAGGATGCCGTCTTCGAAGGCCTCGAGTTCCATAGTCGCCTTGTCGGTTTCGATCTCGGCGATCACGTCGCCGGACTCGATGGCGTCTCCTTCGTTTTTGAGCCAGTTGGCGACTGTTCCGACGGTCATGGTGTCGGAGAGTTTAGGCATGTCGATGAATGTAGGCATGGTGGAAAATTAAGAGTTAAGAGCGAAAAGTTAAGAGTGGGAATCGGGTTGGCGGCGTTGGAAGGCTATGGCGACTGGCGAAGAGTTGGCATCTGGGTGAAGAGTGGGTAGGGCTTCCGCTGAACTTGGTGTTTCAACTCTTCACTCTTCATTCTTCACTTTTCGTTTCTCCCTCCCGACATTGCCACTAGAGGATGGCTAAAGCTTTTTCGACGACACGGGCGGCGTTAGGTAGCTGCTCTGGCTCTAGAGCAGGGCTGTAGATTGCTGGAGCATCGATGGTCGAGACGCGTTGGATGGGGGCGTCGAGGTAGTCGAATGCCTTGTTCTGAATGGTATAGGCAATCTGGGCGTCGACGCCGCAGAAAGGACGGTTTTCTTCCACGAGCACGGCTCGGTTGGTCTTCTTGACGGACTCGAGGACGGTTTCTTCGTCCAGGGGACGAATGGAGCGCAGGTCGACGACCTCGGCATCGATGTCGTGCTGGTTCTTGAGAATGTCGGCCGCCTCGAGAGCCACGGGGACAGCCGGACCATGACAGACGATGGTGACGTCCGAGCCCTCGCGCTTGACGTCAGCCTTTCCGAGAGGGATGACGTATTCCTCTTCGGGCACTTCGCCGGTGATGCCGTAGAGGATGGTGGACTCCATGACGTAGACGGGGTCGTTGTCGCGGATGGCTGCTTTCATAAGGCCTTTGGCGTCGTAGGGAGTCGCTGGACAGACGACTTTGAGGCCTGGCATGTTGGCGATGAGGTTTTCCGGAGTATGCGAGTGGGTGGCGCCTACGCTGGTGCCGCCGTTGGCTGGACCGCGCACGACGATGGGCACGTTGATCAGCCCTCCCGACATGTAGCGCACGCAACCGGCGTTGTTGATCATCTGGTCCCAGGCAACGTAGGCGAAGCTCCAGAACATGAGCTCCATGACAGGGCGGATGCCAAGCATGGAAGCGCCAACGCCCATGCCGATGAAGCCGGCTTCAGAGATAGGGGCGTCGACGATACGCTTGGGTCCGTAGCGGTCGAGCAGGCCTTCGGTAACCTTGTAGGCCCCGTTGTACTGGGCGACTTCCTCACCGATGATGACGACGTTTTCGTCGCGTTCGATTTCCTCGGCGAGGGCGTCTTTGATCGCTTGGCGATAGGAGATTTCCGGCATGGCAGAACGTGTTGCTGGTCTGTAGATTCTAGTCGTTGAAGAAGAGACGGCCCTCCGAGACTCGTTGGTCTGGATTGTCGGTTTCCCAATAGACGTCCTCGGTGATGGCCTCGGTCTCGGGGAAGGGGCTTTCGTCGGCGAAGGTCGCGGCGTCTTCGGCCTCCTTTTTCGCTGCGGCGTCGATCTCCTTCATTTCATCCTCGCTGAATACCTTCTTACCGAGGAGGTAGAGGCGGTAGACGTTTAGCGGATCGTGATTCTTGCGGTAGTCGTCGATCTCTTCCTTCGTGCGGTACTTCTTGGCGTTGGCATCGGCAACGGAGTGGCCTTGATAGCGATAGGTGTGGATCTCGAGCAGAGTGGGTTTGCCTTCCTCGTGGGCTCGCTTCATGGCGCGGTTGACGGCGTCCCGGATGGCGAAGAGGGATTCGCCGTTAACGTGCTCCCAGGCCATGTTGTAGCCCTCGGCTCGCGCGGCCAGGCCCTCAGGGGGATGGGAAGAGGAACGCTCCTGCGAGGTTCCCATGGAGTAGCCGTTGTTTTCGATGATGAAGATGGCGGGAAGATCCCAGAGCGCAGCCAGATTCAGGGACTCGTGGAAGGCCCCCTGGTTGACGGCCCCGTCTCCGAGGAAGGTCATGCAACTGCCTTTCAAACCCTTGTATTTGAGCGCGTAAGCGATGCCCGTGCCGAGCGGAGTCTGGCCGCCGACGATGCCGTGGCCGCCCCAGAAGTTCCTATCCGGAGCGAAATAGTGCATGGAACCGCCTTTGCCCTTGGAACACCCGGTGGCCTTGCCGAGCAGCTCGGCCATGCACTCGTCCATGCTCATGCCCACTGCTAGAGCGTGGCCGTGGTCGCGGTAGGCCGTGATCATGTGATCGTGCTCGCCCATGAGCGAAGCGCAGGCCACGGCGATGGACTCCTGTCCGATGTAGAGGTGGAGGAAGCCGCCGATTTTGCCTTGCTGATAGACCCGCAGGGAGCGTTCCTCGAAGCGGCGAATGCGAACCATCTGGCGGTAGAAGCCAACGAGATCGTCTTTGGACAAGTCCTTGTTGATGGGAAGCTTGGACTCTTTCGCCAGGTCGGCTGGTTGTGGTTTCGAGCGTTTTTTGGGCGTGGTTCTTGGGCTCACTTGGTGATCTGTTTCTTTCCAGTTTAGGCGAGAAAGGGAATACGGAGTCGGGATTCAAGGTGATCGCAGTGCATAGACAACTCTAAAGGATGCGTTTTCCGCCCTTGCCCGCCGACAACCGATTTCGCCCTTAATTCTCCAACGTTGGAGAATTAAACTCCATTGGCGGCTCATGGACTCGGTGTTCAGGCAGGCGCTTAGTTGGTTAGGAGCTTGGCCGGGCATGGATCTTTCCTTCGATCTCGAAGGTGAGCGGCTTGCCTGGCTGGCAGTCTACCTTGAGAGCGACGAAGTCGTTGTGGTGCTCGTCGTAGATTCTCCAAAGACCTGTTCGATCGGTCTCGGGGATGGGCAGATCGTCGATCTCGGATCGAGAATGGAGGGCGAACTTCCCCTCGTCGAAACTAGAGGGGAGGGACTCTATCGGCTTTCGGCAATCGAAGAGAAACATCAGCCAGTGGCCTTTGCCCTCGTAGGCTTTTTCAGCGGCCATGCAGAAAAGATGCAGATCGCTCTCGGCTAGCTCGATTCCGGTCTCTTCCTTGGCTTCGCGTATGGCGCACTCGAAGGGGGACTCGCCGGTCCGCATTTCGAGCTTGCCGCCGATCGGGCTCCAGAGTCCGCGGTTGGGTTCCTTCGCTCGCTGCAGCATGAGGAACTTCCCGGTCCTGTCTTTGATGAAAATGAGAACGCTTATCTTGTATTGCATGGGAACCAGATGCGCCGATGTCGTCGGCCGGTCGGCACTACGTTGCATCGTCCCGCTTCGAGCAAGCGGATTTGCGCCCTCGATGCGCGGTATCGACTTTGGCTTGCTCTGTGGCTCATGGTGGCGGAGGGTAGGGAGATGCTTGGTTTCCTTCGCTTCGGAGTGATCTTCGCTGTGGCGGGTCTAGTTTCGTGTCTGGCCGACGAGGTGGTCGAGCTGCGGGATGTGGAGTTTCGATTAGTGGAGCGTCCAGGCAGTGGCGAGCGTTGGTACGAAGTCTCGGTGAACTTCGAGACGACGAGCGATCCGGAGGCGCCGTCTTCCACCGGCCGTTTTGTGGACGATGTGAGAATCGAGCTGGCGTTGGGCATCGAGCGAGACGACCCGCGCCGAGAACGTTTCGCCTTTTTCACCTCTCAGGTCGCGTTCGTCAGCCTGGAAGCCGGCCGCCACGCGGCGCGTTTCTACTTGCCGCCGGAAATCGTATCGCGAGATCGGATACGCGGCGCGGCGCACTCTTTCGAGGTGGCAGCCTTTCAGCGCGGAGTGGAGCGGTTTCGGGCCAGTTCGAGAAATCTGGACCGGACGGAGTATCTGAACCGCTTTCGGGCGTTGGTGGATGGTTCAAAAGCGGAGTCGCAAGGGATTCTGCGACCCCAGCACCGTTCGCCCTTCGAATTGAGTTATCCCGACGACACGCCTACGGCCCGCCTGGAAGGGACCCAAGGTCAGTAAGGCCACGCTAGGGTAAACACGGGCTCACGTAAGATGAGTCACGCTTTTGCAAGTGCTTAATCAGTAGAGGTTTTGTCTTGTAAAGAAATCGTTAGGAAAAAGAATCGCTACTTTCGAAGGAGGTATGGCGAGCACCCATTTTCTAGCGATCAGTTGCGGCGCGAGCCACTTATGCTCCGTTCATCTCAAGATGAACCCGAGCGGGCGCTGCGAAGTGGTCGACTTCCAAATAGACGCAGTGGAGTTCTCCTCGCACGACCCGATGCTTTGGCTGAAAGCCACTTCGGGTCACCTGGATGCCGTGGCGCTGCGCTTTCGCAGCGAGATGCCTGCCGGTTTCGCAATCCCCGGACACGTCGCCCTCTCGAAATACCTGAAGATCCCTCAGGTAGCCGGCAGCAAACGGCAGAAGATCATCGCTTTCGAAGCCAGGCAGAACATTCCCTACACGTTTTCCGAAGTAACCTGGGGCCACACCGTGGTGGAGGAGGACGACTTGGACTTCGACGCGCTGATAGGAGCAGCTCGTACCGAGGTCGTGGAGACGATAGCCCGCTACAGCAAGGATGCGGAGATCGAACTTCGATGTATCGAACCTTCCACTACAGCATTGCTCAACGGTTTCCGCTACAACTACGCGGACGTTTCCGGTTGCAGCCTGCTGATCTCCATCGGAGCAAAGTCCACCGACATGATCTTCGTGGACAAGAACCGCTTTCATTCGCGCAACGTTCCGTTTGGCGGTCAGTCTATCAGCATATCGATGGCCGAGGCGTTGGGCGTTTCGGTTAGCGAGGCAGAGCGAATCAAGATTTCCGCCTGCAATGGCGAAGCTCTGCCGACCGAGGAATTCGCGGCCTTCGACTCCGCTCGACAGGGCTTCTTCAACCGTCTCGCGACTGAAGTCGCCCGCACCTCTACCGTGATGAAGCGGCAAGGCTTCGATTTCGAGGCGGATTCCTGTTTCGTTTCGGGCGGCGGCTCGCTGCTTCTCGGCTTGGAGGAAGAGCTCGCGAACAAGCTGGCGCTGAAAGTCGAACGCTACGACCCAACGAAGAACATGAAGGTGGAGGGTCCCGAGCTCCTCGAACGCCTCGAAGCGGCTAAACCGTTTTTGGGCGAGGCGATCGGCTTGGGCTTAGGGCGCTTCTTGCCCGACGCCGCAAGCGTCGATCTGACTCCTCGCAGTTTGGTATGGCAGCGCATGTTTCGTCGCCAGCAGCCTTTCTACATCGTGGCGGGACTGGTGGCCTGCGCGGCGATCGGTCTGCCTATCTTGAATACGACCTTGGAGATTCGCACCTACGAACAGGAGCTGCAGAATCTCGACGTGCAGATAGCCCCTCTTAGCCAACTGAACCAGGACATTCACGAGCGTTCCGAACAGGTCAAACGCGTGAAGGAAATCATAGAGGAAGCGGGAGATCTGGCTGAGGCCCGCGATGTTTGGATGCGTCTGCTCAACGACCTTCAAACCCGGCTGGCGCAAATAGAGGACGTATGGCTGGACAAGCTTCGCCTGGAAAGGCCCGATCCTGTGATGCCTTCCGGTAGAGGACATGCCCGTGTCCGAAAGGCGGATACAAGCACCAAGCTTCGCCTGGAAGGTCGTCTTATCGACGTCTACAACCCCGTCTCCAGCGTCAGTCCGGACTCCTACGAACGAGTGAAGGCTCTCTTGGAAAGCCTTCGCCAGTCGAGCTTCGTCGAGAGCCTTACCGACGAACGCTTCGACTACTCGGTGCCTGGCATTCTCGGCTTCGACTTCACACTCGTCATCAGAGACGACGCTCCGCTCTAGGCTACCGGCCCGCGATTCATGGAAGCCATCCGCAGAAATCCATTTTTCTACACCCTGCTTTTCGTCCTCGTCGCCGTCGGCTTGGCTGGCATCTGGTACCTGGCGCAGGTGACGGGGCGACTTGGCGAATTGAAGCGGGCATACGATACCAAGTCCGCTCAATACGATCGCTACCTGGCGGCTCGACCATCGCCCACCGAGGCGAATCTCGAGGCCTTGCAGAACAACTACATCGAGCTCTACGAACTTTACGAGCAGACCATGGCGACCTTGAATCTGAACACCTTCGACCGAGACGCCTTTTTCGGCCGCACGCCGGTGTCCCGCGCCGATTGGTCGTTTGTCATCCACAAGTACAAGGAGAACGCCCGTTACGAAGCGCTGAGCGCCGGGATCAGCCTTCCGCAGAACGTCCAGTTCGGACTGGCCGATCTGACCGACGCCGTTCCCACAGCGGACCAGGCTAAGAACGTGCACGAGCAAATCGTGATCATGACCTCGCTCCTGGAGAAGCTTTTCGAATCCGGAATACAGTCCTTCGTCCGCATCCAGCGCGGCAGACCCCTGCAGGCCCGCGGTTCCGGACCCGTTTCCCGTCGCTCGTCCGATCGGCTCTACAACGAAGGCGACGTCTTCATCGTGAATCCGTCGACCAGCCTGGTCATTCCGGATACTGTCAGCGCCTACACCTTCCGCGTCGCTTTCAGCGGACAGTCTATCGCCTTGCGCTCCTTCCTCAACCGCATCGCAGACTCGTCTCTGCCCTTGGTCATTCGTGGCGTCGAAGTCGACTTGTCCAGCGAAGGGGGAGCGAAGGAAGGACTCGAAAGCATCCAGGAAAACCCGCTCGCCGCTGAAGCTCGCAGCGACTTTGCGGCTAATACGGTGCCGATCATTTCCGACAACACCTCGCTGTTCGTCGTCACTGTGGAGTTTCTCGACTTGCTGGTCGAAGTAGAGCCGCCGTCCCGCACGGCTGCGGCGCAAACGGAAGGAGAGGATGGTGTCTAGAATCCGTTTCTCCGAATTTCTCGACAAGCTCGTGCTGCTGTTCGCCATGCTCGTATTCGCCTGGGTCGGCGTGCAGGCGATCTTCGAGGTGAAAAAACTCGACCGCATCTCGGGACAAGCCCGTCCCCAGCTTCCCAACTCCCTAGTGAACGCCGAGCGACGCGAAGCGCAGAAGCCGGATATTAGCTACGAGCTCTGGGCCGCGCCAGAGAGCCAGAGCCGCGGAGAAGACTGGGTCTTCGACGTCTTCACCCCGCCTGTCATCTACTACGATCCGAATTCCCAAGAGTTCGCCGTCACCCCGCCGCAACAGCCGACCCATGATCCCGGAGCCGCTCTGTTTGCCATGTTCGATCTCGAACTGCTCGAAGTAAGGCCGCGGCCCTACCGCCTCCAGCTCGTGGGCTACGCCGGCGAGCCCGGAACCTTCGTCGCCTATTTCGAATACGCTCCTACCGGCGAACTGGTACTCATGCGCGAAGGAGAGGAACTGTCGGAATTCGGAGTCAAACTCGTTTCCTTCAAGGAGGAGACGATACGCATCCTCAGCGAGGAAAGCATGGAGGTAGTGCAAGACGTCGGCGTCGCTAGGCTGCTCGACTTTTCCACGGATCAGGAGATCAGTCTCACCAACCGCGAAACCAAAATGTTCTCCGACCTCGAAGCCCGCTTGCGCGACGCTCGAAACGGGGCGATCTACGTCGCCAAGACCGGCAATCGCCTCGAATTCGAATCGGGAGATTACGTGATCGGGGACTTGTCTGCCACGCCAGAACAAGCCACCATCACCAAAGTTTCGAAAGACGGCTCCCGCAGCTTCTCCCGAACCCTCTCCCTAAGACCCACGACTGAGATCCCACCCAGGGACGATTCCACCCAATCATCGTCCAACCCTTTTGCACCTAGACCAAACGGCTGAGATCAGACGCCTAACCCTTCCCACATCCCATGACCTATCACAACCTCCTCCCGAAAATCGTCCGCCGCGCCATGCTAGCGTTTCTGGTCGCCGTCCTCAGCCAACTCGCCATCGCCCAGAGCGGCGACACCGAGACGAAGATTCAACTCATGACCGAGGCCCTCCAGGCGCGCGATGCGGGCAATCTCTCCCTCGCCAAAAGCAAACTCGAAGAGCTGCTCGCCATCGCTCCCAACGACGCGTCCGTAAAGCGGATACTCGGCAGCGTGGATCGCATGATCGAGAGCCAGGCTTCAGGTTCCGCCAACAGCTCCGTCGAACCTGCCGACAGACTTGCCGCCCTGCAGAGCGAAGCCGAGTACCTCGCTCGCCTCGAGACCGAACGCATCGAAAAGGCGATGCAAAGCGCTCGCGAGATGCGCGAAGTCGCTCGTCGCCAGGCGAGGAGAGGGGAGTACGATTCTTCCCTCAAGACGATAAGTCGCGCCATCGCAGCTCTCGAGCCGAACCCCATGACCCAAGTTCTCATCGAGGAGCTCAAGCGCGACGAACGCGACTTCCTACGTCAGCGTTCCCAGTACCAGGCCACCAGAGCCAGCGGCTCGCCAGAGTCCATTTCCATCTACGAATCCAGTCCCGATTTCGTAAAGCTCCAGGAGCAGATCGAGGTCCTGCACCTGCGTGGCCGCAGCCAGTTTTTCGCCGGCGACATCGAAGGCGCAGAGGCCACCTACAAGCAGATCGAGGCTCTCGACCCCAGCAATGAGCTCGCCAAGAACTTCCTCATCCGCATCGCCCGCGAACGCCAGTCCACCGCCTATCTCAACAAGCTCAAAACCCGCGAACAGCTCCTGCAGGAAGTCTCCAGTGCCTGGCAGCGCCCGAGCATCTACGAGGAGCGTCCAGGTATCGAATCTTCGGATACGGAATCCATACCCCTCATCGAGAAACTCGAACGCATTATCATTCCCAACGTCAACTTCACCGAAGTCGAGCTAAGCAAGGTCGTCAACACGCTCAGCGCCATCTCGGAACAGTTCGACGCCACCAACATCGGAAACAAAGGAGTGAACCTCGTCCTGCTCGATCCCGATCGTCTCGATCCCGCAGTCAGCATCACCCTGCGCAACCTCCCATTGAAGCGCATCCTCGACTTCATCGTCGACTCCGTCGGCTACCAGTACGAAGTCGAAGCCGATGCCGTGGTAGTGCGTCCCGGCGGCGAGCGAACCAATCTCGATACGGACTTTTTCCCCATCTCTCGCTCCACGGTAATCCGCATGACTGGCGGCAGCGCCACCTCCTCGCTCTCTCGCGTGACTGACGACCCCTTCTTCGATTCGAGCGGCGAAGGCCTGATAGGTGGAGGGATATCGAGCGATGCCGAAACCATCCAGCGCTTTCTCCAGCAAGCCGGGGTCGACTTCGTCGGCGTCGAAGGTAGCACCCTGGCCTATGACGGTTCGGCCATGATCGTCACCCAAAGCCCGCGGAATCTGGAGCGTATCCGAAACATCCTCAATCGCTACACCGACGTGAAGCAGGTCGAGATCGAAGCCAAATTCCTCGAGATCCAGGAAGGAACGCTTGAGGAGCTAGGTTTCGACTGGGTCGTCAACGAGAATCCAGGCGATCCACTCACCGCCACCGGTGGGGACGAAATCTACCGCAGCAGCCTGCGCAGCTTGGCCAACGCCGCCTCACCCTCCACTGCCAGCAGCTCCATCATCGTCGGTGGCGAAGTCATAGACAGCATCACCGCGCCTCAACTTCCCGGCGCCAATCTGCTCGGCGTCGGCGCCCAGCCCTTTACGAACATCATTGGAAGCGTCGATGAAGTGAATCTCAACGTCGCCATCCGCGCCCTTTCCCAGAAGTCCGGCTCCGACCTGCTCAGCGCCCCCAAGGTCACCGTGCTCTCCGGCAATCTCGCCGAAATCAACGTCAGCCAGGAATTCCGCTACCCGACCCGTTACTCCGACACCGAAAGCGACGTCGGTAGCACCTCCGGTTCCGAAGCCGGCAGCGCAGGCGTAACCATCACTCCAGGCACGCCCGAAGACTTCGTCGTGCGCAACGTCGGCGTCGAACTCTCCGTCACCCCCACCGTCGAAGAAGACGATTACAGCATCACGCTCGAGATGAATCCCAGAGTCACCGAGTTCGAAGGCTTCGTCGAATACGGCGGGCCCAGCATCGCCATCTCCGGCGGCCAAGTCGTCAAGACGCCCTCCGGCTTCTTCCAACCCATCTTCGCGGTGCGCGAAGTCGCTACCAAGGTTACTATCTGGGACGGCGCCACTGTAGTCATGGGTGGCATGACTCGAGAGGACGTCATCACCGTCAACGACAAGGTGCCCTTCCTCGGCGACATTCCATTCTTCGGCCGTTTCTTCCGCTCGGAAGGCGAGAGCACCGCCAAGCGCAACCTGCTCATTTTCGTGACCGCCAACCTCGTCAGCCCCGGCGGCTCCCCCAAACGCCAGACCCTGCGCGGCGTCCAACCCGGATCCCTCTTCCAAAATCCGACCATCGTCACCCCAGCCGGCAGCGAATCGCGCAGCAACTGAGGAAGCGAAGAACGAAGAGTTAAAAGTGAAAAGCGGTTGAGAATAGCTTTTCACTCTTCGTTTTTCACTCTTCACTTCGCCCATGGCGAAATACCTCCTGATAGATGGCTACAACATGGCCTTTCGCGCCTTCTATGCGGTCAAGGACCTGACTCGCTCGGACGGTTTTCCAACCAATGCTCTCTACGGTTGGGTTCGTTCCATGTGGAAGGTGCTCGACGACCAAAAGCCGGATTTCGTCACCGTCTTCTTCGACCTCGGAGGAGCCCGGGACAAGCTAGCTCTCCTGCCTGAGTACAAGGCGAACCGCGGCGAGACTCCAGAGGATTTCGAGAAGCAGATGCCCACGATCAAGCGCCTGACTCGAGCTATGGGCTTCGGACTGATAGAAGAGGATGGCGTGGAATCCGACGACTTGCTCGCCGCCTACGCCACGCGACTCGTGGCTGCCAAGCCGGACGCTTTCGTGCAGATAGTCAGCGCCGACAAGGATTTCGCCCAATCGGTCACGGAACGCATTCACCTGCTTTTACCTCCGCCCACCGCCAATCCGCGACTCGGTTGGCGCGAGCTGGATCCTTCCGGGGTCGAAGGGAAGTTCGGCCTGCCGCCCGAGCAGATCGTCGACTACCTGTCCCTGATCGGCGACACCTCGGACAACATCGCCGGCGTACCTGGTTGTGGGCCTAAGACCGCAGTGAAGTGGCTTCTCGAGTACGGCTCGATCGACGGCGTGTTGGCAAACGCTTCCGAAATCAAACCGCCCCGCTTTCGAGAACTGCTGCCCGAGCTGGAGGAACGCCTTAAGATAAACCGGCAGATCATCCGCTTCGATCTAACCCACGGTGATGAAGAAATGGATACAGGTAGCCTGGCCTTCGACGAACTCTGCTCGATTCTAGAGGAGATGGAAATGAAGACTCATGTCGCCGAAGCCAAAAAGCGCTACGCCCAAGCAGAGCTCTTCTAGACCCCCAAAAAAAATCCTACTCCTCCTCTTAATCTTCCTCCTAATCCCAAAATCCTGAAGAATGAGGATTAAAAGGAGGAGTAGGAGGAAGATTAGGATCCTAAATGAGGCTCTCGCCGCGTTCGCTACCCTTCCGGCGTATACGAAGCCAGTTTGCTCGCCAGCGCTTCGATGGAGGCTTTGGCGTTCAGCACGAAGACGTACTCCCCTTGCTTCCACTTGCTGATCGTCCAGCCGCTTCCTCTCTCCTCGTATTCGATATCTTCAGACGCCTTGAAGTTCGGGAAGTCCTGCTCGTAGCCAATGTAGAGATGGTAGACCTCCTCCGCATTGAAGCACATGATGGCGACGCGCCGCTCGGACCAGTCTAGCGGGCGACAACCAATGCCTTCCAGAGCGAGAAGCCGAGGTGGCAGATTGTCGGGCAGGTCGAAATCGTTTTCCATCAGCCAATTCCTCAAGCTCTGCGTGTCGCGATTGAAATAGCTGAGGCGAGGCCCGTCTTTCGAGTAGACATAGGCGCGCTCGACAAGCGGGCCAGTGTAGTCGTCGCTGCGGTCTACGACGAAGGCGAGGTAGACATAGCCTGCCAAAGCGACGGCGGCAGCCATGGCAACCCAGTTACGCAGACGGGCGAAGCCACCGCGTTTACGTTCCTGGCCTGCAAGCGTTTCGCGCAGGGCGGAGTGCAAATCGGACGGGACGGCGCTCTCGGCTAGGCGATCGCGGATGTGCCGATCCTCTTCCTTTTGACTCTTCCACCAGGCGGCCAGTTCTGGATCGCTCTCCGTCATGGAGACGGCTTCTTGCCAACTGGCGTCTTCGATAGGTTCATTGCCGAGCGTGTAGCTGCTCAGGATTAGTTTGGCTTCGTGCTTAGTCATTGGATACCTTTCTCTGCTGGCCGGAGAAACGGACGATGTTCGACTGTTGGACGGGCGCCTCTAGGCAGGTTTTCAAGACGTCCTTTCCCCTAGACAGTCTGGACATGACCGTTCCGATGGGAATTTCCAGGATTTCCGCGATTTCCTTGTAAGAGTAGGATTCGAGATAGTAGAGGGACACGACTTGCCTGTATCCGTTTTTCAATCGCATGAGCGCCTCCATTACGTCGTTGGCCTCGGTCTTCATGATCTGCTCGACTCTGTCGCTGGAATGTTCTTCGGACTGGGTCGCTTCTTCCCAGGAATCGAAACGCGAGCTCCGTTTAGCCAGTCGCAGGAATTCTCGATAGAGGGTAGTGTAGAGCCAGGACTTGACCGCCTTGGGCGATCGAATGGAAGACCGTTTCTTCGCCAATCGCAGAAACGCCTCTTGGGTCAGGTCCCAAGCGTCGTCTCTAGACCGCGTCAGGCTCAAGGCGAAGCGGTAGAGGTTCTGGTAGTGCTCGTCTACGATAGTCTGAAGTTGAAAAGGCATGCGAATCAGCTCTTGAACAACGGCTTAGAAACCCGGCCTGAAGCATTTATTCCCCAGAATCTGCCACTCAGGCTATCTCAATACCATAATAGTTTATCAATCAACAACTTGCCGCATAATTATTCAACGTTGTCTTCTTACGTGGCATGATTGGTTTTGTATGGGAGGTCCGATTAAAAGCGCGTGCTAGCTATCATCTCGGAGACGCTTTGATCGCGCCCTTGCATGGATGGGATCCAATTAATCGGTTGCTTAGGGAGAGGGGGCTGCTATCTCGCTTGCTCCGATGGAGCTGCCTCGCATCCAAACCGTTGACGTTATTCTTCCCCTGGAGCAGTCCGAAGATGTCGAGCTTTGGAAGAAGAAGGCGGCCCGCAAGCTGAGGATCCATCCCAAGTCGATCCAGGACATACGCTTGCGCAAGCACTCGATCGACTCGCGCAAGCGGCCTTTGCGTATCCAGCTAAGGCTGGAGCTATCGCAAGAGGGTCCATTGCCGGAAGAGCCTGTCTTGTCGCCGAACTATCCGAATCTGGCCAAGGAAGCGGATCGAATCGTTATCGTGGGTAGCGGTCCTGCGGGCATCTTCGCTGCTTTGCGTTGCATTGAACTCGGCCTGAAGCCGGTGTTGTTGGAGCGGGGCAAGGACGCCATCGCTCGCCGCTTCGATCTAGGGCCGATTTTAAAAGAGGGTCGAGTCATCGAGGATTCGAACTACTGTTTCGGCGAGGGCGGAGCGGGCACTTACTCGGATGGCAAGCTGTATACGAGGGCAACCAAGCGCGGGCCGGTGCGCAAGGTCTACGAAACTCTGGTAGCCCACGGAGCCCCTCCGAGGATATTGACCGATGCCCATCCGCATATCGGCTCGAACCTTTTGCCCAACGTGGTAAGGGCCTTGCGCAAATCGATCCTGGGGGCGGGCGGCGAAGTTCGTTTCGAGACCAAGGCGACGGACTTGCTGCGTTCCGTCGACGGTAGGACGCTGCGTGGCGTGGCGACTTCGAAGGGCGAAGAGATCCTGGGGCGAGCCGTCATTCTGGCGACCGGACACAGCGCTCGGGATGTCTACGGGATGCTGCGCCGGGAGGGCTTGCGGCTCGAGCGCAAGCCGTTCGCGGTTGGAGTGAGGATCGAGCATCCCCAGGACTTGATCGACAGTATTCAGTACCACTACGAACGGGGTACAGAGCGACCTCGGATCCTCCCGGCCGCCAAGTATCGGTTGGCCACGAAGATCGACGATCGCGGCGTGCATTCGTTTTGCATGTGTCCGGGAGGCTTCATCGTGCCGGCGGCTACCGAGAACGACGAAGTGGTGGTCAATGGAATGTCGCTGGCGCGGCGCGATTCTCCCTTCGCCAACAGCGGCATGGTCGTGACCGTGGAGCCCGAAGATACGGACGATCTGCAGGCCGAGCACGGCGCCCTTTCCGGTATCGCGTTCCAGAAAGGCCTGGAAATTCTGGCCTCGAAGTCTGGTGGCGGACGACAAAAGGCTCCCGCCCAGCGGGTCACGGACTTTCTGGCGGGGCGGATTTCCGAGGCGTTGCCGAAGACCAGCTATTTTCCTGGCCTGACGAGCGCTCCGCTTCACGAGCTGTTGCCTAAGTTCGTTGCCAGGCGCATGGCGGAAGGCCTACGGTTGTTCGGCAAATCGATGAGCGGCTACCTGACGGAAGAGGCCTGCTTGATCGGTTTCGAAACGCGAACGAGTTCGCCAGTGCGTATTCCCAGGGATGATACGACTTTGCAGCACCCTGAGCTGGCTGGCCTGATTCCGTGCGGGGAGGGCGCCGGATTCGCGGGCGGCATTGTTTCGGCCGCTTTGGACGGCATGCGTTGCGCGGAAGCCGCAGCGGTTGCGAAGGTCGGCTGATCGATGGACTACCGCAACGCAGCGCAAGCTTTGCCTTGGTGTCGGGGTTCGCGTATCCTGACTTGCGATACGAACGGATTGCTGGCGATAGACAAGCCGGCAGGAGTCCTATCGCATCCGAATCGAAAGAAGGACAAGGGAGTCGCCCTGCTGGAAGCGCCTTACGATGCGAAGCTGCAAGCGTATCGGATCGCGGATCCCTCGGAAGGGGACGAGCTCTCGGTCTACTTGCTCAATCGGCTGGACTCTGCGACTTCCGGGGTAGTGCTGTTGGCCTTGCGTTCGGATGTGGCGGAAGCGGTTTTGAAGGAATTCGCGGCCAAGGCGGTGGCAAAACGCTACAGCGCCCTGGTCTTCGGATCCTGCCGCAGCGGCCCGACTGTTTGGAGGGACAGGATCTCGATACGGCATGCGGAGGGGGGAGTGCGAGCCGCCACTGGCGGTGGAGCGCAGGCGGAAACGCGGCTAGCGAAGGTGGAGCCCTACCAGGCTAGCCTGCCGATGAATCGCTTGACCCTCATGCCAGTGACCGGACGCACCCATCAGTTGCGAATCCAGTCGGCCAAACGTGGCCTGCCGATAGCTGGCGACCGCACCTACGGAGACTTTGCCAAGAACAAGCTTTTCGCCAAGGCAAGCGGGATAAAGCGCCTCTGTCTCCACTGCGCGGAGACGGAGCTTGCCTACACGCTCGGAGGTCGTCGTTTTTCGATGAAGGCAAGATCGGAGAGACCTTTTTGAATACATGGAAGACTTTATGAACTACGTTGCAGACGCAAACAGATATGGAAAAGCTGAATACAGGCGTTGCGGTAGAAGCGGACTCAAGCTCCCTCTCGTTTCGCTCGGCCTCTGGCACAACTTCGGAAGCGTGGACGTTTTCGAAAACGCGAAGAAGATGGCCTGCTTTGCCTTCGACCATGGAATCACGCATTTCGATTTGGCCAACAACTATGGACCGATTCCTGGCTCGGCCGAGAAGTGTTTCGGACGCATTCTCAAAGAAAGTCTTGGCGCCTACCGAGACGAGTTAATCGTGTCGTCGAAAGCCGGATACGTCATGTGGGATGGCCCCTACGGCGGTCTCGGAAGCAAGAAGCATATGGTCGCGAGCTTAGATCAAAGTTTGCAGCGGATAGGGGGCGACTATCTCGACATCTTCTATTCGCACCGGCCCGATCCGGATACGCCGATCGAAGAGACAGTCGATGCCCTGGAGTACGCGGTCCGTTCCGGCAAGGCCTTGTACGTCGGCATCTCCAACTACTCGGCGGAGCAAACCGTCGCCGCAGCGGAAGAATTGGCCCAGCGAGGCATTCGCTGCCTGATTCATCAGACGCGCTACAACATGCTCGACCGTCGGCCCGAGCCTGATCTGTTTGAGACGCTTGACCGCATTGGCATGGGAGCGATCTGCTTCAGTCCCTTAGCCCAGGGCATTCTCAGCGACCGCTACCTTGAGGGGGTACCGAGCGATTCGCGGGCGATTCGGGGGCATTTTCTAACCGAGGACAAAGTCAGAGAACGTCAGGATCTGGCCAAGAAGCTCGCCAAAATCGCAAAAGGGCGGGGCCAGACACTTGCTCAGATGGCTTTGGCTTGGGTCCTGCAGCGCGAAACGGTTTGCTCGGCTCTGGTCGGAGCGAGCTCCACGACCCAGATTGCGGAGAATCTGGAAGCTCTGGAGAACACAGAGTTTTCGTCGGAAGAACTACAGCAAATCGACGCTTTGACGGTTCTAGAGAACTAGACGCGTGGCCTAAGGCGTTCCCGCGAAACGAGTCCTATTTCGCTTCTTCCTCCTCGTCATCAGGTTCGGGATCGCCGAGCTGTTCGAGCAGGTGCTTGGTGAGCTTGATATAGTCTTCGGCGAGATTGATAGACGCGTCCTGCTTGGACATCAGCACGGTTGGCACGCCCAGCATGACGGCTCGGCCCACAGTCACTGAGTGCCGGATCAGGTCCGGATAGATGTGAGTCGTAGCCGCGACTTTGCCTTGGTCTTTGAAGCGCTCGATCTGCGCGTTGAAACGCTCGAGTGGGACGTGAATCTTGGTACCAGGTTTGACCGCGTTGAGGGCCACTCCGATTATCTCCGGGGTCGGAGCGCCGGCCTCCTCTCGGTGAGCGGCGGAGCGTTTCTTGAAATCGGCAAGCTTGTCGGCAAGCAGGTGGAAGCCGATGATGCTCAGAGCGTCGGGGTTCGAAGGAACGAGGACGCTGTCCGAGCTGAATAGGGCGCACTGCGTGGAGTAGAAGAAGTTCGGCGGGCAATCGAAAAGAATGAAGTCGTAGTCGTCCTCGATGGTCGAAATCGCCTCGTGGAAGCGGAGGTAGAAGGGGCGGTCATCCTGCTTCTCCACCTCATGTTCCAAATCCATGAGCGAAAACGAGGCTGGGGCGAGGTCGAGGCGAGGCAGCATCTCGTCGCCATCGGCGTCTCGGATAGGGCTTTTCTGGATACAATCCCGCATTTCGGAGTTCGGATCCTTGAACAAATTCAGCACGAATTTCTTCGGATCGCGGTTGAGGCTGTTCCAGCGGTCCAATCTCATCAGCCAGATGCTGGCGTTGCTCTGGGCGTCGAAGTCGACAATGAGGGTGCGACGGCCCATGTAGGCCAGACAGGCTCCCATGTTTACGATGAGCGAAGTCTTTCCTACGCCCCCCTTGATGTTGAGAAAGCTGATTTTCTTTGCCATAGAGATCGAGATGGAATGAAGGGTTAGTATTGGCGCGGGTCGCAAAGAAAATTAGGGTCTTCGGTCTGTTTAACAATTCTTTAAACGCGAAGCTGTCGATCACAGTTTACAGCCTTTTCCGGCCCGTTAATTTTCCTAGTTTCGATGCAAAGCGACGATCCCCATAGTCCCATGTATTCAGAATTGGCTTCCCGTCGAAGTCGATCCACTCAGCTGACTGAGCTGGCCCGCGAGCAGGGCCTCCCTGAGGCAACCGAAGAAGACGTCCTAGCATCTGTATCCGAAAATTTGACACAAGACTCTTCGTTCGAAATTCCGGCCGACGCTGACGCGCCACCGTCGTTGGAAGAAACTCCGCAGTCCGAGAACGCCCTATCCGAAGATACGCCCGACCAGTCCGAGGAGCCGCCAATAGGAGAGGAGTCTCCCATTGCAGAGCTCGAGGAGCCGATCGCCGAAACTGCCGAAGAGTTGCCGATTGAAGAGGCTCCAGCTTCTCCGGAAACCGAGCCGGAAGTTGCAGCGGAGGTCGACGAGGAATCGCTCGAACAGCCCGCAATGGCGATGACCGCAACGGAAACCGAGTCGGCAGCTCCTGAAGCTCAATGGACGGAAGAGGACGTGTCGTTGGATGCATCTGAAGAGTCGGTTGAAGCCCCGGTTTCAACGGCTTCCACTGAAGCGGAGGAGCCAAAGGAAGACGCAATCGAAGAGTCGACCACCGAAACGCTTGCCGCAGCTTCCGAACCTGAAGCAGCTGCATCCGAAAAAGTGGAAGTTCAGCCCACTGTGGAAGCTTCCGAAGCCGAAATCGATTCCGAGGAATTATCGCCCAACACCGAAACCCTCTCGCCCGAAACCTCGCAGTCGGCATCCCCAGAGGTTCAATTGACCGAAGAAGCATCGGCTCTAAAGGATCCCGAAAAGCCGGCGGAAGATCCGACTGCATCGCTTTCTCCTGATTTGCAAGAGTCCGAAGAAACGGTCGAGCATAGGCCAGTGGAAGCTGAAGCGCAGCCAACAGGGGAAGCGCCAGAATCCGAGCTCGACCCGGAAGAGGCATTGGCGGCGACCGAATCCCTTTTGGACGAAGCTCCAGAACCGATCGTCGAGTCCGAAGAAACGCTGGTTGCCGAGGATATGGCGGAGCAGATCGGACACGTTGTGGATATTCAGAGTTTGCCGAAGTCGCGTCCCTCACGCGTGCTTTCGAAAATCGCCCCACCACCAGAGCCGACTGCCGAACCGCAAGCCGAAGAACCTCAGCCAACTGCGGCCGAAGATCGCCCCGCTCCCAAGCCGGAACCAGCTCCTCCCGCCGTCGCAAAACGGAAGAAAAGAAAACCCGTATCGCTGCTGGACAGCTATTTCAAGGGCCTGTAGGCCGATGCCGTGGAGGCGGGTGCGATTGAAAGCGATGGGGTTCTTGGGGAGTGCACGCGTCTCGCGTGAGTGAAAAACAGTCCCGTGTTGTCAAATGTGCTTTAGCTTCCAGATCAGAGAGTTACCCGCCTTCTCTTTTCTTTCCAGGCCGATATCCAATTCCATCTGAGCAATCCATTTAGGGCAGGGACGTTCGTATGGCAAATCTAGAGTCTTCCTGATTTCTTTCCATGTCTTGCCGGATGGCGAGCAAACCAACTCCTTGCGTATCGAATCTCTGAATTCCGTGTATTTCAATTTTGACGCTAAGTATACTCGAACGTTTCAAAAATAGGTGTTTTAGGAACCGCGAATACAAGCTAATTCACTCGAATGATCTCAAGTCGCAGGAAATTCGCGTCTATTCGCGTTCATTCGCGGTTTTCAAATTTCTCGTCTATCTTCAATGCAAGGTATTTGACTTTCAATTTTGGCGTTTAGATTGGTCAAACTTAAACCTGATGTTTCAAAACAAGAGTAAGAGTAACCGCGAATGGACGCGAATAAACACGAATGATTTCTCATTTGAAACTCTGATTCGTGTTTATTCGCGTCCATGACTGTGTCGCTTTGCTCGGTACGCGGTTAAAAAGTCTCCGTTTTCCAATCCTAACTAAATGTGAGGATATCAAATTTGATATATGGTTGTGTAAGTAGCTGATGTTGAAAATCTTACTAAATTTAATACTACTAAGAATGAAACTGGTGAGTTAAGAGACTGATGGGTAGAGCCAAAAGAGGAGGTAGCGAAGTGCACTGTATCGAATTATCTCACAAGCCGTTTTCTTCTTTCTTGTTCATTTGCAACATAACGATGTTGCCGCATGAGTCTTCGAGAAGATTCTCCAATCCCCATTCGGGATTCGCTAGATCGTCTCTAAAAACCACTCCCTTTCCCTTCAATCTTTCAATTTCTTCGACTGGATTATCAACGCCGAATACGATTATTGGCAATCCTGCATTGAAGACTTTCTCTTGATATTCTCTCGCAAATGAATCTCCTCTGGGTTCAAGGAGCAGGGCGGTGCCATTCGAGTCTTCAGCTGAGGTGACGATTGCCAACTGAGCTTCTGGATCAAATTGCTTGGATTCAAATCCAAGGACTTCGGTATAGAACCGATGAGCTTTGATCGGATCATCCACGAATATACTGGTTAAAGCGATTTTCATTTCAGTTACGTTTTTCAGATTGTCTAGCTCTCATCTCGAGGTGGCGGAGCTGCCTTGATCGTGAGCAGCGTTTTGTTGGAGCATTCTGTTTTTCATTAATTTTCCAAGAGGCCATGCACCTGTCGATGTATTTGAGATGACCGTAAACGTTTCGTCGAACTGCCGTGATGTGGACGAATAGAACGAAACGCCCGCGTCATGACCGAAGAGCTCTATGCGGTTCAAATCCTTGTCTATCCAGAATCCGAACCCATACCAATCATCATCAATACAATTCTGCGCCTTTACGAATGGGGCTAGGGTTCGCAGAGACAGTATTTTGCCAGACTTCAAATTGAGCCAAAATCTATCTATATCCGATGCTGTCGAGTACGCGCCACCATCTCCCGAACCTATGATCGGAAGATTGAAAATATTCGTCTTTAAACGATCTTTGTCAGAAACGTACCCCAATGCAGTGTTGCCAGGAAGAGAATCCGATCTGAAAAAGCCCGAGCGGGTCATTTCAGCTACTCCAAATATTCGCTCTTCTACGAATTCATGAAATGGAATCGATGCTACCGTTTCGACTATCATGCTCAGTGTCACGTATCCACCATTTGAATAGCATGCCTTTTCCCCAGGAGGAAATTTTTGTGGTTTCTCTTCGAGCAGTGGGACGTAGTCAAATGGAGAATATAAATTCTGAACCGGGATCGAAAGGAGGAAATCATCTACGCCATCACCGATCTCTTCCTCGTCATAGTGATCACCGATGCCCGACGTGTGCTCCAACAATTGCTGAACGGTAATTTCAGGGTGAAGGTTCTCGATTCTATCCTCTAAAATGGAGCGAACTCGCGTATCCAGTTTTAACCTTTCCTCTTCGATTAAGATACCGATTGCCAGAGCGGTGAATCCCTTTGTCCCGCTAGCTATGCCGAATCTCGTTTCATTGGTAACTGGCAATTCGTTAGCTCGATCGCGCAAACCGAAGGCTTCTTCGTAGACTTGTTCGCCGGACCAAACCGAAACTGCACCAGAGAACTCGACTTCAGCAGCTTTGGAGCGAATTTGTTCTTTTAGTTCGTCTATCATTGCAGTTCTCCAACGTCGAGTGGAAGCGATGGCTGTGGAGCGAAGCGTATCATCTTCTTCATTTTCCTTACTCAGAACGTCGTGCTGAGGAACGCCTCACGCTAACGATTGAATCAGAGTCGAAGATGTTCGCCAAGGCAACGCTGGAGAGAAGGAGGTCTTGTGGTGCAGGGTGCGTTTTTTTAGGTGTCGTCTGGGCATGCTGATGATTTTGCTGCTTGCGAGAATCAGTCTTTTCCAGAAAGGCGACAGAAGGAAACAGAGCATTGAAGGTGGTGGGCTGGGGCTTGAAACTCTGTCGAAGGGGCTTAGCTATCGGTGCTTTCGCTTTCGGGCCCATGCGCATCCTTTACGTCACGACTAGCTTTCCGGTTTTTTCCGAGACCTTCCTTCAGCGGGAGGTTCGGGCGTTGTTACAGGAGGGGGTGGAGCTGCGCATCGTTTCACTGCATGGCGGCGAGGAGAGCTTCGAGGGACATCCAGTCGAGCGCTTTTCCAAGTGGTCCTTGCTCAGGCTGACCTACTTGCTGCCAATCGCGTTTTGGCGTCATGGGAGCGAATTGAGCGTCCTTGCAAGACAGATGAATGCCCGTCGGCCAGCTTCGGCTCTAAATCTCCTCGAGAATCTGCTCGGCTTTGGAGCGGCCATTGTCCAAGCGGCGCGGATACGGGCTTTCGAGCCAGACATGATCCATGGCGTCTGGGCGAGCGCTCCAGCTGCCTATGCGATGGTGGCAAGCGCTTTGGGCAGTCCGCGTTTTTCCATGGGAGCCCATGCGTACGATCTGTTCGAGTTTGGGGGCGACTGGCTGTTAGGAGAGAAGGCGAGACGAGCGATTCTAGTCCACGTCTCGACCGATGTGGCGGCGAAGCGCGTAAGGCAGCTCTGCGATGGGCGAAAGGTAGCGCGCATTCGGCGAGGATTGAGTTCGCTGCCGAGGATGAAGGAGATGCGAACGGAGCGGTCGCCTTTGCGCATCGTCTGCCTAGCTCGACTGGTCGAGAAGAAGGGCTTTCCGTTTCAGGTGGCGATCTATCGGGCTTTGCTTGCTTGCGGACTGGAGTTCGAAGCTCGGATTGTGGGCGATGGGCCGTTGGCGAATTGGCTCAGGCGGGCCTTACTCGAGTCGGGCTTGGCCAATCGGGTTCGATTGCTTGGCCGCGTGAGCGAGCGCGAGGCGATGGAACAGCTGCAATGGGCAGACGCTCTTTTTCATACGGGCGTGGTAGCGGCGAGCGGCGACAGGGACGGCTTGCCGAACGTGGTGCCGGAGGCGATGGCGTCCGGGACGCTGGTCGTATCCTCTCCGGTGTCCGGCGCCGCCGAGGCGATTGAAGACGAGGAGACGGGCTTTCTGCGAGCCCCGAGCGATGCGGACGGTTGGGTGGATGTTTGCCGCATCCTACAGGTGGATACGAAGCGGTGCGCCAAGATCCAACGAAATGCCCGGGCATGGGTGGAAAGGGAGTTTTTAGCGAAGAATAATACGCGCGAATTGATTCGTAGTATGAGGAGAGCTTCTTCTAGCAGCGTTTTTTCGCATCTCGACTTGAGAGATCGAAGAATTGCGTCAAACTAAATTTAGCTCTACCTTTTTGGTTGCCCCTTCATGTCTAGTGGAAAGCTACTCTTCGACGTCACCAAAGCCAGCAAGCAGTCCCATCATTCTGGCGTCTTGCGGGTTTCCAGCAGCCTGCGCAGGGAACTGAAGGAGTCCTTGGGCGAGCGCTTCATGGAAGTGACCTGGAGCGATCGCAAGCAGAGCTTCGTGCCCGCATCGCGAGCGCCTGGCTTCCGGATCGACCGGGAGGACGCGTTGCTTACTGGGGAGCTGTTCAGCGAATTCGAGCGGCCCGGCATAGAGGGCTTCCTCAAGTCGGGAGCTTGTCGCTGCTACGCTATTTTTCACGACGCGATTCCGCTGCGCCATCCGGAGTTCACCTGGCCGCACAGCGTGCAGCGCCATCCGAGCTACATGAAAATGCTAAGCCTGTTCGACGGAGTGTTCGGCGTTTCGCAGCATAGCTCCATCGTGCTGGAGGAATACTGGGAATGGCTGGGCTATCAGTATTCCCCGTCTGTGAAATCCATCCAACTCGGAGCGGATGGATTGTTTGCGGAACGTCCGTCCGCAAAACCGTTTTCCGAGGGTCCGCTCGACGTGCTGATGCTCGGCATTATCGAGCGGCGCAAGGGCCATGATATAGCGCTCGACGCCTGCAACCGTCTTTGGGACGAGGAGCACAAATTCAACCTGCACGTCGTTGGCCGAGCCAATCCATACTTCGGCAAGGACATCGAGAAGCGGATGAAGAAGATGGTCAAGGAAGGGCGTTCGCTTGTCTTGCACGGCCATTTGAAGGACGAAGCCCTACGCGAAGTGATATCGCAAACGGACCTCGTACTGGTGGCTTCCCGAGCGGAAGGCTGCGGCCTGCCGGTATTGGAATCGCTATGGAGCGGTCTTCCCGTGCTCTGTTCGAAACTGCCTCCTACCCGCGAAAATGCTCGCTTCGGGGGCTGTCGATTCTTCGCGAACGAAGATTCGGCGGATCTCGCATCGCAGCTGCGTCTGTTGCTCAATACCCCTTCGACGCTGCAAGATCTCCGGCAGGAGATTCGAGAAGATATCCTGCCAACCTGGGCATCCGCCGCGAAGGCTATCCAAGATACGATCTGCCCAGAGGTTCACTGCTTGGTGTAGCCTCCCAATCCTACTCCTCCTCTTCCTCCTGAGCCCAATCTCAATTCGATGAGATGGGATTAAGATTAAGAGGAAGAACAGGATTAGGATTATTCCGCCTACAGCCTTGAGCCTCTGACCCCGAGCTCCAGCTTGCATTCCCGCAACCGAGCTACATAGAGAGACCTCCATGATCTCCCTGCGCTACGGCACGAACCCTCACCAGCAAACGGCTTTTCTGGAGTTTCCGGAGCCTTCTCCCATCAAGATCGTCAACGGAGCCCCCGGCTACATCAACATGCTGGACGCGCTCACGGCCTGGCAGCTAGTGCGTGAACTTAAGGAAGCCACTGGCAAGGCTTCCGCTGCCTCCTACAAGCATGTCAGCCCAGCCGGCGCGGCGATCGCCAAGCCCATTGACGACGCTTTCAAGGAGTCCCAGTTTCTCAAGACCACCGATTTCTCGCCGGTCGCCAGCGCCTACGTGCGGGCCAGGGGAGGGGACCGACTCTGCTCCTTCGGAGACGTGCTTGCCGTAAGCGACCTTGTCGACGTCAGCCTCGCCCAGTTCCTCAAAACCGAGGTCAGCGATCTCATCATTGCCCCAGGCTACGAGCCTGACGCCCTCGAAATCCTCAAGCAAAAGAAGAAGGGCTCTTTCTGCATGCTCGAGGTCGACTACGATTTCATGCCCACCGGTATCGAGAAACGCGAACTCTTTGGCATAACCCTAGCCCAGGAGCGCAACAGCCGGCTCTTCACCAAGGCCGACTTCCAGAACGTCGTATCCAAAAATCAAGACATCTCCGAAGCAGCGCTCGACACGCTGCTCGTTGCCGCCATCTCGCTCAAGTACACTCAGTCCAATTCCATCAGCGTGGCCTACGACGGTCAGATCGTCGGCATGGGGGCCGGACAGCAGTCCCGCATCCACTGTACACGACTGGCCTGCGACAAGGCCGATAAATGGTTCCTTCAGCGCCATGCCAAGGTACGCGGGCTCGACTTCAAGGAAGGGCTCAAGAAGGTCGAAAAAACCAATCTCATCGATCAGTACCTGCTTTGGGACAGTCTCAGCGAACGCGAAGAGCGCAACATGCTCCAGAATTTCAATACGCGACCCGAACCTATTGGCAGGGAGGAGCGAGCGGCCTGGATAGCCCAGCACGAGGACATCTGTCTCGGCTCGGACGCCTTCATCCCGTTCCGCGACAACATCGACCGAGCCAGCCGCAGCAACGTACAGCACATCGTAGAGACCGGCGGTTCGCTGCGCAGCGATCTGGTGATCGAAGCCGCCAACGAATACGGCATGACCGTGACCGCCACCGGCATCCGCAGCTTCCTGCACTAGCCGGTTCACAATCTTCATCTGCTTCTACTTCTTCATCTTCTTCTAGAAAACGAGGAAGAGGAGGGAGAAGAAGACTATGCGCCCCACGGCACAGGCGAAAAAGAGCCGAGAGCGTTTAGCTCCCGGCTCTTTTCGTTGTGTGGGATCAAAGGACTACGAATGCATCTCCGTAAACGCGAATTCGAGCAATCGAAACCGGTTTTTCCTGCCTCCAAGCAACAGGGGGGCTGATCCAAGCGGAGTTTAGCATCCTGCATACCAATAAATCTCGGTCAATAGAGTAAACACTCTAAGCGCCACTCCATCAGAAGCTTGTCACGGGAGGAAAACGGAACGACCGAATCGGAGGCTCGTTTTTGTGGAAGGGAAGCCGACAGCATTTACGGAACAGGCCTCTTTTCCTAGAAATATCATAATTAGACATAATATACATTGTGCGAAGTGATATTTCTAACTTCTTGATCAACAATGATTAGCCCGAATCTCCGAGAGTCCGAATTTTGGACGCTCCTTAACTGAAAGCCCCGAATCCGAGGTTACGGATCGGGGCTAAATTGTAAAACGACACAAAAACACAGCTATGAAGATCGAAATCAAGTACCACGACGCAAATTTTCGCGTCATTCCTCCCAGCAAGAAGAACCCAGATCGTTCACCTTTGGGCGTCATCGAGTTCATGGGGGGTTCTCAGATGGTCGTTAACGACGCTCTTTTTCCCGAAACTGAGGCTGCGGATGAGATTCTCTGCTCCGCTTCCTACATGGCTCAGACGCTTCGGGTGGATCAGGTCTTGGACATCCGCAAGTCCGGCAAGTCGGTTGGAAAGGCGGTTCTTTCCAAGTGATTTTTTTCGGCCTCATAGCTGGCCTGAAGGCGGAGCGATTTCGGACGGCGCAGCCGGCCGAAAATCGCCCGCCTTCTTTAGCTACTTAGCCATAAACGTCCGCAAAACATGCCTCACAAGCTCCGTTTCTTTCGGAACTTGGTCGAGATCAACGATTTGCAAAAGCCATGCTCAAGAATCAAAAATCATGCGAAAAACATTCCTAAAAGAGCCCCTTCAGTCGGGTTCTCTCGTCGATCGAAACTGCGTCTTCATCGCCTTCTTGAACGGATCTCTAACCCATCTCGACCGATTTTCGTCACCCTCACCTATCAGGCCCTTGATGTCCCCTGGATCGACTCCAAGCGGCATCTCAGCGTCTTCTATCGCCGGCTCCGCCGCATCGATCCAAAGCTCTCCTCTGTCTGGCGGCTGGAGTTTCAGCGCCGAGGATCTCCCCATTATCATCTCGTCGTTTGGTCATCCTCTGCGGAACGCGAAAGGCTACTTGTTGACGCCGGGACCTTGTCGCGGCATTGGGTCCAGGCTTCGAATCAGCTTTCGCGGGCAGCTCGGCTGCATAGTTGCCGGGTCGACTTCGCCAACGACCCAAGTCGGGTTTACCGGTACCTCATCGGCCACAGTCTTAAGGAGGACCAAGTCCGGCCGGACGTTGCTTCAGGCAGATATTGGGGGGTTGTCGGTCGGGATCATCTCGTTGGCCTTGAGCCTCTTCGAGAAGTCGAGGTGCCAGATACTGTCGCCTTCACATTTCGTAGGCTCCTCGCTCGCTACAAGCGGGCGGTTCTTCGCCGCGTCGGCAGACCTAGTGAGCGAATTGAAAGGCTTATACTCCGGGGCTTCGTCTCCGAGATTTACGTCCCTCTGCACGAGCAGTCTCGACTTCTCGAATGTGCCAGAGCCATTCATGCAGATGACCCTTTTTGAATCTTAGTATCCTATTCTTGGATACTTAAACTGAAACCAAAACTGAAACGAAATGGCTGAAATCACTACACTTGTTACTGATCTCGGTACCCTCTTCACCGCCGTCATTGGTCTGGCCGTCACGGTCACTGCCTTTTTTGTCGGTCGACGTTGGGTTAAGCGGATCTAGTAGCCCCTTGAAACTGCCCGCCCCTGTGAGTATCGGGGGCGGGCTTGAGCCCAATGAATCATGGAATATATAGTTTTTTCTCTCGGCTTTTTTGTGGGATACTTGCTGCTCTCTCCTTTGGATTGATTGCTTATTCTCAGGAATCGGGCGTGAATAGCGTCTCTTTTAGTGGCCATCACACCGGCTACGCTACGGATTATGAGCTTACCTATACTGTTGGCTGGACCAAGTGGGGAGCTGGCTGCGTTACTATCGACTGGGTTAGCCTGGGCGGAACCGTTGACGATCCGAATGTTTCTCCCACTTGGTCTTTGCGACGAGGTTATTTCGCCTACGAGAATTTCGATTTTGGATCATATATTTCGAATGGAGATTCGACTTGTCCTAACGCGAGTACCGGCTCTTTTTTGGGTGTTCGGGTTCATTTTATATTTGGCTCTCACGATGAGAAGAAGCTTTTGACCTTGTCCAATGAGCCAGACCCATGCGGTCCTGTTGATATAAGCGAGATGATAGTGAATCCGTCTCGCTATCAACGTGACTATGGCGTTTATAGAGGCTCTGAAACGCTTGAATTGCTCTATACTTTTTCTGTCCCTGCTTATGATGAAACTTTTTTTGAGTATCACGAGGACTACGAGTGCGAGCCGATCACGGTCTTTCGTCTTAACGACGCTCTTCCTGAAATTCCCGAGGCCCAGGGTATTCCTGATGCCCCAGATCCTCCTGCACCGCCTGAGGATCCTGACCCGGTTCCCGATGATGGCGGGCCTCTTGATTTCGAGGAGACTGATCTTGCGGGTGTGGTTGCGGATGCCTCGAAGTCTAATGCAGAGCAGATTTCCGAAGTTCTTTACGATCTTTCTCGATCGGAGGACGAGCGCCTGCAGGCGATTCAGGAAATTTTGGATGATATCAAGTCCACGAACGATGAGATAGCCGCCAAAGACCTTGATGTTGACGTTGATGTCGATGTTGATTCTCAGGGCACCGAGGATCGCCTCGATGATGTCGTTTCCGAACTTCAGGAGCACAACGATCGCGAAGATGCGAGGGAGGCGAGAATTCAGTCTTTGATTGATTCAACTCCTGATGAGTCTGCTTTTATGGCTGCCGGGCAGTCTGCGGCTTCTGGTATTGTCGCGATTGTTCCGGAACTTGAATACGCCGGTCCTGATATTACGGGTGCTCCGCCGATTTTCCTTCTCGAGATAGGTTCGGTTTCGTGGAATCTCGACCCCTTCCAGTTTGAGGGCATGTCCGATCTTGCTGACTGGGTTCGTGCTGGATTTGCTTTCTTTTTCGTCATCGCTTTTGGCCGATGGGCTAGCGAGACGGGATCAGGTTACATTAAGGCGATCGCTTCCGCGAGGCAGGCTAAGGGCAACACTGTTGCGGGTACTGGTGGACAGGCTACAGGGCTCATTGCGGCTGGCTTGATCACCGCCGCTCTGGCTACGGCTACTCTCGCTTTGTATTCGTGGACCACATACGATATCGGTATTGGAACTGTCGCAGACGCTTTTGGCTGGAATCCCTTTTCTGGTGGAGGTGTCGTTTCTGGAGCGATTTACCTTCTTGATCGTTTCATTCCTCTCGCCGCCTTTGTTGGCCTCCTCGTTGGTCAGATCATCTGGAGAATGGCGGCCGATACCGCTTTTCTCCTCGTTACAACCATTATTCGCTTCATCGTTCCATGACTGAAATTCTCGTTCCTGATGCCGGCGAAATCTTCTGGATGGGTCTTGTTCTTGGTGCGACCGTTCGGGCCGTTCGCGTAGCTGTTGTTTGGATACGCGGCAGAGGTGGATCCGTTCTCGACTGATGGCTATTCATTTCGTCAGCGGCAAGCCGGGAGGCGGCAAGACCCTTTACGCTGTTCGGCTCATTATCGAGGAGCTCATCGGCTCTGAACGTCATATTGTCACCAATGTACCCCTCGATTTGCCCAGGCTTAAAGACCGGCAAGGAATGCCTTCATTACATTTCGCAGCATCGCAAGCTTTGCGACGATATCATTCCGATCACCCAGGCCGTGGGCAACGTCGACAAGCAGTTTCGATCAATCGCTCAGGATTTCTCGGTGATCCGCAACGAGTACACTGCGAAGTACGGCATCTTCAAGGGGCGTGGCCGCTTCGTTCGTAAGACTTTCGATTCGTTCACCGGCGATTCCCAGCGGCAGGTTCCCTTCGAGACGGCCTCCTTTCGTCTCGATGCTGCCGGCGTTGCCTCTTGCTACAACACTTCGGCCGGCGTCGGAGTTCTCAACCGAGGCGAAGGCGACAAGCTCAAGCCGGCGAAAGGAATCCCAATCATGGCCGTCATCCCTTTTCTGGCCGTCGTGGTTGTAGTTGTTACGTTGATACCGAAGATCGCTTCGAGTCTCTTCGCCGACAACATAGCCGATCGCGTTCCCACGGTGGCTCAGGCTTCGGCGTATCCTCAAACCTCGATCTCCGCCTCTCCCGCTGAGTCTCAGGTTTCAGTCGAAGTTGAGTCTGATCCCGAACCCGAGTCTGACCCTGTTTTCTGGACGGGCATGATGAAGGAGGACGGGATTATCCGCATTTGGCTCTCCGATGGTCGCCGCCTTAGCACGTCTCGCCTCTCGGATGGCATCACTTCGGTCACCCGGGATTACGTGGTCGTTGATGGTGAGAGGATCTACAAGCCCGTCCGATGAACCGTTTGAGGCTTCTTCTTTTTCTTCGTTACGTCGCCAATCCTCGCTCTCCGAACAGCTGTCTTTGGCTTCGGCTTCTCCTCGATCGTAGATCGCCTCTATCTGCGGAGTTTGCTCAAGACACTGTTGATCCTGACGATAGTACTTGTCGTTAGGTCATGAATACATTTTCCGATTCCGAACTCTTGGATATGCTGACTGATAGTGAGCTTGATTTTTTTGGTGACTGTTGGGTTGACGCTGTTGTTGCTGTCAGGCTCCGAGCTCGCTCGAGCGTTCCGTTTCTCCAGCGTGCTTGTCGCATTGGCCATGGAAGGGCGGTTCGCCTTCGTGAGGCGCTTTTGCGTCTTGGCTTCGTCTCCGATGAGTCCTGAGCGTGAATCCTGCCCCGCTGGCGAAGCGAACATTCCATCTGCAGGGTCAAGAGGAAGAGCGCAGCGGCTCTTGATGCTGCGGATAAGATTGAATGCGGGCGGGGAGGATGGCCCTTGTCTTTCGGCTTTGGAGTCGAAAGGCGACGCGAGCTGCTAGCCATGCAGTATCCGCTTTCCTTTTACGCCAAGCGAAATGCTGAAATTCGGCGTCTATGGTCTGCCGGCAGCAATCTCGAGTATCTTTGCGATCGCTTTGGTTTGAAGGATCATCGCATGAGGCAGATTCTTGGATTGCCTCGTACCGATCCTAGACCTCCCGGTCCTCGCAGTCCGGACCAGCTCCTCAGAGAGCTCGATTTGACGGCCTATCGCGTTCGTGGGGCTCTTTTACGTTCTACGGGTTCCTGGCCCTACCCTAGTTGCTAAAACTTGATAGCTTTTTAGTTCAGCATCCGTGCTAGTGTTGATTCCAGATCGCCCTTTTTGTAGCTAGACGCAGACTGTACTCGTTCAAGTCTGAATCCCACATGATCGGCTAGTTCATTAATGAATCTATCGCGTTCTATTCTCTCTTTTCGTTTGTGGCTTCTGTCATCCAATTCGAGGCCACCCACGATTTTAGAGGAAGATCTCTCCACTAGTACGAAGTCTATATGACGCGATTTTACCCTGTTTCTAAGTATCGACCGTTCTTTGAATGGGATCTTATTGTCGACTCCGATTAGGTCTTCGAGCCTGACTTTAATGCATATCGTGTGTGTTTTCGGCACTGCATTCTCAAGTTCCTTGTGGAACCTCAATTCGTTTTCTGTCAGCAAGTAATCCGATTTTTCGTAGCTATCTAGACTGCCTGCCTTTTTGCAAAAAAAACCTTTTCGTATCCATAAATATCTTACAATTGCACATGCAGCTACAGCTAGGCACGCAAAGGCGATGGGTTGGATTAAGTCGACTGCTAGCTGTTCTTTCACGTTTTTGAGAGACGGGAATTAACATCTCGCTCTTAATCGGCAGCCCTTTGCTTCAGCTACTTTCGCCCTATTTTTACGAACTCGGCCAGTGCTACATGAAAGTTGCACGGCTTCATTTCGCTGATCGCCTCGAGTATGTCGGCAGTTAGGCCTGCAGCTGAGTTTTTTCCAAGAGAATCTGCCAAGTCGTTTAGGTGCTCCAGTGTGGATTCTCTTATCATTATCGAATGAAGCCGTGCTTTAGCTGTTTTTCTTGGTGTCTCTACGGGCATGGTGTTTTTGCTCTAGAAAATTTGCAGATCGCGGGTGAATTTTACCATAATCTGCTTGACTTGGATACGGTTATGATTAGCCGTTCTTAAGAGTAAAATCCGAGCATATTAGCACGAAAAATAGTGCAAATCACACTATACATTGTGCGAAATGTTGAGATCCTGAATTCTCCTCAAACCGTTTTACAATTGAGCGTCCAACCAAACGCAATGCGGCTGGTGGCATTACGCCTCCTCGTTTCTCAAGGCCTCTATGGTCTCGGCTGCCTTGATAGCGCCGCGGTCCATGACTTGTCGGAGCGTCTCGAAAACATCACTACGTGGGGAAACGGCTTTGCCGTGCGTCTCGACCTTGAAGTCGGCAACCTGCTCGCCGGAACCGGATACGGTCAATTGGATGACGGCTTTGAAGTCGGCGTTGCCAACGACATCCCCGAAGACTCGTCGCGTGGCCGCGCTGCCTGGATCGAAATAGACGATCGTTCCTGCCACTTGAATCGCTGGATCGCGACTCGTCTCGGCAGATCGGGCCACATAGAATGCTGGATCGAGCTGCGTTAAGCGAAATGCCACCTGGTCCGCGAAACTCGCGCCCAACGCTGGATCGCTGCTTTCGAAATCCAGTACAAGGAAGTTCTTGAAATCGGAAATCCGCACGAACGGATTCACATTGGAAGCCGTCGTTCTACAGCCGAATAGCATAACGGCGAAAATCGTGGCTGTTGTGATGTTGCGAGCTATCGACATGAGTAAGTCTGGCGGAGCGCGGCGCCTCTTCAGTTGGTGTCACCTAACCGTCCAAACTCTTTTGAGTTCGGCTACTGAAATGATCTTCGTGCAGTCGAGGTAGCCGAACTCGAAAGAGTTTGGACGGAATCCCCTGTTTCAATAACGCTTGCCTGGCCTCGAAGATTGCTCGAGATTCTCCAGCAGCCACTGGGAAACGCCGCCTTTGCTCGGCTGGTCTAGGAGGTTGCGGAGTTCGGCGGCCCAGTTACGGGTTTGCTTCAAGCGCTCCACGTTTTCTATACAGTCGGTTATCTCGTCGGCGAGGCGCTTCCTGTTTGCCGCTCCTTGTACGTATTCCGGATACAGCGGCTTTTTGAGTAACAGATTGGCGATTCCAATATATGGAATCTTCACCAACAGCCGCCCCATGGCATATGTTATGGGATGAGTTCGGTAGACTATTGCGCCGGGGATATTGGCCAGAGCGCAGTTGAGCGACATGGTGCCGGAGCTGGTGAGGACGGCTCGGGCTCCGATGGCATCCGTGTTTGGACGAAACGTGATATGACGCGCGAGATCGCCATAGTTCTTGAGAATGGATTCGAGCAGCTCCAGCAGATCCTCTGAGGCATATATGCAAGTGGCGGTGAGCGATTTTCGGCGAGACACGCATTCGCGAAAAGCGCCGAACAAAACAGGCGCTATCCGCCCTATCGCCGCTTTGCGGCTTCCGGGCAGCAAGAGAATCGGGGCGCTCGGGTCATAGTGTACGGGCAGGTCGTATTCGCTGGAAACGAAGGGATGGCCAACGAAACGGGTTTCCAGCCCTGTGTTATTGAAGACCTCGACTTCGAAAGGAAATATAACGCCTAGAGAGTCTAGCATCCTCCCCATATCGAACTTGCGTTTTTCCTTCCAAGCCCAGACTTGCGGACTGATATAGTAAAGCAGCTTTGTCGAGCCTCCCGCTCGGCTAGCGATCCCCTCTTCGAACAGCTTTTTCGCGATACGAAGATTCATGCCGGGATAGTCGACGAAACATACGGCGCGAGGCTTGTGTTCGCGAATCCAGCGCAACACTTCCTCGAATAGGCTTTTGAGCTCCTTGTAGTGCTTGAGCACTTCGAAAAATCCGACAACTGAATACTGGGTCAAGTCGAAGAGCAGTTGGGCTCCTGCGGCTTGCAGGTGGCGGCCGCCCAGGCAGCAGACTTTCAAGTCTGGCTCGCGATCGAGAGCGCCGCGAATCATGCGAGCGGCGTGTTCGTCGCCAGAGTGTTCGCCAGCGATGACCAGGACGTCGACCGAATCCGAGACCGGTGGCGGAAAGGAAAAAGCGAGCTGGGCGGGTTCCGTCACAGTAGAAATCTGGATTCTGGTTGAAGCTTGAAAGCAGTTCCAAAAGACCAACTACATCGCAGCCCGTTCACGGATCTGCTGGGTGATGGTGATGGCGAGTTCCAGAGCGGTCTTGCCGAGTTCGCCTCCGACTTTAGGCTGCTGGAGCTGGCTGACGCTTTGCGCGAAGCTGGCGAGCTCGAGCTTGAGGGGCTCGCCCTTCTCTATCGGGACCTCTACGGTGTTGAGCTGGCCTTGCTCGATTTTGACGACATGCCCGGCCTGGTTCATGAAGTCGAGGGAAAGGTACCCGCTGGGCTGGAAGACGCGAATCTCGCGCAGCTTCTTGCTGCTGACCCGGCTCGTATTCAAATTCGCAACACAGCCGTTTTCGAATTCGATACGGGCGTTGGCGATATCCTCGGTGGGCGAAAGGGCGCTGACCCCGACGCTTTGCACCAGCTTGACGGAAGACTTGACGAGCTGAAGCACGACGCCGATGTCGTGGATCATCAGGTCGAGGGTGACTCCTACTTCCGTTCCGCGCGGCTGGTAGGGAGCTAGCCGGTCGGCGGTGATGAATTTCGGCTGGGCGACTTCCTTCTCCAGGAAGCTCATAACGGGGTTGAAGTGCTCGATGTGGCCGACCTGTACGAGCAGGTTGGCGGCCTTCGCCTTTTCCAGGATATCGGCGGCCTCTTCCAGCGACTGGCATATCGGCTTTTCGATAAGCAGGTGGCAACCGCCAGCGAGGAGCGGGAGCGCGACTTCGTGATGCTTGTCAGTGGGGACGACGATACTGACCGCATCGCACGCTGCGGCAAGCTCCTCGAGCGTATCGAAGATGGGGCAGTCGAACTTGGTGGCAATCTCCCCTGCCCGCTCCGTATTGGTTTCGTAAATACCGACGAGTTCGACCTCTTCGAGTTCGCTATAGATTCTGGCGTGATGCTGGCCGAGATAGCCTACGCCGGCTACGCCGCATTTGAGTTTGGTTTGGTTATCAGGCATGGTTTGAAGATCGGGCGGTGATTCTCGTAGCCGAACTCGACAGAGTTTGGATAACGGGTTAGGACCAAATGGCTTCGCTGTCGCCCTTTCGGCCTCGGTACTGTCGAGTTCGGCTACCAGGCCGTTTGTGAAACGGGTTCAGGCATCGAAGCATCCTTTGGTTAGAGTCAGTTGTCGGTCGGCTCGGGCCGCGTGTTCCGCATTGTGAGTGACGAGGACCAGAGCGGTTTGCGTCTCGCGGCAGAGGCTTTCCAGCAGATCCATGATCGCATTGCCGGTACGTTCGTCGAGGTTGCCGGTGGGCTCGTCGGCGAGTATCAATCGAGGACGGGTCAGCAGAGCTCGAGCGATGGCCACGCGCTGGCGTTCGCCGCCGGAAAGCGTTGCCGGCATTTGGCCGCCACGGTCGCCAAGCCCTACCCGTTCCAGCATCGTTTTGGCAGCGGCTACGCTGTCTTTGGCACTCGACTGCTGGGCGATGCGCATGGCCATGAGCACGTTTTGCAGGACGTCGATTTCGGGAACGAGGTAGTAGGACTGGAAGACGATGCCGATGAATCTCGCTCGCTCACGGGCCAGGGCATTGCGATTGAGGCCGTCGAGTCCGACGCCGTTCCACTTGACGTATCCGGAATCTGGAGTTTCGAGTCCGCCGATCACGTTTAGAAAAGTCGTTTTGCCGCAACCGGATTCGCCTTGGATGCTGACGAATTCGCCGGGGGCTACCTGGAAGTCTACGCCTTGCAGAACCGGGAGCTGAACGGCTCCCGTACGGTAGGACTTGGCGAGCCTGGCGACTTCGATGGCGGGTTCGTCACTCATTGCGCAAAGCTTCGGCTGGTCGCAGCCTCCCGGCTTTCATGGCGGGCACGAGGCCTGCAAGTGTGGCGATGACAACCGCGAATACGGCGATGACGATCAGGTCGGTCGTCTCGATATGCACGGGAAGACGAGAGAAGAAATAGAACTCCATGGACTGCTCTTTGCCGCCAATGATCCAGAACAGGGCGTCGGTAATGCCGTCGCGCATGCTGAGTATCCAAAAACCGATGACGAAGCCGATGGCCGTGCCGACAACCCCGACAGCAAAGCCCTGCAGACAGAAACAGGCCGCTATTTGGGAGCTGCTGGCCCCCATTGCGGCAAAGAGACCGATTTCGCGAGTCTTGCGGACGACAGCCGTGAGCAAAGAGGTGGCAATGGAGAAGGAGCCTACGATGACGATGAAAAGCAGCAGAAAGAACATCATGCGCTTCTCGAACTCGATGATGGCGAGAAAGTCTGCGTTCGAGTCGATCCAGCTGGATACGCGCAAGGGCGGGTCGAATCCATCCTGAAGATCGATAGCGGCTTGGTCGGCGTCAATGCCGGGAGCCAGCTTGATCTTGATGGCATGCACGCCCTCCCCTAGTCCATAGAGATCCTGCATAGTCCGTAGGGAGGTGAGGACTAGGCTTTCGTCGATCTTGTTGAAGCCGGTTTCGAAAACTCCGGCGACACGCATCTGACGTGGCAGGAGGATCTCGTCTTGCTTGAGCTTTTCGATCATGAGCGGCGTGTAGATATCCACCTCGTCGCCGACGCGGATGCGTAGGGTATTGGCGATGCCCGAGCTGATGAGCACGGAGTCGTCGTCGAGATCGTCCAGCGAGCCGTCGTAAATGTACTTGCGGATCGGCACTACTTTTTCCTCTTCGTTGAGGTCGATGCCTTGCACGGGTGGAAAGATCGGGCTGCGTCGACTCTGCAGCATGACGAAGCCGAAGGCGGCCGGAGCGGCGGCTTCGACTCGCGGGTCGGCGAGCAGGGTCGCGATCTCTTTTTCATAGTCTTCGACGATGCGGCCGTTGTGCAGCTTGAGATCGCCGGAGGTTTCAGCGATAACTTTGCGCAGCTCGTGTCCAAATCCGTTGAATACGCTGATCACGATGACCAGCAGCATGGCGCCAAGGGCCACTCCGGTGACGGACATGAAGGTGAAGAACGGCAGCCGCTTGCCCTTCGGAAACAAATGGCGAAGAGCGATGTAGGCGTACCAGGGCATGGAGAGAGTTAAGAATTAAGAGCGAAGAACGAAGAGTTGGGAGAACGGAGGGGCTTTTATGGACTATTTCGCGCTACAGTCTAAAAGGCTACAGACTAAAAGGCTGGCGCCTCCAGCGCCCTACGATCGGAGCTGGGGGTAGAGGATCACGTCGCGAATGTTCTCGGCTTCCGTCAGGAGAATAACGAGGCGGTCGATGCCGATGCCGATGCCGCCTGCCGGTGGCATGCCGTATTCGAGTGTTTCGAGGAAGTCCTCGTCGATGCTTTGGGTTTCCTCGCCCGCTTGCTTTTCGAACATCTCGCGCTGGACGTCGGGATCGTTTTGCTCCGAATAGGCGGGCGCGACTTCCATGCCGCCGATGCAGAGCTCGAAGACGTCGATGGTGGAATCGTCTCCTCGAGTTATCTTGGCGAGCGGACAGAGCTCCTTCGGCAGGTGAGTGACGAAGGTCGGCTGGACAAGGCCGGGCTCGATAAGCTTGCCGAAGACTTCGTTGCTGACTTCGTAGTCCTCCCAGTCGGGCTGGACGTCAAGGCCGAGTTCCTTGGCTTTGGCTAGCTTTTCCTCCTTCGGACGAGAGAACCAGTCCGGGTCTTCGAGCTTTTCGCAAACAAGGTCCTTGTACCTGGCTTCCCGCCATTCGCCGAGAAAGTCTATGACTTCGCCGTCGGGCATCTTGATTTCGCGGCCTTCGAGCACGTCGGTCACAAGGTAGCGGATGAGGCTTTGCACGAGTTCCATCATGCCGCGGTAGTCCGAGTAGGTCTGATAGGCTTCGAGCATGGTGAACTCGGGGTTGTGGCGGCGGGAGACGCCTTCGTTGCGGAAGTTGCGCCCGATCTCGAAAACCCGGTCGAAGCCGCCTACCAATAGACGCTTGAGGTAGAGCTCGAGCGAGATTCGCATGAAGAAGTCGCGATCGAGCGTGTTGTGGTGGGTTACGAAGGGCTTTGCTGCGGCGCCGCCGGCAATGTTCTGAAAAATAGGGGTTTCGACTTCGAAAAACTGACGCTTTTCAAGGAAGCGCCGGATGCCGCTGACGATCCTGCTGCGATCGAAGAAGCGAGTCCGAGACTCTTGATTGATAGTGAGGTCCAGGTGCCGCTGGCGGTACTTCTGCTCGACGTCGGTGAGGCCGTGAAACTTCTCGGGCAGCGGGCGGAGAGCCTTCGAGAGTAGAACGTATCGGCTTGCGCGGATACTGATCTCGCCGGTCTTGGTCTGAAAGAGCTGGCCTTCAACGCCAATGATGTCGCCGAGATCGAGCTTCTTGAAATCGGCATAGGATTCTTCGCCGATGCCGTCCAAGCGCACGTAGATCTGAATGATCCCCGCCTGGTCCTGGATCTTGACGAATTGGGCTTTGCCCATCTTGCGAATAACCATGAGCCGGCCGGCCACGCTGACCACAGGCTGGGCTTCCGCTTCGGCCTCGGGCGAAAATGCGGCTACGGCTTCGGCGGAAAAGTGCTTAGGCTGAAAGTCGGCCCGGAATGGATCCATGTCTTTGGCCCGCAGATCGGCGAGCTTTTGGCGGCGCACGGCCAATTGGTCATGGGAGATGTCGGAGAGGTTCGAGCTCATGTTCTTTCTATTTCGAAGCGAGAAGCAGTAGGCCGAGCAGTTGAAAAAGATCAAAGCCTTTTCTGGTCTGCCTGACGATTGGGTGTGTTTCAAAGTGTCGCGTTTTCGAACTTGAGTTTTCAAAACCGGTCCTGTTTCTTCCGCAGCCTGTCCGAAGCCAGCAGGCTGGCGGACGTTTCGGGGCAGTAGCTCAGCTGGATAGAGCATCGGATTTCTAATCCGAGGGTCAGGGGTTCGAGTCCCTTCTGCCCTGCCATTTCAAGTCGATCTTTTCCAACGAATCCAGATCGAGTCTCCTCTCCTTCCGACGCCCCCTGCGGACTGCATCTCCGCTAGCTGCTCGCCCAAAGACAATTTCATAGACAGCCAAGGCATTCGAGCTAGCCTCGCGGCCTGATTTCTACCTGAACGATGGCCCATCAACTTCATCCAAGTCTCGACCTCGCTACCTTTGAAGCCCTCGCCAAGCAGGGCAACGTGATCCCCGTCTACGCTGACCTGATGGCCGACCTGGAGACGCCGGTCACCGCCTACGGGAAACTCAAGACCGATGGGCCGGCTTTCCTTCTGGAATCGATCGAGGGCGGCGAACGCCTGTCGCGCTACACGTTTATCGCCTGCCGTCCGCGCAAGATCTTCACCAGCTACTGGGACCGCACCCTCATCGAGGAAGTCGGCCAGGAAGCGGTAGAGATTCCCACTCCACAGGATCCTTTGACGCTTATCGAGGAGGAGATCGCGAAACACCAACCGGTGGAAGTCGACGGGCTGGCTCCCTTCACCGGGGGAGCGGTCGGGTATTTGTCGTACGAATACATTTCGCGCATCGAGCCAGTCGTGCCTTGCGCCAAGGAAAACCGCCATGGCTCTCCCCTCTCCTACTACATGCTGGCGGATTCGATGGTCATCTTCGATCGGGCAAAGCAGACGATGCGGCTGCTGGTCAATGCTCGACTGGAAGGGCATTCCACTCCCGCCGAGGCCTACCAGGCAGCGCTAGTGGAGATGGAGCAGCTGAAGAACCGTTTGGAGGCCCCCTGCTCTCTCCAGTCGGCGCCCCTCGATCCGCCGGAAGGACTAAACGTGCCGCCAGGCAATTTCCAGCAGAGGGATTTCGAAGACATGGTGGAGAGGAGCAAGGAGTACATTCGATCCGGAGACGTCATCCAAGTGGTTCTCAGCCAGCGGTTCGAGAAGCGGTTCGAACGCAGTCCCCTGGATCTGTACCGAGCGCTGCGCCACGTGAATCCTTCGCCCTACATGTTTCTGCTCGAGACAGACAACTTCGCCATCGTTGGAGCCTCGCCGGAAGTGCACGTGCGCCTGACGGAGCAAAAGGTGGAAATCCGCCCTATCGCCGGCACCAGGCACCGAGGCAAGACGGTTGCGGAGGACTTCGCTCTGGAGAAGGAGCTGCTGGCTGACGAGAAGGAGCGCGCGGAGCATTTGATGCTAGTCGACCTGGCCCGCAACGACATCGGCCGAGTATGCTCCTACGGCTCTGTGGAGGTGCCTGACTACATGATAGTCGAGCGCTACTCTCACGTGATGCACATCGTCTCCCAGGTAGAGGGCGAGATCGCTCCCGAAAAGAACGCCTTCGATCTGATGCGAGCAACCTTCCCGGCAGGCACCGTCTCCGGCGCTCCCAAAATCCGCGCCATGCAGATCATCGCCGAGAACGAGAACGACCAGAGAGAGTTCTACTCCGGAGCGCTCGGCTACTTCAGCTACAACGGAAATCTCGATTCCTGCATCACGCTCCGAACTGCCATGATCAAGGACCAGACCGTGGTCATCCAAGCAGGAGCCGGCATCGTGTCCGATTCAGTGCCGAAAAGCGAATTCGACGAAACGATCTTCAAGGCATCCGCGCTTTTCAAGGCGGTAGGACTAGCCGAGCGTTTTCTAGACTAGTCGCACTCAGTAGCATTTTTGGATCAGTGACTACCCTCTAATCTAATTCAGGGTAGTCATCCATAAATCACCTCTAATATTCCCCATAAGAAAATGATTAATTGGGAATAGAGGCCGTTTTCTGTAAAAAAATAGGCCTTGACTCACTGGATTGAGCAAAACAAGACAAGTTTGACGTTAAATTCGTAAATTTGTTATTAATTTCGTTAGGTGTAGTACCCTAGCATCGTTTTAAGCTCAACAACCTAGCCAGTTCGGTACTAGGTTCTATCCCACTTTCCAACCAAGCGTATTCCTCATACGGCATCCTACTGCCCCTCACCAAAACCACGCGCTACTTCACCCCGTTTCGGAAATTCCAAACCTAATCCAACACCATGCCCAATCAGATGCTCGCTCCCAACCTCGCATCGCAATCCAAGGCTAGCCCTGGCAGCGATGATCGGATAGCAACCGATCCAGTCGACTCTTCCTCTGCTTTCTCCGACCCAAGTTTTTCAGAGACGACCCGGACTCGCACTCCGGTGGAGTCCATGGAGCGCAACAGCATCAAGGTCTATCTCCAGGAGATTGGTCGCATCCCTCTCCTCACTCCATCCCAGGAGGTCTCCCTGGCCCACCGTATTCGCAAAGGCGAAAAGGAGGCGCGCGATCTGATGATCAAAGCCAATCTTCGGCTCGTGGTGAAGATCGCCCATGACTACAAGGACTTTGGCCTTCCGATACTCGACCTGATCAGCGAGGGCAACATCGGCTTGATCAAGGCCGTCGAGCGTTTCGACCCCGAAAAGGGAGGAAAGCTCAGCACCTACGCTGCCTGGTGGATCAAACAGTCGATAAAGCGAGCCCTGGCGAACCAGAGCAAAACTATCCGACTCCCCGTCCATCTCGTGGACAAGATCTCCCGCATGCGCAAAACGGCCATGATGCTCACCGAAGAACTCGGACGCGAGCCCACGGATGAAGAACTGGCGGAAGTGCTCGAGGTTCCCGTCAACAAGGTCGCCCACCTCAAATCCGTAAGCGTACGCCCGGCTTCGCTAAACGCTCCGGTAGGCGATGGAAGCGATAGCACGGAATTCGGAGAAATCGTAGGCGACGAAAACTCTCCCACCCCCTACGAAAACCTGCAGGACAAGACGCTCAAAATGGACTTGAAAGCAATGATCGCCGATCTCGACAGCCGAGAGGCTGAAATCATCAAGCTACGTTTCGGCCTGGAGGGAGACATGCCGCTCACGCTCGAGGAAGTTGGCCAGATCTTCAACATCACTCGCGAGAGAGTCCGGCAGTTGCAGAACATAGCCCTTTCCAGAATGCGTAAGATCATGGCTGTCAAAGAAAAACAGCATACCGCGGAGGAGATCGAGATGGAGAAACGCGAGCGCCGCCGCATGGAGGTATTCAAGGAATTCTACGTCGCCACGACGCGACGTTCCTAGATCGACTGCCAGTCGAAAAAGTTGCCGCAAAAAAACGCCCTGTCTCCAAATTCCGGAGACAGGGCGTTTTGTTTGAATGGTATTCAGCAGTCTCCCGGTTGATTTCTCCCGAAACCGCGTTGCAAACGTAGCCGCGTTCGTAAGAACGCGGTCTGGGCAGACAGCAAACAACGCGTGAGATGAACCCCAGAGATACGCGTTTTCACCCATGCAGCTACGCCGGAAGTCGGACTTATTCGACATCCTCCAAGGGTAAGACGGGTAGACACCCCAGTCACTAGCTTTGCGAGGCATTTCGCGGCGAGTCGTCGAAACGAGTGCTCCGACAGCCTCAGCATCCTTTGGTCTTCCTGAAAAATGGGCATCAAAACCGCATAAAATATCCGTTAAGGCTACAGAATAGGGGGCGGAAGTCCGTAGAACTTCTGTAAGCCGCCTTACCTGATACGACTCACTCCAATCGCAAACCACAGGACCAGTTTTGAACAAGAAGATTCTCATCGTCCGCGAAGACCAGCAGGATTCCAAAGCCCTTTCCTTCCTGCTATCCGGATCCGGTTATCAAGTCACGATCCAGAGCAACGCAGGCCAAGCCGTGGAAGTTGCCAAGCATCAGAGCTTCGACTTGGCGATAACCGACGAAAGCCTGCCGGAGAACCAGCCCGATCTCGGTCTCGTCTCTAGCCTGAAACAGGCCCATCCCAAGCTGCCCATCCTTTTCCTCGTAGAAGAGAAGACTATGGAGTCCGTCATCGGCTGCATCCGAGCCGGAGTCACCGAAGTCATCGAGGGCCCTTCGGACTTCAAGAAGATCATCGAAAGCGTCAACTCCTCTCTGCGGGCCGAAAGCAGCGAAGACGATATCACCTGGGATGACATCGTCGAAATCGAAGGCCTGCTGGGCCTGAGCTCCCCAACCGAAGGCGGCGAGTCTTCGGGATCCGGCGGAGCGGATCCTGCCGAGCTCGAGAAGCTCAAGAAGAAACTGCAGGAAACGCTAGACGAGCGCGACAAGGTCAGCGGCGAGCTCTCGCAAGCCCTGACTAGCCTCGAAAAGACCAGCGCCACCTTCAAGGAACTCGAAAGCAATGGCCTGAGCGGCGAACTGCTCGAGCGTATCAGAAATCTCGATTCGGAAGAGGAGGCTCTTTCCGAGCGAGCAGACAAGCTAGCAGCCGACAGGCTAGGCCTCGAAAGCCAAATCGCCGAACTGAAGACTCAGCGCGAGCAATTCGATCAAACCGTCGAAGAAGCCGCCAAAGAGGCAGGCGTCGCTACCGAGGAAGTGGAAGCCATCAAGAGCGAGTTCGAAGAGAAGCTCGCCCAGGCCAATGCCGAACGCCTCGAAGCCCAGGCTCGTATCCAGGATTTGGAAACGAGCCTCGAAAAGGCCGTTTCGGAAGTGTCGGCAGAGCAGCAGGAAGCCATGGACAAGCTCAACGAAGAGCTGCTGGAAGCCAAGGAACTGCTCTCCGAAAAGGATTTCATCATACAGCAACGTGACCGCGAACTCGCCGAAGCGATCGAGAAAGCCGACTCCCAGGAGAAGGCGAATGCTCTGGAAATCGAGGAGCAGAAACGCCTCCTCGAAATCGAGAAGAGCAAGTTCCAGGAAAAAATCGAGCAGTTCGAAATCGAGCGTCGACTGGCCGAGGACACTCATGAAAAGAACCAGCGCGAGATCCAAGTAGAACGCCGCGACGCGGAAATCTCGCTGCGCGAGCTCCAGACCAAAATCAAGGAAGAGCAGCTGCAACAGAAAGTCGCTGAGGCCAACTTCAAGGAGGAGGTACGTCTCTTCGAACAGGCTCGCAACAATTTCCAAGAGGACATCCAGGAGCTGCAGGCCAAACAGGCCGAGCTGCGCAAGATGGAAGCTTACCTCCAGAAGATGGAGGAGGCAGCCGAATCAGGTCAGCGCGAAAACACCCTACCCAAGCCGGACTCGGGAGCGCTCGACCCTCTCGAGACGAAAACGCAAACAGCTCCGAACGCCAAGATCGAGGGCGAACCTCAAGCAGACGCAGAAGGCCCTGCCGGATCTGGCGAAGCGAAGGATCCGAACGCCTGGAAAAAGCCGAACTTCGAGAAGAAGGCAGGCCGAGGCCCTCTCCGCATCGGTCGCCGCTCCGCGTTCTAGCTTTGCCTAGTTGTCGCGTAACGCGTGAAAGGTAGCGCGGATTCCGCTCTGCGCATTGGCGTCAACCTAAGCCGAAAGGCGGTGGGCTGGAGGGCAATGCTCCGTCATTGCCGCGGAGCCTACACAGGGAACAACCGGTGCGGCAACGACGAAGCGTTGCCCTCCAAAGGATGCTTCTCACGTTAAGTTGACGCCAATGCGCGACTGCGGGACCGCAGAGCCTACAGGGGGGAACAACCGGTGCGGCAACGACGGAGCGTTGCCCTCCAAAGGATGCTTCTTACGTTAAGTTGACGCCAATGTGCCCTGCGGGATCCACGCTACTCTTTGCCACAGCCCATCCGTGACGCGACACTAGGAATGGGTTCGATTCGCTTGGATCGGCCTGAATGCGAGATGTCGAGAATCTACAAACTCAGCCAAGCGGCCGTCCAACCGCGCGCGAGCAATCACACTGCTCCTATTCGTTCTCGGAAACGAACTCGTCGGCAGAACCAGTCAGGCTAGTTTCGCTCTCTTTGGTGAGATGGCGAAACAATGCCCGGTTCTTGTCCCAAATGCCGATCTCGGCATTCTTGGCGATGCTCTCGGCCTCGACCAAATCAGCCAGAAAGCCGACGCCAGTCGAATCGTAGCGAGCGATGCCCTTGTTCAACAGCATCGAATTGAAGCAATCGCCATTCGACGACTTCAAGGAAACGTAGCGGCAGCCCTCCACTTCTTTGTGGATATGCATGTACAGTCGACGACCGACGATGACATCGTGCACGGCCTGTAGAGCGTCGCTCTCCGACTTTTGGTCACCCGCCGGAAAGCCGACGCCCGCAAGCATGACCCGCTCCTTGCGCTTGTTGAGCAACACCTCCACGGTACGCCCGTCAACCGCCCCGATAACATCGACGATCGAGCTAGACAGATACGTCTGGGTTCCGCGATGGGCCATATAGCTGAGCATGGCGACAGCCAAGATGATGGCGACTAGGGCAAATACCATATTCGGTCTCGGTGGTAAGGTTGGTGACGAAGGGGTCGCGTCTAGTCTTATCGGCAGCCAAACGGCCCAAGTTGAGCCTGCTTTTTGGGGAAACTGCTTGAGTAGCCTAGTTTATTACCAGATGGAGAATCCACTCTACGCATCTGCCCAAATCCGATGGCTCAGAGGCCCCGTAAACAAGTGCCACACCGGGTCTGTTTCTTGCGATACGGCCAACAGCCCACCACGATTCAAACGCATCCATAAGCCACTCTACACAAGGATCTTGCCACTTAAAAAGACAACCTTGAACTTTTCGGCGCAGACACTTGACGAGGCTTCAGAGCTTTGTGGATCGTTTGACTATTCGACCCGGCTCAGGGCTGTGCTAGGCTGGCGAAATGCGATCGAACGCTCTCCCTCCTGGCAAACCCTCCCCCGGGCCGATCAGCGACTTAGCAGATGGATCAGGATGGACAGGCTGCGCTCCATCTCGCCGACTGCGATGAACTCGTCGCTCTTGTGCGCCTGGGCAATATCTCCCGGACCAAACACCACGGAGGGGATGCCTGCAGACTCGTAGGCAACCGCATTCGTCATATAGGAGGTCTGTCGTTCCGCAATGTTCACCTCGGCTCTCTGCGCGGCAGCAAGAAACTCCGAAACGAAGCTGGCAGACTTTTCGCCCCTCAAGGGAGGTCGCTCCAGAAAAACCGTCAACTCGCTGCCCGGTTCGCGGCGACAGATTGCCTCCAGCTCCGCCCGAGCTTCAGCCGCCGACTCCAGAACTCCAAAGCGGCGGTCGATATCCAGGCGGCAGCGGTCCGGCACGATGTTGAACCCCGAACCACCGTCGATCCGACCGAGATTCACCGTGCCCTTCTCCATTGCATCGGAAGCGACACGCCTATCCAGTCCTTCGCCCAAGCGCTCGAGCTCGCCACAGATACGAGCTGCCTGATAGACTGCGTTCACGCCTAGCTCCGGATTCGAACCGTGGGCCGCCTTGCCAGTGGTGGCAATTCCATAGCGGCCAACGCCCTTGTGCTTCGAAACCACATCGCTGCGAGTGGGCTCTCCCGTGATCGCCCGAGAGATTCCCAGTTCGCTCTTCAGTTTAGCCAGTTCGTAGGCTCCTGCTTGCTCGTTTTCCTCGTCGACCGAAGCCACGAATACCAAAGCGCCTTTCAACCTCTGTGGATTTCGATGGAAAAAACTAGTTGCGAGCATGAAGCACGCAAGACTGGCTTTGGTGTCGCAGGCTCCTCTCCCGTACAGACGCCCATTTCGCTCCTTCAATTCGAAAGGACTGCCCTCCGCCCAACCGACCGTCGAGACGGTATCCATGTGGGCTTCGAGCAGAAGGGCCGGCTCCGAGGCTGGCCCCAGTCGAGCGACCACGTTAGACCTTCCAGATGCGACAGGCTGGATTCGATAGGCAATTCCTCGTTCCGCAAGCCAAGAAGCGACATAGTCTTCAATCCCTTTTTCGCCACGACCTCCATAGGCCGGATTGACGCTGTCGATACCCACCAAGTCGGCAAGCAAAGCCTTTGGGTTGGACGTTTCAGGGTCTATGGTAAAAGGGCTCATAACTCGGCTAGCGTATGCACTAGGACTCCATAAGTGAACCCACGAAATAGTTCGTGAATTCCCGATAAAAGGTCGCAAGCGCCTTGTTAGTGAGGAGCTTATAGGTAAGCTTTTGGTCGAGCATGCAAACCTTTTGGCAAGCGAGCCACAGTCCTCCCAACAATGCCTCCCGACCAGCCGATTCAAACTCGAAACCAGCACGAAAACGGTGCGATTCGCGAGCAACTAGAGCTGGAGATCAACGCTCTAGTTCCTTCTGGCATGTCAAAGCGGACCGCTTATTTTCTGGTCGATCTCCAGTTTGAAGTAGTCGATTGCGATCGCCGTGCCGCAAAAGCGTTGGGGCTCGATGGTCGCCAGCCCCACCCCATCTACGACTGTCGCAACCTGGAAGGTCGCCAGCTCAGGGACCTGTGCCGAGCCATCGAGGAAACGATCGCCTCCAAGGACTCTAGCTCCCAAAGATTTCTCAGACTCGAATTTCACGAGGACCGGGCAAGCGCAGTCCCCTACTGCATAACGCTCTCCCTAGAGAAGAACGCCACCAGCGCAAACGAAGTCGCAGTCCTCTGTAAAATGGAAGAGATCCAAGCCTCATCCATCACCCACTCGGAAACGCCAAGCAACGATTACGGAGCCACTCTCGACCTCTGGTCGATGAGTGTCGAAGACGCGCGCTTCGAAATGCTTCTCGACAACTCTCCCGAATCCGGCGCATCGAACGGGTCCTCGCGAGAGGTCGGCATAGAAGACTGGATTTCAAAAATAGCGCGAGAAGATCAGGAAACGTTTCGCTCCCGCTTCGCTCGTCTGCTTTCTGGCGAAACCGAGAGCTTTCATCTCCGCTACCGCATCCGCTCCCAAGACGGAACGCTCCGCTGGCTCTCCACCATCGCGCGCCGGAATCTAGCGGCCCAAGGAGACTCTACCCGGAGAATTGTCGGACTCCATCGCGAAGAATCCGAAGTGAGAAACATCCTGGAAGACCCTCAGCTCTTCTCCATGTTGGCCGAAAAGGTCCAGCTACCCATTCTGGTAACCGACGCTCAGGCCCACGTCTCCTGGTGCAATCACGCGTTCAACGAACTCACAGGCTACGCCTTGGAGGAGATGGACGGCAGGCTTCCTCTCGATCTCCTGCAAGGCCCTCTCTCGGATCCTGAAACCGTCAGCTATGTAAAGGAACGGCGACGCAAAGGGAAAGCCTACCACGCCGAGCTAGTTAACTATAAGAAGAACGGCGCCCCGTATTGGGTACGCGTCGCGGGCAATCCGGTCGTCGACGAAAACGGGAAGGTCAAGCGCTACATATCCTTCCACACCGACATCACCGAATCGAAAACCACGCAAAACGCCGTCCTGCGCAGCGAGGTCAAATTTCGCTCCCTCTTCGACAATTCCATGGATTCCCTTCTGCTGGTCTCGCCGAAAGACGGAGTCATCATCGAAGCCAATCGCGCTGCCATCGACTTCCTCGATGCCGGTCGTTTGGTCGGCCAGCGCCTCGAAAACCTCTTTCCCCAAAACGAGATTTTCCGCATATCCAAGTTCCGAAAAATGGTCGACGACCCGGAGACCAACCACCGGGCCAGTGGCCAGTTCACTACCATACACGGAAAGGTTCGATCCGTGGAAATGACCGTCAACCGCACGCCAATTGGCGACGCGATCGCCTTTTTCGTCACGCTCCGCGACGTATCGGAAAAACGACTACTCGAGGAACAGCTTCGCCACGCCCAGCGAATGGAGGCCGTCGGCCGTCTCTCTGGCGGCATCGCTCACGACTTCAACAACCTGCTAGCCGGTCTGCGCGGCTTCAGCGAACTGCTCTGCAACTCCCGAGACCTCACCAAGAAGGACCACGTCTACTCGCACGAGATACTCAAGATCACGGACCGCGCCAGTCGCCTTACCAGCCGTCTGCTCTCCTTCAGTCGGGCGAAAAGCGACCGCCCCGTCGTGGCGAATCTGAACACCATCATCAGCAGCCTCACCCCCATGTTCTCCAGTATCCTGAAAAAGGATATCCGCTTCACTTCCCATCTCGACCCCAATCTCTGCAACGCCCGCATCGATCCCACCCAACTCGAGCAGGTTGTCATGAATCTCGTGGTAAACGGCCAGGAAGCCATCAAGACCAACGAGGGTATTCTCAGTTTGAATACATCCATCGTTGAACTCACCGGCTCCGAGATATTCATCACGGGAGTGCCCGAACCCGGACGCTACGCCAAGGTATCGGTCCGGGACAACGGCGACGGCATTTCCCAAGAGATGCTCGAAAAGATATTCGAGCCCTTCTTCACCACCAAGAAAGGAGCCGGCACCGGACTGGGTCTCTCCATCGTATACGGGATCATTCAAGGCAACGGCGGTCATCTCATGGTCGAGAGTTCAATCGGTCAAGGTACGGAATTCTCTCTCTACTTCCCCGAAGCCCTCGAAGCAGCCACTGTCGAAGAGCAGACCGACCACCGCAAGCGAATGCCCAGCGCCCCGTCCGACGGCGACCACTCGCCCACCATCCTCGTGGCGGAAGACCAGGAAGAGGTTCGCGAAATCCTGGAGCTCGGGCTAGGCCAAAGCGGCTACCAGCTCCTTGTGGCCAAGGACGGTCAGGAAGCCATCTCCATCGCTCGAAACCATCATGGCCCCATCGATCTGCTGCTCACCGACTCTATCATGCCAAAAGCCTCCGGAGCCCATGTAGCCGCTTCCCTGCGCACTCTGTATCCAGAAGTCAAAGTCGTCGTAATGTCGGGCCTCCCTCAAAACGAATCCGAGGAATGCGCCGAGCTCGATATCGACGCCTATGTCGACAAGCCATTCTCCATCCGGAAACTGCTGGAGCTAATCGAAACCCTCGTCGAGGCAAGAAGCTAGGAATTTTCGGCCCGCAGATAGCGCAGATTTCCGCAGATGGGCGTTCCTTTCGCTCTACTATCATTCTGAATGATATGCCCATTGCGACCTTCTCGAAGAACGAATCATTTCCATGAATCCATCTGCGGAAATCTGCGCTATCTGCGGGCCGAAAATCATCCACGCGCTCCTCATCCAATCAAACCCAATCCAAAACGTATCCAAAAAGGCATACTGAAGAGTCCCAGCGCCGTCGAAGCGAGCACGACCCGCAACGCCACCACGGATTGCCCCCCATAATGCTTGGCCAGCACGATCGGCATGATCCCGGCAGGCATGGCCGCTTGGATGATCAGAATCCGCTTTAGCTCCAGCGAAACCGGAGCCAACCAAGCTACCCCCAAGCCCAAGAGCGGCAGGACAGCCAGTCGTACGACCATGCCGCCAAATGAATGGCGTACGGAATACAAGCTCTCCTTCGTATCCAGAAACTCGTCCAAGCTGCTGCCGATCGCCAACAGGCCAAGCGGCACAGCAGTGGCCGACAGCATGCTCAAAGCTCCCGAAAGAAAGCCCGGCAGGCTCTCGGAAAGTCCCGTCAGATTAAGAAGAATACCGATCGCCAAGGCGAATACCATCGGGTTCGCCACCCGTTTGATTCCGTCCCGAATGGAAGCTCCCGCGAGCATCGCCACCCCAATCGTCCAGATCGCTACCTCCACGCCAACGTTGTGCATGAAAAGCACCGCCAGCTCGTTAGAGCCGAACATGCCCTGCACCAGGGGGATCGGAATGTATCCATAGTTGCAGATCCCCACAGCGAAAGCGAAGGTGCGCAAGCCCGCGCCGCGCGTCATCCCAAAGGCCCGACCAAACCAATAGCCTGCCAGGAATCCCAGCCCGGTCGTCGCGAAACCCGCCAAGGGAGCGATCAAGATGTCCGGCGAATTTCGAAAGGAATCCGCCCGTATCATCGCATTCACTACAAGACACGGGTAGAGGATCTTCAAAACGAGTCCGACCAAGCCGTCCTCTGCCGTCCGGCTCAGTATCCCGACCCGGCGGGCGAACATCCCAACGGAGATCACCAGAAAGACAGGAGCAATCAGGGCCAGCAGGTTTAGGTAGTCAGTCATCGAATACCCAGACCCAAGTGCCCGCCAAAGACTCGGGCGTCAAGCCAGGCCGTATGGCCATTCCTCTGGAGGTTGACATCGCTGCCCTCGCCGAAAAGATCGCGAGGGATCGCAGAATGGCCTGGAGAATCGACAAGTACGTAGTCCGCGGACTCATCCAAAATATAGTGCCCGGCCGCGTTGTCGGAACCGTCTGGCTCAAGGGCCTCAACCAGCCCATCGAGCTGAATCTAAAGGGAAACTGCTACCGCGATATTGCCGGAGCCAGACTCGAGTTTCGCAATCCGGACCCCGAAGAGGGCGACTACACCGGTTTCGACATCTTTCAAGACGGCGCCGTCGGCGACATGACTGCCTCGAAACGGGTGAAGATCCTAGACGATGAAGAGCTCGATCCAGACGCAGAAGAGCCGCCAGGCTTCCACTGGGCAAATTGCCTCTACCTGGAATGGTTCAGCGAGTCCAACGGCCGCGTCCTCATCGAGTCCGTCGACTTCAAGTGGAAGATCAGCCTTCCCAAATGGAGCCTGTCCGAGGACGGCGAACGAGCCCAGCAGCAGGCCAACCGACAGGCCATGTTCAACTTCATGGACGAACTGGCCAGCGTACTCGATCCTGTCGATCAGCGAGACAACTTCGAAGAAGGCGAGATGAACGAATTTCAGTGGGAAGCCTACCTTCAGAAGTCCGACGCTCGCAGCGACATGCTACTCGAGCTCTTCGAGAAATACGAAGACGACCCCGATTGCCAAAACATCATCTCCGAAGCCATGGGCTGGGATATCGAATCCATCGAAGTCACCGAAGAGTTTTTCGACGAAAGCGAACTCGGACGACGAGACGACGAAACGGCAGAAGACCACGATTTGCCGAACCATCCGCTCATAGACGAAATGATGGACCTCACCTCCCGCCTCTTCTACGAGACTGAATCGCGCAAGCTCCTCAATACCGAACCCTCCAACCCCTGGAACCAACTCGTCTGGCACAGCCAGATGACGGTCAGCAAGCTCATCGCTGCTCTCGAGGAAGTCGCCGACGGCATCGAAGCCGAGCCCGGTTTCGTGGTCGCCACTCTCAAGCGGGCCCTGCACCTCGTCCACCTCACTATCGCCACGCTCGAAGCCTGCGTGAGCCTGGATCCCCAAGCCCACCAGTGGAGCTCTGAAATACGTCAGGATCTCTTCGACCTGCGCGAATCCGTCATCGATCTCATGCAGAGCTACCGGACCCGCTAGGTAGAACCATGATCTTCTTCTGCTTCTACTTCTTCATCTAGCTCTACTCAGCTAGATCGCCGGAACAGCTAGGAATGTAGGGCCGGCGCTTGCCGCCGCGCCGCAAAGAATAGATCAAACTTACGCGGCGCGGCGGCAAGCGCCGGCCCTACAAATATCATTCAACAAAGTAGAGCTAACTCCTGTTTCGAGAAGAAGAAGTAGAAGCAGAAGAAGAGCGAGGTGGCGAGCCGCATCGCGTATCCAGCTTTCAAGCGCTGCGGCGCCGTCTCGAATCGCCATCGCCGCAAGACTATTAGGCGTCCGCTCTCACTTCCCATTGACAGAGTGACCTCTCCTGCTATGACGAAGCCTTTTTGAAACCGGGAAGGGGCACCTCGGCCGCTTTTCGCAACACGAAATCGCAAAAACCAAGCACATCAGGATGGCATTGAAATCCACTGCTAAACGCTCCACCAAAGCGAAAAAAGCGGCGCCCAGCTCCAAAGCTAAGGCCCCCAAGTACGTTTACTCGTTCGGCAAAAAGACCGACGGCAACGCTAAGATGAAGACGCTCCTCGGCGGCAAGGGCGCCAATCTCGCCGAGATGGCCAGTATCGGGCTTCCCGTGCCGGGCGGCTTCACCATCACTACCGAGGTCTGCACCGCCTACTACGAAAACGGCCGCAAGTACCCGACCGCTCTAAAGGGCCAGATCCTCGACGCCATCAAGATCGTCGAAAAGGAAAGCGGCAAGAAGTTCGGCGACGAAAAGAACCCGCTCCTCTTCTCCGTCCGATCCGGCGCCCGCGAGTCGATGCCCGGCATGATGGACACCATTCTCAACCTCGGCCTCAATGACAAGACCGTCGAAGCCCTCAAGGCCAAGTCCGGCAACGGCCGCTTCGCTTACGACTGCTATCGCCGCTTCGTGCAGATGTACGGCGACGTCGTCATGGGCGTCCAGTCCCGTAGCGAACTCGAGCCTGAGCCCTTCGAGCACGTGCTCGAGGCCGTCAAGAAAGAGGTCGGCGTCACCATCGACTCCGACCTGACCGAAGAAAACAACAAGGAAGTCATCAAGCGCTTCCAGAAGCTCATCAAGGACCGCACCGGCGGTGCCTTTCCGCAGGACGTTCACGCCCAGCTCGACGGGGCCATCGGCGCTGTCTTCAGTTCCTGGCAAAACGAGCGTGCCATTCTCTACCGCCAGAAGTACGGCATCCCCGCCGAATGGGGCACCGCCGTCAACGTCCAGCTCATGGTCTTCGGAAACATGGGCGACACCTCTGCCACCGGCGTTGCCTTCACCCGCGACCCCGCCAACGGCGAAAACGTATTCTACGGCGAATACCTCATCAACGCCCAAGGCGAAGACGTCGTCGCCGGCGTGCGCACCCCCTTCCCAATTGCCCAGCTCAACAAGGACATGCCCAAGTCCTTCAAGGAGCTCAGCGCCGTGCGCAAGAAGCTCGAGAAGCACTTCGGCGACGTGCAGGACTTCGAGTTCACCATCGAGGACGGCACCCTCTACATGCTGCAGACGCGCAACGGCAAGCGCACCGGCCTGGCCGCCGTACGCATCGCAGTCGAGATGACCAAGGAAAGGCTGATGACGCAAAAGACCGCCGTCACCAAGATCCCCGCCGATCAGATCTCCAGCCTCCTCGTCCCCATCTTCGACGCCAAGGCCATCAAGTCCGCCAAGCTCATGGCCACCGGTCTTCCAGCCGGCCCCGGCGCTGCTTCTGGAAAGATCGTCTTCAACGCGGCCGACGCCGAGAAGGAAGTGGCCAAAGGCAATTCCGTGGTGCTCTGCCGCGAGGAAACCTCTCCCGAAGACCTTCGCGGCATGATCGCCTCCGACGGCATCCTCACCTCTCGCGGCGGTGTCTCCTCTCACGCCGCCCTCGTAGCCCGCCAGATGGGCAAGGTCTGCATCTGCGGCGCCTCCGACATTCACATGGACTACGCCGCCCGGACCCTCACCGCCGGCAAGACCACGCTCAAGGAAGGCGACCACATCTCCATCGACGGTACCACCGGTCAGATCTTCGCTGGCCACGTCGACACCGCTCCTTCCGAGGTCACCCAAGTGCTCAACGGCAAGATGAAGGCCGAAAAGAGCTACACCTACCAGCTCTTCGAGCAGGTCATGAATTGGGCCGACAAGTACCGCAAGCTCGGCGTGCGTACCAACGCCGACACGCCAGACCAGTCAAAGGCCGCCGTAGCCCTCGGCGCCGAAGGTATCGGCCTCTGCCGCACCGAGCACATGTTCTTCGAAGGCGACCGCATCACCTTCATGCGCGAGATGATTCTCGCCCCCGACGAAGCCTCTCGCAAGAAGGCTCTCAAGAAGCTCCTGCCCTTCCAACGCAAGGACTTCAACGGCCTCTTCAAGGCGATGGAAGGACGCCCTGTTACCGTCCGTCTACTCGATCCGCCGCTGCACGAGTTCCTCCCCCACGACGACGCAGCTCGCCGCTCGCTAGCGGAGCACCTCCAGGTCTCCCCCGATGTCGTCAGCGACCGCGTCCACGCCCTGCACGAGCAAAATCCTATGCTCGGCCATCGTGGTTGCCGCCTCGGCATCTCCTATCCCGAGATCACCGAAATGCAGGCCCGCGCCATTTTCGAAGCAGCCGCTCAAGTGCTTTCGCTCAAGAAGCCTATCAAGGTTAAGCCAGAGATCATGATCCCTCTCGTCGGCTTCAAGGACGAGCTCGACAACCAAGTCGCCATCGTGCACCGCGTCGCCGCTGAAGTCCAAAAGGCCAAGAAGGTCAAGATCGACTATCTCGTCGGCACCATGATCGAAGTGCCCCGCGCTGCGGTCACTGCTGACCAGATCGCCAAGACCGCCGAATTCTTCAGCTTTGGCACCAACGACCTCACCCAAACCACTCTGGGCATGAGCCGCGACGACGCCGGCAGTTTCCTCGGCAAGTACAAGGATCTGGACATCCTGCCTCAAAACCCCTTCGCCTCTATCGACAAGGACGGCGTAGGAGAGCTGGTTCGCCTAGGCGTCGACAAAGGCAAGGCTTCCCGTTCCGATATCAAGCTCGGCATCTGTGGCGAGCACGGCGGCGACCCTGCTTCCGTAAAGTTCTGCCACCACGTCGGACTGACCTACGTGAGCTGCTCGCCAAACCGAGTGCCTGTCGCTCGTCTGGCCGCCGCTCAGGCCGCGCTCGAGGCATAGCTCGAACTGCAATTCCATAACAAAGGTCCGAACCGAAAAAACGGTTCGGGCCTTTTATTTGGCTATGGTATTCTTCGTTCGTTTTGCCCAGTCCGTAGCGCGGAGCTTCAGCCCGCGACCACGATGGTTGTATCCTGCATTGCAAACGGCGGGCTTAAGCTTCGCGCTACGTCCCAAATCGGAAACCCTCAACGCCGCCTGATGCTCAATCCAGCCAGCGTCTTCGCATCTACCTTTCGAGTAGAAAAGACATGAACCGTATAAATGCCCGGCCTTAGCTTCACTGAAAGCGTCGAAGCGTCCGTTTTGCCCAGCGGGGCCAGAGAAGCTCTCTTCGCTATGCCGGACTTGGCAGCAGATCCGACTCCTCCCGTTTTGAGAATCCTTCCCCCTTCACTATATAAAACGATTTTCGGACGACCCCTAAGCTGACCCTTTTTCATGTCATTGACATCCGGGATCATGCCAACAATATCATACAAAACGCCTTTCGGCTCGTTGACGCGAAACCTGACCGAAAACCCGTTGCCCTTAGAACCAAACGGACCAACGGAATAGATCTCCTTAATCCGAGCTCCCCGAAAAACATAGGAACGAGCATCGATAATCTCGAACATCCTTATCCCGGAAGACTTCGAAAGCCGGTCGAAAATCGTAACGACTTCTCCTCGAGTCGCATTCAAAAACAGAGCCGGTTCGGAGATTCCACGCACCGGCGGGTACAACCTGGCGGTCCGAATTACATAATCGATAGACTTCCTTCGCTTCTCTCTCGACCAAGTCTTGCTACTGCCAATTCGTTTCGTCCCCTTCCCCATCTTCCAGGCGGACATCGTCGAGGCGGATGTCGTAGAACGAGGGGCCGCTCGCATCACTAGAGGAACAGAGCCCGAGTTCGAAACGACAACGCCAGAGTAGTAGATGTTCGACGCCGAATAGGAACTCGACTTTGCATATCCATTTTTCGAGGACGTGCTCGATTTGCCAGCCTTCGAACCGTTGCTCGATGACGTCTTCGCCACCTTCGCCTTTGGTTTCGAGGGAGCGGGCAGAGCAAGCCTCACCTGCTTCACGTTGCTGTAACCAGACTCCCCGAATTTGTTGTAGGCGGTCACTCGATACCAATACTTGACGCCCGCTTTCGCTGCATGGTCGACGTAGCTGCTCTTGTTCTTGGTAGTCGAGCCAATCCTCTTGAACTTCTTTCCATCCGAAGATCGATAGATATGGAAGCCTAGCTCATTGCTGGAATTGTCCTTCCAACTCATGCGGAGGCTCTCAGCCAGGCCGAGGTCAGTCAGCGCCGAAATCGCCACGCAAGCGACCAGCGTCTTCAAAAGAGGCGCAATGCTATTCATCGTTTGCTATATCTCGATTCGAATCAGAAGCGCTTCGCTGCGGATCTAAAATCCGGGTCAAGCAAACGCGGCCGATTGATATAGCAATTAGCCGATGGTCTTTGGCGACAAAACAGGGAACGGGAGGAGGATTTGATCAGCATGTTTAGGAAACGTTCGCGATAGGATCAACTCGCCAAGCGTTAGCAATCCTATATTTAAAGAAAATGGAGATTCATTTCTTTTTTATTCGATCATGGGTTTGCGGCCTAGACCGACGTTTCACGTCATGGTTTCACTAGCCAATGCATCGTCTGAAATATATATAACGGGTCATCACGTAGGGACCATCATAGCAGAAAATCGAATCTCGTAAGGTTTGTATAAAGCATTGCGCCGATTCGCGAAGAAAAAGACCTTCGCGCTTTGCAATTGCCTCCTAAGGAAGCAGCCCCATTAGTGGTCTCTTTGTGCGGGCGAAGGCCCGCCGCTCAAATATGTTCGATCTCGAAGAAAATAGAAAAAAAGTCCAACGAGCCATCCTCGTCGGGGTTCAAAGCCCGCAAATGACGACTGGAGAGGCGGAACGACTGCTCGACGAGCTTGAGGAGCTCACCGGCAACCTCGATATCCCCACGGTACATCGGCTGGTGGTGAAGCTGCGCAAACCTCAGCCCGCGTTTCTGCTCGGCAGCGGCAAGGTCGAGGAGCTCGTCTCCCTGGCCCGCGAACTGAGGGCAGACGTGATCATCTTCGACGACGAGCTCACTCCTGCCCAGCAGCGCAACTGGGAAGCAGCTTCCAAGATAGCCGTCATCGACCGACAGGAGATCATCATCGATATCTTTTCCGAACGGGCCCACACCAAGGAAGCCGCCCTGCAAGTGCAGCTCGCTCGCATGGAATATTCTCTGCCTCGCTTGCGACGAGCCTGGACTCACCTCAGTCGACAAAGAGGTGGCGGCACAGGAGCCCGCGGCCAGGGAGAAACCCAGCTCGAAGCGGACAGTCGCATGGTGCGAGACCGCATCGCGGTGGTGAAGAAGGAACTCAAGGAAGTCATCCAGCATCGCCATGTGCAGCGAGCCAAGCGCCTGAGAAAGCCCGTGCCGACCGTGGCCATCGTGGGCTACACCAACGCTGGCAAGTCCTCCCTGCTCAACGCCCTGACGAACTCCGAAGTCCTCGCAGAGGACAAGCTCTTCGCTACGCTCGATCCAACCACCCGCCGCCTCGAGCTGCCGAACAGCCAGCATGCCTTGATCACCGACACAGTGGGCTTCGTGCGACGCTTGCCTCATCGACTCGTCGAAGCCTTCAAGGCCACGCTGGAGGAAGCCGTCGTCGCCGACATTCTGATACACGTGATCGACGTCACCAATCCCGATGCCGAACAGCACTTCGATACGACCATGGAAGTCCTAAAGGAAATCGGGGCCGAGGAAAATCCGATGATCGTCGCATTCAACAAAATCGACGCTCTAGAAACCCCAAGCGATCGGGAACGTTTTCTATTCACCCACAAAGACGCTCTCTACCTCAGCGCAGCGACAGGCGAAGGCGTCGACGAACTCAAGCGCCATCTCGCCGATCAGCTCAACGCAGCCTACCGCTCGACCGAACTGCTGGTGCCGCACGATCGCTACGACGTTATCTCGAAGCTGCACAGCATCGGCGGCATCCGCCACCAGGAAACCCTCGACGACGGCGTCCGCATCGAAGGCCTCTTCCCCCCGGCGCTAGCCGGCACCATAGCCCCCTACCTCATTCCTCCGACAAACGACAGCCAACGACACCCCACCTCCCCTGCGCAAAGAAAACTTCAACCTTGAAGTTTTCTTTGCGCGCCTGAACTCGCCTCTCGCGAGCTGCCGCTCGCTTCACCAAAACGTTACGGAGTTTCAATAGACAACGCTCCTGTGGCGTCTAGGATCTCGATTCATGTCGAAGACCCCTTCCCGCCGCGCCTTCATCCAGAAATCCGCCCTGGCTCTCGGCTTTGCCGGACTGCACCGCTACGTGCTCGGCTCGTCCAGTCCCTCCGCCAAAGATGCCATTGGCTTCGGGCCGCTTCTCGACGATCCGAAAGGGGTATTCAAACTGCCCAAAGGCTTCAGCTACTCTTCCTTCTCAACTCGAGGAGAGAGAATGGACGACGGATTCTTCGTGCCGGGAGCCCACGATGGAATGGCTGCTTTCCCTGGGCCGAACGGCAAAACCATCCTGGTACGCAATCACGAGATGAGCCCGGACCGCGGCGAATTCGGTCCATTCGTACATCAGGACGCGCTCTACGAAAAAGCGAAACCCTATCTCTACGACGCCAGCCACGGAACCCCCTACTGCCCAGGCGGCACCACCACCCTGATCTACAACACCAAGACGCAGAGCTTGGAGCAGCACAGCCTCAGCCTCTCCGGCACCCTCCGAAACTGTTCGGGAGGACCTACTCCCTGGGGCAGCTGGATCACCTGCGAGGAAACGATCGCCGGCAAAGGCGATCGTTTCGAACAGGATCACGGCTACTGCTTCGAGGTGCCGGCGAGTTCGGAGATGGGACTGACACCCGGCGTGGCTCTCAAGGCCATGGGCCGCTTCAATCACGAAGCCGTAGCCGTCGATCCCAAATCGGGAATCGTCTACCTAACCGAGGACCGGCCCGACGGACTCCTCTATCGTTTCATCCCCAAAACCCCTGGGAAAATGATCGACGGCGGCAAACTCCAAGCTCTCGCCGTGAAAGACTCCTCGGGCCTCGACACTCGCAATTGGGATGACGCGGCGATGCCTCTTGGCCAGCCAATCGATACGGTGTGGCTGGATCTCGAAGAGGTCGAATCTCCAGACGACGATCTGCGCTACCGCGGATACAACGCCGGAGCCGCGCGCTTCGCCAGGGGAGAAGGCATGAGTTTCGGAAATGGTGTCGCCTACTTCGCTTGCACCAACGGCGGACCCAAACGCTTCGGCCAGATCTTCAAGTATCAGCCAAGCGAATACGAGGGAACCCCTCGCGAAGCGGAAAGCCCGGGCCGCTTGGAGCTCTTCATCGAATCTCAGAAGAGTCAGCTGCTCAAAAGCTGCGACAACCTCGCAGTTGCCCCTTGGGGCGACGTTATCGTTTGCGAAGACGACGGCGAGTCGAGCGCTCTGGTTGGCATCACTCCGGAAGGAGGCATCTACCACTTGGGACACATCGCTTTCGAAAGCGAATTGGCCGGCGCCTGCTTCTCCCCCGACGGAAGCACCCTTTTCGTCAATCTCCAGTGGAATCCCGGGACGACCCTCGCCATAACTGGCCCCTGGGAGCAACGACGAGGCTAGACGCATTTTTCGTTTGGCAAGTCGTGTATGGGTTGGTCCCGAACTGCACCTGGATCACCATGCGGCTTGAGGTAGGGCCCGATCGCCGAGCGGGCCGTGTTGCAGGATCCATTCTCCGCAGCCCGCTCGGCGATCGGGCCCTACCTGAAATCGATCTATGATGGTTCTTCGAAAGGCCGCAGACTCCTGAGCGGAGCTTCAGCCCGCGCCCATTACGTTTCTCATCCTCATCCTCTTCTTCATCCTCATCTTTATCCTGGGATGAGGATGAAGATGAGGAGGGGGGATGATGAGGGCGAATCGAGGGCGCGGGACCGCGACACCGACACTAGGGTTCGACGGTAGCCAGTTCGGTACCGTAGACGTTCGAGGAGAGGCCTTCCAACTGGAAGACCTCCGGCGGCAGATCGACTCCGATAGCAGCGTCGAGCACTTTGAAACGGGTCTTGTTGCGAGTCTTCTCGTCACGAACATCGATCTGGCTGGGAATGCCTTCGCCGTCGACCCGTTTGAAGGCGATGACGGAGACGGTCTTGGCAAGCGTCTTGTCAGGAGCGTAGATCTCGACTTGAATCAGGGCGTTGAACTCCTCGTCGAGAAATATCCGAACTCCGGATACGTGGCGTTGCATGAGCTTGTCCTCCTTTGGCGGATACAACCAGAAGACATGCGTGGGACGACTGCGTAGCTTGGTGCGCCCTTCGTAGACGAAGTTCTGCCAAAAGGCATACGGCATGAGCAGATCGAATACCGTGAAGTCGCTGCCTGCTATGGGCTGGAAATAGCGGTCGGAAGCGATCGGTTGAAGGGCATCTCCCGTTGTCGCCTCGCTGTCGCGTTCGACGGCGTTCGCGAACAGTCCGTTCTGTAAAAGCAGACGCTTCACCGCAGCGGGAATGATCTGAGCCTGTTCGTCGATTTCGCTTGGTCGCAACGCCAGATCGATGCGAGTCAAAGGACCTTGCTCGGTCATGGTGCCAAGCAGGACTCCCGGTACCGTACGGGTCTTCTCTCCGCGCGGCATGATTCGCAGCTGAAAATTGAAGCGGTAGTCGCCGGACAGGCCTAGCCGACGGTAGGCACTCAGGATCTCCCAGCCCTTTGCTTGGCTGACCTCCTCGCCCAGCGTATCGAGCGGACTAGGACCGTGACGGCGCCGAGCGGAAAGCTCGTCTGGCATGGCTAGAGGGAAAAGCAAACCGGTAAGCAGAGCGGTCCGTGCGAATCGGCGAAGCTCTACTATTCTACGCATAAAAAAGGCCGGGCAAACTCCCATGGAGCTTTGTGACCCGGCCATTCGCTGAATGTTTGGAATGCGTCCTACTCGACTGGAGCAGTCGGCGTCTCGACAGGGGCTTCTGCTGGAATTTCCTCTGCTGGATCGGCGACTTCGCTTTCGAGATCGGTCGCGGCTTTTTCCGCTTCGGAGATGAGCTCCTCGACTGGATTCGAAGCGTCGGACGGCTCTTCGGTAGCGAACTCGGGCAAGACTCCCCCCTCGGCTTCGGCCAGCTTTTGTTCGTGTACCCAAAGGCGGCCGAGGTAGAGGCCGAAGACCAATACGAAGAAGACGATCGCCGTGTTGCGGGTCCACTTGGAGAGTACGCTTGAGGTTTCAGCTCCCAAGGCCGACTCGGCCATACCACCACCCATCGCAGCTCCGAGGCCGCCATTCTGGCTGCCACGCTGCATGAGCACGAGGAGAACCATGAAAATCGAGACGAGGACCAGTACGATGGTGAGAAATCCGGTTAGAAAGTCCATAGAAGCGGAGGAAAATCGAAAATGCGCTCTGGCTTGTCAAGCCTGCGAGTCGGCTTGCCGCCGTGCCGCAGAGAATGGATCAAACAAACGCGGCGCGGCGGCAAGCGCCGGCCCTACATTTTCACCATCTAACTAAGTGGGGCTAAGCCGACCAAACTCTTTCGAGTTCGGCTACGAGATCAAAGCTAAGGTAGCCGAACTCGAAAGAGTTTGGCCGGCTTTGGTGCAGGCCACTAGCCGCGCCCGAGCGTCACTCTTCCAGACCGATCTTTTCCAGGATGCGTTGGAGGTCGTCGTTGCCTGCGTACTCGATGAGTATCTTGCCTTTGTTAGGGCGATGCTTGAGGGCCACGTTCGTATTGAGGTAGGAAGTCATGCGCTTCTCGATATCCTGGATGGCGGCTACCTCGGCGGCCGGGGCCTCTCGGCCAGCAGCGGGTTTCGTCTTGCCCGTGCGCTTGAGGGATTCGACGAGCGATTCGGTGGCTCGCACGCTGGCGCCTTCTTCGATGATGCGACGGGCAATCAAAGTCTGCTCGGCCTTGGCTTCCACCCCGAGCAAAACCTTGGCATGGCCGGTGGTAAGCAATCCTGTGGCGAGGTAGCCACGGATCTCTTCCGGAAGCGTAAGCAGGCGCAGGGAGTTGGCGATGGTGGCCCTGCCTTTGCCAACCCGTTCGGCGACTTGCTCCTGGGTCAGGTCGAAGTCGCGCAAGAGGCTGGCGTAGCCGAGCGACTCTTCCACCGGGTTGAGATTCTCGCGCTGCAAGTTCTCGATCAGGGCCATCGAGGCCGAGGATGAATCGCCTGCCTCTATGATGCGGGCCGGGATCTTCGCGAGCTTGAGCTGCCTGAAGGCGCGCCAGCGGCGCTCGCCAGCGACGAGCTGGAACTTGCCGTCGACCTCGCGTACGACGATCGGCTGGATCAGGCCTTCGCTGCGGATGCTTTCCGCGAGATCGTTGAGCTGGCTTTCCTCGAATTCGCGGCGCGGCTGGTAGGGATTCGGTTCTATTCGGCTAACCGATATCTCTTGAAAGGCAGAACTGCCGGGCGCCGCAGTGGGAGCGGAGGACGACTTGGCCTGGGCGCTTGTCTTTTTCGCGGCGGCAGGGGCCTTCTTTTTCGCCGCGTTGCCGGAGATCAATCCAGCCAGGCCTTTGCCAAGTCTTGGTTTCGCTTTCGCCATGCTTCTCTAGTTCGACTCCTGGGGCACGAAGATCATCTGGCCGACCTGGAGCAGTCGCGGATCGGAGATCTTGTTGATGTTCTGGATCCAATCCACTCGCGAGTTGAGCTTCTGGGCAATGCTGGAAATACTATCGCCGGGAGCCACGGTATAGGGAGTGCCTTCGGTCGGAATGCCTTCGGTGGAAAAGACATTCTTGACGGTGGGATCCGGCGGAGCGATGCCGCTGACGCCTTTGAGAGCGGAGTTCACCTTCTTGGCGAAGGCATCGACGGTCTTGCCCACGTCGGCCACCACTTCGCGTTTGAGAAGCTCGTCGCGCTTCTCGAGAGCGGCTACCGCCTGTCTGAGGGCCTCCTCGAGTTGGCTGACCGTGGCAAACTTGGCCAGGTTGCTTTCGGCCGCGCTTTCGTAGGCCGCGACCGTTTCGCGCAGCCGATTGTTTTCCCGGCGCATGTCCTCGAGCTGGATCGACATCTGCCGTAGACGTTCATCGAGCAGGCGCACGTCCTCCGTGAGGTTCGCGACCTGGAATTGCAGACTAGGCGCCTGGGCTCGCAAAGCCGTCAAGCCTACGAACAGAGACGCCGCGAGAAGAAACGGGATACGAGATGAGAGGCTGCGCGACATGGGAACGATGCTGGGAAAATCTTTTTTCGAAAACAAGAGTTTAGAGCGGCCGCGACGCTCCAACCTTCTATCTCGCCTCTTTGACCAGCGGCATCATCGGTCGAGACTCGAGCACGATGCCGAAAGGCAGAGGAAAGCCGCGAAGGAATTCCTCGGCCGACATCAGTCGGCCGCCAGGACGCTGTAGTTGCTTGAACACGACAGCGCCTTCGCTACAGGCGACGAGCAGACCGTCCTCTTCCATTCCGAGAACCTCTCCAGGCAATCCGCTGCCGGGTTCGCTGGAAACGAAAACCTGACCGACCTTGATCGCCACGTTGCTGAACGAAAACCGAGCGCCTGGCCAAGGGTACAGTCCATTGATTCGCCGAGCCAGAGCCGGGGCGGCAACGCGAAAATCCATCTCGCCGTCGCTCTTGTCGAGCTTGCGCACGTAGCTGGCGGCCGCATCGTCCTGGGCGGATGGCTTGGCTTCGCCGCTGTGCACCAGCGGCAAACAGCGTTCCAGCAAGGCGGGACAGACGGCAGCTAGCTTGTTCTCCACAGCGAGAGCCGTATCGAATTCGTCGATACCAACCTTCTCCACATCCAAAATCGGACCGGCATCCATCTCTTTCACCAGTCGCATGAAGGATACGCCCGTTTCGGAGTCTCCATTGACGACCGCGGACTGGATAGGCGAGGCCCCTCGGTACTTGGGCAAAAGCGACGTATGCAGGTTCCAAGCGCCTAAACGGGGAACGGCGATCAGCGCTTCGGAAAGCATGTGCCCGTAGGCCATTACGAGAATGGAGTCCGGCTTGAGAGCCTCGATCTTCAAACGCGACTCGACATCCAGTTTCTCCGGCTGAAAGACCGGCAGGTCATGGGAGAGGGCCCAGGATTTGATCTCGTTCGGGGCGAGCTTCTTGCCACGACCCCGAGCTCGATCCGGCTGCGTATAGACCGCGAGGATCTCGATGGAGCCGCATTTTCCACTGCGGATCGCTTCCAGCCCGGGCAAGGCTATCGGGTCGGAACCCATGAAAATCAGTCTATGAGTCATAAGCGGAGCGTTTGAGAAACCAAGCTAATGTTGCCGTGAAGGCGTATTTGTCACGCGAATACTGTTCGATTCTGCATTGTAACGCGCAGGCCTCGTTGCGAGGGCCCAGGGCCATTCGTTTCATTCGCTTCCACAACCTGGTTTCCCCTCTATCCAATTACCCTATTCCTCACGTACGTAGGGATTCTTCTTGTTGATCAGGTCGAATACCATGGGACATCCATCGAGCTCGAATTCGGAGACCAGTCCCGCCTGCAAGAAACGCTTGTAGGAATCGGCCAGCTTCTTCGCCTGGTTGCAAAAGACCTTGAACTTGTAGGGCCGGTTTCCGACGTGAACCGCGTAGTAGATGCGGAAACGGCGACCGTCCTTCTTCGGAGCGGGCATGCGCTCGGCGAGCTTGTAGAGCTTGTTGTTCAGTCGACCGGTCGGAATCTTGCGGGCCATGCGCTTGTCGAGCTGGCGGGCGGATAGCAGGATCTTGTCGATATCGATGCCCTCCTTCGCCGAAACGAAGCGCACTGGCGAACCAGGGGTGAAAAACAGCTCCCGATGGATGCCCTTCTCGAATGCGGCTCGGAATTCCTTTTCGGTTTCGAAGCCCGTTATCTCGTCCTTTTCCCAGGCCTTAAGGGCGAGATCCCACTTGTTTACCACAATGACTACCGGCTTGTTCGCGGCGGTCGCCTCGCCGGCGATCGCCTTGTCCTGATTGGTCGGACCTTCCTTGGCATCGATAACCATGAATACCACGTCGACATTCTTGATCGCTTCCAGCGAACGCACGCGAGAAAAGTACTCGACCGAGGAGTTGAGCTTGGTCTGCTTGCGGATGCCCGCCGTATCGGTCAGTTGGAAATGCCAGTCCTCGCCGCGCTTGGACTTCCAGACGAAGGGCATCTCGATCGAATCGCGCGTGGTGCCGGGCACGTCGCTCACGATGAAGCGGTCCGACTGGACAAGGCAGTTGCTCAGCGAGGACTTGCCGACGTTTGGACGGCCAATGAAGCAGACGCGGATAACCCGCTTGCCGTCGTCCTCCTCTTCCAGAGGAGGACCGACTAGCTCGTCGCGCAGGGCGAGCACCTGCTTGCGCAGATGGGAAATGCCTCGTCCATGCTCTGCGGATACGAGGTAGGGTTCTCCGAAACCGCAGCGCAGAAACTCGTCGGATCGAATGGCAGTCGTGTCGGTATCCACTTTGTTCACCACAAGCATAACGCGCTTCTGCGAGCGGCGCAGGCGCTCGGACATCTGCTTGTCCAGCGAAAGCAGTCCTTCCCGACCGTCGACCACGAAGAGTACCAGGTCTGCCGCATCGATGGAGAACTCGATCTGCCCTTCCACTGCATCGACGATCTTGGCCGGCGTTTCGCTCGCGCCTTCGACCAGGCCCATGCCGCCGGTGTCCATCAGAGTGTAGCCGTCTTCCAGGTCGCGCGAAACGATGTCGCGCGTCACTCCCGGCATGTCGTGCACGATGGATATGCGCTTGCCCGCCAGCCGATTGAAGAGACGGCTCTTGCCGACGTTTGGCCGGCCCACGATTGCCACGTTGAAGTTCATATCCAAATACTGGTTACAGAAAAATGCTCTATGCGACGAAGACTATTTAGGCAAAATCATTGAGGGTAAAATCATTACGCAAGCGTAGATGCAGTGTGTTCGATTTCCATCTGACCGATAATGATTTTGCCTCAAATGATTTTGCTGAACGCCTTTACTTGCAGTTTTGCGCGAAGCGCTCGATGCGATCGCAGGCCTCCACCAGCTGGTCGTAGCCAGTAGCGAAGCTGCAGCGCACGAAGCCTTCGCCAAACTCGCCAAAGGCCGGACCGGGAACCATTGCGACCCTCTCATTCTCGAGCAAACGCTTGGAAAAGGTTTGCGAATCCAGTCCCGTGACCGAGATGTCCGGGAACGCGTAGAAAGTGGCCGCGGGCTTGTGGCAAGCCAGTCCGATTTCGGTGAAGCGACGCACCACCAGGTCGCGACGACGCTGGTAGGCTTGCTTCATCTTCTTCACCGCTTCGTCGCCATTGCGCAAGGCCTCGACGCCTGCGTCCTGAGCCACGATGGAAGCGCACATCATCGAATACTGATGCACCTTCATCATCGCTTCCGTGATGGCGGCCGGAGCGCAGGCATAGCCGAGTCGCCAGCCGGTCATGGCCCAGCCCTTGGAGAAGCCGTGCAGAAAAATGGTGCGGTCCCGCATGCCGGGAAACGTCCCGATGCTCACGTGTTCGCCCTCGAAGGTCATCTCCGCGTAGATCTCGTCGCTGATTACCAGGAGGTCCTTCTCCACGGCGAACTTGGCGATTTCCTCCAGCTCGGCCCTCTCGGCGACGCCACCAGTAGGGTTGCAAGGCAGATTGATCAGCAAGACCTTGCAGCCGGGCTGCCAGGCGTCCCTTACCGCCTGAGCCTTGAGCGTGAAGGCGCTGTCGGCCTCCGTCTTGATCGGCACGCCAACCCCGTGAGCGAGCATGACGGTCGGGTGATAGGAGACGAAACAGGGATCCTGATAAAGCACCTTGTCCCCAGGATTGAGAACCGCCCTCAAGGCGATGTCCATCGCCTCGGAAACGCCGACGGTAACCAACACTTCGCTGTGCGGATCGTATTCCAGATCGAAGTTGCGCTCGACGTAGGAAGAGATTTCGCGCCGCAGCTCGATCAAGCCGAGATTCGACGTGTAGTGAGTGCGCCCCTTCTCCAAGGAGTAGATAGCCGCCTCGCGAATGTGCCAGGGAGTGGTGAAGTCCGGCTCGCCAATGCCTAGCGAGATGACGTCCTTCATCGCCGCCACCAGCTCGAAGAAGTCGCGGATTCCCGAACGAGGGAGCCCGATAACATGATCGGCGATGAAACGGTCTTGGTCCTGAGACATGGTATGCATGGTTTTGGTCAGCGTTCGAAAAAATCGGAAAAGCGGCCTGACAAACGTCGCAGCCGCTCGGAGGATAATGGAAACGTATCCACTCTCCCGTTACGGAGAAACCGCAAGCCGGCCCTTGTCTTCCGCAGGTTGCTCGATGAGATACCCCTGCTCCTTGTAGGCCCGCAACATGAAGTGGGTCGCAGTCGAAAGAACGCCTTCGATAGTGGAGAGCCGCTCCGAAACGAAGCGAGCGACCTTGTGCAGCGAAGCGCCCTTCGCCACGACCAGCAGGTCGTAGCCCCCGGACATCAGGTAGCACGATTCCACTTCGTCGAAACGGCTGATGCGCTGGGCCAGCCGATTGAAGCCCCCGTCGCGCTCCGGAGTTATCTTCACTTCGATCGCTGCCCGCACGGAAACCTCCTCGTCCTGGTCGGGGTTGAGCACCGGTATCCAGCCCAGCAGAAGACCTTTCTCCACAAGCGCCTTCAGCTGAGCCGTGATCTCCTCTTCGGAGATGCCCAATATCTGGGCCATCTGTCCCTCGTCCAGACGCTCTCCTTCCGCCAGCAGCTTGAATACCTCATTCATCGTGACGCAGCACTGTGCAGGCTTGCTGGAAGAGATCCAGCCGGAAATTTCGCTGCCTCGATGACACCGGATCCATGACCAGCCAAGTAGCCGATCTCGATAGAGATTGGATCAAGCTCGACTCACTTCAGTGGCAATATCCCCACCTGAGCACAATCAAACAAACTGTCCTGCGCTCGCCGAGCCAGATATCGATTTCGCAAAAGAGCTCCTGTAGCCGCTCCGCTTGAGAGGATGGAGAAAGCAAAATCATTGAGGGCAAAATCATTGTTTTTACAGGCAGCGAGAACATGGTTCATCGATTCGCAGTGCCTACCGGGATACATTTGAATCGCACCGATTCCCGAGGGTGCGATTAAAAAGTTGTTCTGGTAGGGACCGATCGCCGAGCGGTCCGCACTGCCAGATCCTGCACTTCGGCCCGCACGGCGATCGGGCCCTACCTCTGACCATCAGAGGACACACTTTTAATTGCACTCGATTCCCGGCATCCGGTGAAAACGAACTTGCCAGGAAGCGCTCGGAAACTTTTTCTCAAGGTGGATTCAAGACAAAGTTAATAATGCAAGCCTAGACCCCTGGACCGCCCTGCGGCCACGTCGGCGTAAGAAAGCATTTTAGAAGCGAGACCTGAAAGGGTCTCGCTTTTTTGCTGAGCCATTAAGCAGGGCCGAACCCTAAGCGCTAAGCACCTTTGATCGTTGAGCTAACTGTATAGCACGATCAATATTCCGGTACTTCACTTAACCAACTCCTCTCCTCCCACAGTCTCCGATGCCACGAAACCCACTCACCCTGGCCTTCGACATTGGCCACTCCTCCATCGGCTGGGCCGTCTTCGAATCCCAAGCCGAAGAATCGTTCCCAAAGCTACTCGGCACTGGCACCCTGATCTTCTCCTCCGACAGCTGCCTCGCCCGCGATAGAGCGAGCAAACGCCGCATGCGGCGAAACATCGCCTCTCGCCGCAACCGCATCAAGCGCCTCAAGCGCTTCTTCCTCCAGCTTGGTCTCCTCACCCCAGAGGACACGAAAGAGCTATCCCCCTGGCCCTGGCACCTCGCAGCCCGCACACTCGCAAATCTGGAAATCAAACTCTCCTGGGCGGAAATCTGGCAAATCGTTCGTTGGTACGCCCACAATCGCGGATACGACGGAAATCGGCTTTGGGCCCGCGACGATGGCGAAACGGAAGACACTAAGCGCGTGGGAGCCGCCAAAGACCTCATGCAGGAACACGGCACTACAAGCATGGCTGCTACGATCTGCGCCTTCCTAGGGCTCGATCCAAGCGAAGCTCCGGAGTCACCCACTCTCCACAAACGCTTCAAAGGCGAAAACGTGGCCTTCCCCCGCGAAATCGTCGAAGCCGAAGTAAGAGCCATTCTAGAGTCCCAGTCGAAACACCACTGCCAATGCGATTCAACCTTCATCGAAACCTTGCTCTCAGACCATCGCAGCGACCCCGATTTCGATGCCAAGCTTCCCAAACGCTTCAGTCAAGGCGGGTTGCTGTTCGGACAGCTCACCCCACGCTTCGACAATCGCATAATCGGCGCCTGCCCGCTCAGCGAGGGAGAAAAAAAGCTGCCCTCCAAACACAGCCGAGCTTTCCTCGACTACCGCTGGGCGCAGACCATCGGTAACCTCCGCGTATCCACTTTATCAGACACAGTGGAACGCCCCCTAAAAGCCGACGAACGCCAAGCTCTCACCAACCGCGCCCAAGCCGTTGGCTACTTCACCCAGTCGAGCCTACGCAAAGCCATCGAAGAAATCACCGGCAGCGACGCTTCCCAACTCGACCGCATGATCCTAACCGAAGAGTTCGAAGCAGGTCTGGTCTACGATCCGGTGAAGCGAGCCCTGCTTAGGCCCCTCAAGCTACGCACCAACTTTCCTCCCACCGAGACTCTCGAGGCATTTTGGCAAGCGGTCCCCAAACCCATCCGCAAAAAACTCTTCCGAGGCAAAACCCTTTCTTACCGAGAAATCCGCGACCAAGCCCAAGCCTTTGGAGTTTCGTATCCAGAATTCGATACAGCCCTCGCCGCTGTCGTCGAAAGCGTCACAAAAGGGAAGAAGACGAAGCTCACGACCGAAACAATTCTCGACAGTCGCATTAGCGTAGCTCGGATCGAAGGCCGGGCCCGCTACTCTAACAAACTCCTCAAAAAGGCCACCGCATGGCATCTCGATGGCAAGGATCCCAAAGCCGAAGGCGGCCCGCTATACGAAGACCACCACAAAGCCCAACGAGCCCTCCACCGCCCCATCGACAAGCTCACCAACAATCACTTGGTACGCCACCGCCTCAAGCTCTTCAAGAAGCTGCTTGACCAGCTCTGCCAGCAATTCGAATCCGAACAGCGCGAGACTAGTTCCGTCATCATCGAGGTCGTCAAAGACCTCCAGGAATTCTCGGGGCTCAGCGCCACGGAAACCGCCCAACTGCTCGGCTCAAAGCTATCCCAACACCGCCGCGTATCCAAAAAGCTGGAAGAGAGCCTGCACGAACTCGGCATGGACGAAAAGATGGGAGCCGGGCTCATACGCAAAGCCCGCATCGCGGACGATCTCGGCAGCTTTTGCCCCTACACACACCAGCCCTACAGCCTCCCGCAGATCATCTCCGGAGAGATGGACCTGGACCACATCGTCCCCTACAGCAAGCGTCCTACGAACAGCCTCGAATCGCTCGTGCTCACCCTACGCGGAGTCAACGAAATGAAGAGCTCTCAAACCGGCCTCGAATTCGTCCGCGCCCACCAAGGCGACCGCGTGCCCGGCACCAACCAGGAGATCGTCTCGGAAAAACGCTACCTCGAGTTCGTATCCAAACTGAAACCACAAGGTCCCTCGGAGGACGACAAGCGACGCTGCCGACGCCGCAAGCAACTTCTCACTACCCTCAACTACGACCGCCGCCAAGGCTCATTCACGCAAGGCGATCTCACTCAGACCTCGCATCTCAATAAGCTAGCCGCCCGTACCGCCCGCTCCTACTTTGGCGAGCGAGCCGCGCCCCCAACCGTCGACCACATCCCTGGCAGTGTCACCGGTTTCGCCCGCAAGAGCTGGGACCTCATGGGCTGCCTCTGGAAGGCCACCCCCAAGATTTTCGTCGATGAAAGCTCCCCCTCCAGCGGCTTGAAGCTAAAAAGCGAGATCCGCGAAATCACTCACCTGCACCACGCTCTCGACGCAGTCTCACTCGGCTTCATTCACCTCCTGCTTCCCAGCGACGGCACTTTCCGGGAAGCGCTGAGCAACCGAACGAACAAGGACGAGGCCATCGCTCGCTGGAGGAGGGTGAAAATGGTCAGCTTCGGCCTGAACAACCGCCCAAGACTCAACGAGCTGCCAGACGCCGTCAAGGAGCAGATCGCAACGCGACTCGCCGAAAAGCGCGTCGTTTGCCACCTCCCCCGCACTATGAGCGGCTTGAAAGTCGAAGAAACGACCTGGCGTATCCACGAAGTGGATTCGGACGGAAAGGCGACCATCAGCCAGCGAAAGGAACTTGCCAGACCACGAGTTCACAAACCAACGGGAACTGTGCAACGGCGATCCTGCAAAAAGGAGAGCCGAAAGAAGGAGAAGGCCAACAAGCTTCTCGGCTACTATGGCAATAAGCTATCCGCCCTAAAAGGTGCCGTAATCATCAACCAAAACTTTGGATGCGCTCTCGACCCAAACCCCGAAATAATCCCATTTCACACCGTTTGGGAACGACTGAAAACTATAGCCGCGCAAAACGGAGGCGCATGGCCGCGAGTACTCCGAAGTGGGCAACTGATCAAGCTTAGCTCTGGAAAACGAAAAGGCATTTGGAGAATAAAATCGGTAAAAGCATCCAGCCAAAAGGGACCTATTGTTGATATGATTAAACCACATATGATCAAGTTGAAGGACAAAGATAATGATTCTGCTCGAGAAGTTCGAATCGTTAATCTGCTCAAGGATGGCCTTGCGATTTTAGATACGAATCTGGCGGGCTATCCATGTCCTACCACATCGTAAATATCGACAACCCACGCTGCTACGTCGGCTGCAAACGCAAGCAACTGATCTGCAAGGCTGGAGAGCAGGAACGAAGCATTCCCCTAGAAGACGTCGCTGCCATCGTCATCACCAGTTTCTCTGCCACCCTACACTCCGAGCTATTGCTCCAAGCGGCGGATCACGGCGTTGCTCTCATCCTTTGCCGCGACTTCAAGCCGGCCAGTCTGATGCTGCCGGCCAACCGCTCGTCTGACACCCTGCTAACGAAAGCGGCCCTCACCCTACCCAAGAGAACGGTCACTGGACTCTGGCGCAAAACCCTCGACGCGAAATGCCTCAACCAACTCGCCCTCGCCCAGCACCTCAGCCCAAACCACCCTAAACTCGAATCCCTTGAACGCCTTGCTCGCCGACGCTCTCTCGACAAGGAAGGCGCCACTAGCCGCATGTATTGGAGGGTCTTCGCAGATAGCATCAATGACAGCTCCTTTCTCCGAGAACCCGAAGGAGGTGGAGCGAACGATCTATTGAATTTCGGATACGCCGTACTTCTCTCCTCCATTCTCCAGAAACTCTTCGCGGTGGGACTCGATCCGACGCTCGGCATCCACCACAAGGTACGCGAGCGAGCCGCTCCGCTCGCCTACGATCTCATGGAGCCTTTTCGCCCATGCGTCGATTGGCGAGTCGCACTATGGCTCCAAGAACGGGTCCAATTCCAAGACTACCGCATAACCCTCGAATTTAGGAGATGGGTCTCCGAATTCACGCTGGAGACAATCGGCTACTTCGGGATCGAAATGCAGCTCCAGCATTGCATCGAAAGCGTCGTGCGCAGCTTCCGCGCCGCCGTGCTTGAGCAACAACTACGGAAGTACAAACCATGGACGCCACAAAATTCAAAATGGGATGGATGATCGTAGCCTTCGACTTGCCGGTTACCGAAAAGGAGCAACGCAAGGCCGCTACTCGATTCAGGAAGTTCCTCCTCGATGACGGCTATCAGATGCTGCAATTCAGCGTTTACGCTCGATCCCTCGTATCTCACGCCCGCATGCAAACCCGCATGCGACGGCTCAAAGAAAATCTACCACCCGAAGGCAGCATCCGAGCCCTCTTCGTCACCCAGAAACAATGGGAAAAGAGCTACGTCGTTTACGGATCTCCCCTCAAAAAACAGCTTGCGGAGAAGATGCCCAACCAGCTGCAATTCTGGTAACCCTCCCATTAAGAGAGGGTTACCAAATGCAACTGTGCTCTGCAAAGGATTGGATTCAAGGCAAAGCTCGCAAGCAAGCACTACGCCGATATGGTCACTGTGCTCTGCAAAGGATTGGATTCAAGGCAAAGCCATCGAGCGGTGGACCTCGGGTGGCGAGAAGACTGTGCTCTGCAAAGGATTGGATTCAAGGCAAAGCAGGCTACCGGCAGGACGCGTACGGCGCCGCACTGTGCTCTGCAAAGGATTGGATTCAAGGCAAAGCAGTACAGCCTCGCCGCCGCCGCCGTCACCACTGTGCTCTGCAAAGGATTGGATTCAAGGAGCGTCGCCCGTCACGGCTCGCATCTCTATAGGCGTCACGGCCACTCCTGATTCACCACCATTCTCCAGGAACGAGGTCCACAGCGCGATTGGCGCGTTGTTCTCGTCCAGCACGATTTGCGGACGCTCGCGGCGGCGCAGCGTGAGCGACGGAGCCGGACTCTCCATAGCGAGCTGTTTGTGGTCATACACCGGTCGAGGGGAAACCAACTCGTAGACTACACCGTCGGCAGAGCGATAGTGTACACCCGCTCTTTCTTCACCGGTGGCTTTGGCTTTCCAGTCCGTGACGATGACGTGGTAGTGAGCGCCGTCCCACCAAATGGTGGGGTCCTCAAGCTCGTAGTCTGCGGGAAGCCGATTGGTCATCGGATCGCCCAGCACGGCGTAGGGCCCGGAAACCTGCGGGGCGGTGAACGCCTCCATCCAGTTCGTCCATGGACGGACGTCAGGCACCAACGGCGAACGACGTTTGCCGACCGCGTAGGCGCTTCCGTCGGCATGGACCCAGAGAGCGGGGTTGTTGGTTGGGATGCTAGGAGCGTCGCCGCGCGTCCAGGGCCCTTCGATATCGTCGGCCCACGCGAAGGCCGTAGCCCAAGCTGTTTTGTTCGTGATGCCCAAATAGTAGAGTAGAAAGCGATCGCCGACCCGCATGATTTTGGGATTGTGATTGCCAACGTTGTCCCATTGATCCGGCCGCGCTCCGAACACGATCTCCGCAAAGGTGTATGGACCAAATAGGTTGTCCGACGTCGCTCGAATGATGTGGCTCGACTTCCAGCCACTGAAATTACGGTCCTTGGTGTCGTCGCTTGCCCAGCGGGAGGCGAAGAGGTGGTAAGTCTCTCCTACACGAATAACCGACGGGTCCCAAATATGAAAGCCTGGCATCGAGAACACCGCCGTGACCGGCGTAGGAAGACAAACGATCGTGGTGGCCGATGGTGTCAGCTCGGTATCAGAGCTGGCCTGCACGGCAAACGCGCCGAGGCTAGCTAGGCAGAAGATTAAGAAGGATTTCATATCGCTGTTTCGCTGTGGGCATATGGCGCGGAAGAATCCGCTATTTCGGTAAATAAGGGGTTGAGTCGGCAGTCTCTAGGAAGTCAGGACGGCCATTCGAAAAAGATGATAGGCGAAATCCATTTCAGGCAATTCTTACCTTATCCCGTCGAAAGAAGGTTCAAGGCAAAAGCGGCAGGCGACGAGCGCGGCACCGAATGCGTGAAGCGAAATTGGCGAATGGTTCACCGTTTGGACACCCTATTTCAATCCCAGACCAGTTGACTAACCACTGGCCAATCCTCGCTTTCCGGATACATTCTCTGCGTCTCCATCGGATCGAGAGCCATGAGCCAAAGGCGAAAGAACGGATCGTCGAAGACGTACCCATTTCCAGAATCGAATACCAAGCCTCGCTTTTCCAGGCCTTTCAGAGCGGCTCTCGCCGTACCTCCAGAGAGTCCCACGGAGCCAACGACCCGCTTGCCGGTAGGCTCCTTTCCTCCCATAACGGCAAGGGCCTTGACCATGAGCTTGAGAGATTTCTTCAAGGAAGCGTGGATACTTTGGTAACCTCCTCGTTTCGGGCCAATAACGCGCCTAAGAGCATCGGTTAAAGCTCTCTCCCCCTCTTGCTCGCTTTCCCAGATATGGTAAGCAACGCACTGGACGTCTCCGGCAACGCCACGACAAATCCTGTAGACGTGCTCGAAAATTTCCGGATCCGCGGCTTTTCCAGTCGCAGCGAACCTTTTTACGATCCAACCAACAAACCGGCTTTCCTCGATCGGCGCCAATTCAAAATCATAAGTCTGCTTGAAAAAAGGCGCCTTCGAATCGTCGAACATGCGACGCATCATGTGCCGATTGCTTCCGGCAAAGATATAAGGGACATTGTGCTGAGACTGGGTGATGCCTCTCAACTCCCAAAGGTACGATTCGCTTCCATCCACATCCATGAGATCCTGTATCTCATCGAAGAATACAGCCACTCTTCGTCTCTTCGCCATCTCCCCGACGACCTCGAGAAGATGGGAAAGCGAAGACTCCGTGCTGCTCGTTCGCCTAGCGCCCTTGATAGTCATCGGACCGAGCTTGATTTCGTCTACGGCATTCAGCATCACGCGCATCTTTGAAAATAGACTCCTAGTCTCGGTGGCCTTCTTTAGAGCGATGGCTATTCGCTCATTTGCCAAGTCGAGAGTCCTAACTGCCCCGAAATCTACCTTGATCAGCAGACGCCCCTTGGAAATAGCCTGATTGACCAAAGTCGTCTTTCCAATACGCCTATCCCCTCTGATACGGATGCGTTGACCATTGTCTGCCGCAGACCGGAGACGCTTCATTTCGGTCAAGCGGTCATAGCAAAATTCGGCAGGCGCGTCCCCCTGATAATAAAAAGGATTCTTCATGGGACAATCGTGAGGCGATCATAAGGAAAATTGCAAAAGTTTTTTAGCATACGCTTTTTAGCTTATTCAACTAGGTAAGCAGACTTCCACAAAGCTTCGGCTTTACGCCGCCTTTCGGTCGCGCCAAGTTGCCTGCCTATGTTCGAAAGCCTGACTGACAAGCTCACCAATGCCATGCGCAACCTTCGCGGGACCGCGAAGCTTTCGGAGGAGAACATGGCTGAAGCGCTGAAAGAAGTTCGCGCTGCCCTGCTTTCCGCCGACGTGCATTTCAAGGTCGCCCGCTCGTTCATAGATCGAGTGTCGGAGAAGTGCTTGGGCCAAGACGTCCTGAAATCCGTCAGCCCCGGGCAGCAGATCATCAAGATCATCAACGACGAGCTGGTCGAGTTGCTCGGCCAAGGCGCCACCGAGCTTTCCAGCAAGAAGCCGCTCAAGATCATGATGGTCGGTCTCCAGGGCGGAGGAAAAACCACCACCTCGGCCAAGCTCGCCAAGTCGCTCAAGAAGCAAGGCTACCAGCCTCGACTAGTGGCCTGCGACGTGTACCGACCCGCCGCTATCGACCAACTCGAAACGGTAGCTCGCCAGATCGACGTCCCTTGCTTTGCCAAGCGAGGCACGCCAGACGTGCCTTTCATAGCCGAACTCGGCCTGAGCGAAGCCCTCTCCGCAGGCGACGATCTGATCATCTTCGATACGGCCGGTCGGCTCCAAGTGGACACTGCCCTCATCGACGAGATCAAGGAACTGAAGCGGCGCGTCCAGCCGGACGAGGTCCTTCTCGTGGTCGACGGCGCCATCGGCCAGGAAGCGGTGAACGTGGCCCGGACCTTCCACGAAGCGGTGAGCCTCACCGGCATCGTCATGACCAAGCTCGACGGCGACGCGCGAGGCGGAGCGGCTCTCTCCATGAAGGAGATAACCGAAGTCCCCATCAAGTTCGCGGGGACCGGCGAGAAGCTCGACGACTTCGACGTGTTCCACCCCGACCGCATGGCCAGCCGCATCCTCGGCATGGGCGATGTCGTTTCGCTCGTGGAAAAGGCCCAGGAAACGATCGACGAAAAAGAGGCCACCAAAATGGCCGACCGCATGATGGGCGGCGAATTCAACTTCGAGGACATGCTCAACCAGTTTCGCCAGATCAAGAAGCTCGGCTCCATGTCGTCGATCCTCGGCATGCTTCCCGGCATGGGGAAGATGAACATGAATATGGACGACCGAGCCGAAGGTCAGATGAAGCGCAGCGAGGCGATCATTCTCTCCATGACCCTGAAGGAACGGCGCTCGCCGAACATTCTCAACTCCAGCCGCCGCAATCGCATCGCCCGCGGAGCCGGCGTGAAAATGGCCGAAGTCAATCAGCTCGTGAAGCAGTACATGCAGATGAAGAAGATGATGAAAAAGATGCAGGGCGGCGGCAAGGCGGGCAAAGGCAACATGAAAAAGATGATGAAGCAGATGAAGGCCTCAGGCATGGACCCCTCGCAGATGATGGGCGGCGGCATGCCGGACATGAGCCAGTTCAAGGGCAAGCTGCCCTTCTAGAGCAGGTCCGTAGCGCGGAGCTTTAGCCCGCTTCCGTCCGCGATTCGCTCTCATTATCCCCCTTCCTCATCTTCATCCTCATCTTTATCCTGGGATGAGGATGAAGAAGAGGATGAGGATAAGAAACAATGCGGTCGCGGGCTAAAGCTCCGCGCTACGGACTGAATAGCTACAGACTAAATGGCTGCCTCTATTTTTGCTCGGTCGGCAGCTCTTGCTGGTCGTCGGTGGCTTTCTTGCCAGCCATCGCCTTTTTCGCTCGCTCTAGAGCGTTGGCAATCGAACTGCCTACCTCGCGGAAGTCCACATTGGCAGTCCTGCCCACGTTGGGATCGACGCCAGGATCTTGCTCGCCAGCGAAAAAGCGTTCCTCGGCGCGTCTCGTGACCTGGATATTGGCTGCGGCGACGGGATCCAGTTCCGCAAGTCTTTGCAGTCTGCGACGCGGCTTAGGATCGATGCTCTCGACCAACTGGTCGAAATTGCGAATATGGTAGGGATCCGCTTGGATCGTTCCCATGTCGATCACGTTCGTGTCGTCCCCTATGAGAATAGCTACTTCCCGCTGCCTGGCTCGACGCTCGTTTTCCGCTTTGTAGGTTTCGAAAAGCTCCTCAACCGAAGCCGCGTCAAAAGCCTTGGTCCCCACGCTCAAGTCAGGCGCATCCTCCGCAGCTGCCGCATCGGTTTCGCCAGACGACACAGTCGCATCCGTCGCCACAGTCTCCTCTGGCGGCGGCGTTTCGCCTTCGGAAGGAGCATCCTTCTTCAGCGGATTCAACTCCTCGGCATGGCCATGCAATGCGAGAGCCGCTATTGAGAACGAGGCGAGAAGAAGACGGATGGATTCGAGCATGGGATATAGGCGGTTAGGACTTTGGGCGAGCTTGGTCGAAACGCCGCGAATGGCCAACCAAAACTACGTAGCGTCGTGGCGAATTGCGGACAGGGACTCTCTGACCAGCGATACGCGGTCAGGATCCTTCACCCCCGGCTCGCTCTCCAAGCCGCTATTGAAGTCGAGGCAACGCGAACCTGTAGCCGCGACCGCTTCGGCCGCGTTTTCCGGCGAAATCCCGCCTGCCAGAAGCCAGCGACGTTCCGGATGCCTTTCGCGAAGCTCGCGATAGCGGCCCCAATCGCTGCGTTGGCCAGTGCCTCCATACGCCGAGGCATCCTTCTTGAACGCATCCCAAAGCACGCCGCTGCAATGGGCGAGCATGCCCGGATCGAAAGCCAACTCGGGAGGCATTTTCGGAGCGAGCCAGAGGCGTTCGGGTCCGACAAACTTGGACCAAGCCGGCACTTCCTCGCTCAAGCCGAGCGGAAAATGGATCTGAAAGTAGTCGAAGCCGGTGGCTTCGAGTTCGGCCAGCGTAGAGAGGTCCGGCGCCACGGTGACCGCGACGCGAGGCAAATCCGGCAGACGAGACTGGATCTCCTTGAAATGCTCGATACGAATGCGGCGCGGCGACTTTGGGTGGAAGATGAAGCCCAGAAAATCCGCTCCGGCCCGCTCTGCCGCCTCAGCATCGGCGACCCGGGTCAGTCCACAGACTTTGAACTCTATTCCGTTTACCATATTACCTATCTGTTTCCGTAGCGCGGAGCTTCAGCCCGCGTCCGCCGGAGACCTGTAGCCGCGTTCGTGAGAACGCGGAAACCATCGCGGACGCGGGCTGAAGCTCCGCGCTACGGAAAGGAATCTATCACGCAAAGGCGTTCAAGGCCTTAATCACGTAGTCCACCTCCTCGTCCGTCAATTCTGGCACGATTGGCAGACTCAGACAATTCCGAGCAAGTTCCTCCGATACGGGGAAGTCCCCCAGTCCGTAGCCGAGATATTCGAAACAAGGCTGCAAATGCAACGGATAGGGATAGACGATATCGCTGCCAATACCCTGCTCAGTCAGGTAGGCCCTCAGCCGATCGCGCTCCGGATGGCGGATGGTGAACATGTGGTAGACCGACTCCCCATAGCGAGCCGGCATCGGCAATTGTATATCCGTTTGGCGGATACCGCCAAGATAGCAGCGGGCAATTTTCTGGCGTCTCGCCGTCTTGCCGCGCAGGTAGGGGAGCTTTACGTTGAGCGAGGCTGCCTGCAAGCCCTCCATGCGGTTGTTGTATCCAACAAAGTGATTCAGATAGCGCTCCTTCGAACCATGGGCTCGCAGCACCTTCGCATGCTCCAGGAGCTCGGTCGAACGCGAGGCGATCACCCCACCCTCGCCCAAACCGCCTAGATTCTTGGTCGGATAGAAGGAAAACGCTCCCGCTTCTCCCATGTCTCCTACCGCCCGACCCTTGTATTGGGCGAGATGGGCCTGAGCTGCATCTTCCACCACCTTGACGCCGCGCGATTGAGCGACACTCAGAATAGGATCCATGTCCGCCGCCTGGCCAAAGAGATGGGTCACCACAATAGCCTTGGTCTTTTCCGTAATCAGACTCTCGATACAATTCGGATCCAAAGTGAAGGTCTGAGGATCGATATCCGCAAAAACGATGCGCGCTCCAACATACTGGGCGAACCAGGCCGAGGCTATAAAGGTGAAGGCCGGCACGATGACTTCGTCTCCTGGACCGATGCCCAACGCCAGGGCTATCAAGTGCAGAGCCTCGGTGCCGCTGCCCACTCCGACGCAGCCCGCTACGCCCTGAGCGTCGGCAAAGGCCTTCTCGAACGCCTCGACATCCGGGCCAAGGCAGTACCCGCCGTGGTCGATCGTACGGGACATCGCCTCGAGCAGCTCTTCCTTCAGCGGAGCATGGGCTCGCTGCAAATCGATGAATGGGACTTTCATAAAACGGAGACTCTAATCTGAAAGCTGTAGCCGCGTTCGTGAGAACGCGATCTTCAATGCAATGTGAACGCGTGCACCGCAAACGCGTTCTCACGAACGCGGCTACAGCTCGCTGGATACCTTGCCAAATCGATTAACAACGCCTTCCACCAAACTGTCGAGACTTGCTTCCTTCGCCTGCAAGTCGACTGGCAAACCGAGCTCTTTCATGGCAGCGGAAGTGATCTTTCCGATGCTCAGCGTTTTCGGACGCAGAGCATCCTTCTCCAGCTGCAGAAACTTCGCCTGGTCGACAAACGAACGAACGCCCGAAGAACTTGTGAAAAGGATCCCGTCGGCTCCCTGTTCGCGAAACATCTTCGAGGCCGGGTGTTCGCTCAAGTCCGTCGCCTCCGTCTTGTAGACCTCGAAGCGATCCACGATGGCCCGAGCCTCCTCGAGCCGGTCGATCAGAGTATCGCGACCGAGGTTGCCAGCCACTACCAGGATCTTAGCGCTATCCATGCTGTCGGTTTTTATCAAGGCGTCAGCCAGACTGTCCGCATTCGCTTCGTCCGGTATCAAGTCCGTGGTTACATAGAACTTGCGAATCTCGCGAGCCGTAGACTTTCCGACCGCCGCGATGCGCAGGAAGCCGAGCGAGCGGATGTCTTCGAAGGTCTCGAAGAAGGCTTCGAAAAAGTAGCGCACTCCGTTCGGACTGGAAAAGACCAGCCAATCGTAGGACGCGATTTCCGCAAAGACGTCCTTCATCGTCTGCGGATCGATATTGCGCGAGATCGAGATGAGTGGCAGGCCGATCACTTCCGCGCCAAGCTTTTCCAGCTTCGAGCTGAGTTCGCTAGCCTGCCCCTGGCTACGCGTCACCACAAAGCGACGCCCCTGTAGAGGCTTCTTTTCAAACCAAGATAGATTTTCTCCCATAGCGGCTGTTTCTCCTACGATGATAATGGCTGGCGCCTTCAAACCGAAAGCCCTCGCTTCCTTGGAAATCGTACCCAACTTTCCACGACAAACCCGCTGGTGCCCCATAGTGGCCCACTCAACGCACGACACCGCGGTGTCCTTGTCGAATCCGCCGTCGAGCAGACGTGTCGCGATGCGATCTAGATTGCCGACTCCCATGTAGATGCAGAGCGTAGCGTTCCTCTTGGGCAGAGACTCCCAGTCTACAGTCGTATCCGGTTTTTCAGGATCCTCGTGCCCCGTTACGAAAATCAAGGTGGCGTTGGTATTGCGAGCGGTGAGCGGCGTTCCGCTATAAGCCGCTGCGCCCATGGCTGCGGTAATGCCGGGCACAACCTCGAAGGCGATGCCAGCAGCCGCCAAGGCCGCAGCCTCTTCGCCACCTCGACCGAAAAGAAAGGGATCGCCGCCTTTGAGTCGCGCCACGCGTTTTCCTTCGCCGGCCTTGGCGAGAAGGATTTCCTGAATCTCCGCCTGGCTTTTCGAGTGGAAGCCGGCTCGCTTGCCCACGCAGATTCGTTCGCAGTCCGGCCTCAGAAGATATGTGAACGCGGGATGCACCAGGTAGTCGTAGACCAGCACCTCGGCTGACTCGATGAGCTGGCGGGCGCGGACGGTGAGGAGGTCGGGATTGCCAGGACCAGCGCCGATAAGGTAGACGATGCCGGACTTCATGAGGCGAAAGGCTGATAGCCGTAGCGCGGAGCTCCAGCCCGCGACCGTGGAGGATGGTTCCTGCAATGCGGACGCGGGCTAAAGCTCCGCGCTACCTTGGAAGACTGTTGCCGGACTGGACTACCCATCCTCCAGCTCGAGTTGCTCGATCAGCTTGGACGCGATCTCCTCGTAGCGCTCGGCCACATACTCGCGAGGCAGCTGGCGGACCTCCTTGCCGCAAGCCTTGTGAAACACGCGCAGCGTAGTGCCGACGTAGTTGACGGCAAACGCCACCTGGCACCCGCCACCTAGCCGTTCTAGGAAGGCCCTCTCCAGTCGCACCGCCAAAGCGGTATCCTCGTCCAGATGGGAGGCAAACGTATCCACGTCTTCCACACGGCACTGGATGGCAACCGCTGCCTGGCCAACGGCGGGCACGCATTCGTCGAGAGAAAGCCGGCGAAAGACGACGCCCGGCCAGGAGTCGATGCCGAGGCGATTGAGACCAGCAGAGGCAAGCGCGGTGGCGTCGGCCACGCCTTGGGCGATCTTATTGAGCCGCGTATCCACGTTTCCGCGGATTTCGACGAATTTGGCCTGCGGGAAAAGATAGCGAAGCTGCAAACGGCGGCGCGGGCTGCCCGTGGCGATCAGACGAGGAGCTTCCACGCCTTCGCGGGAAATGAGAACGTCCTCGCAACTCTCGCGCGGCAGGAAGCCAGCCAGAGCAAGTCCGTCCGGCATGCGGGAAGGCAGATCCTTGGCGCTGTGCACCGCAATATCGGCCCGGCCTTCGAGCAAGGCGTCTTCGAGCTCCTTGGTGAAGAGGCCCTTGCCGCCCTCTTTTTCGAGGGACCACTCCTGGCGCCGGTCGCCGGTCGTAACCATTTTTTCAACACGAAATTCGGCGCCTGGCATACCTCGGGCAAAGAGTTCCTGAGTCAGGCGCGTCTGAGCCATGGCCAGCGGACTCTTCCGCGTGGCGATGACGATCTCCCTGGCGGGCTTGATCATTTCCGGAGAGCGCCTAGCGGGACATGGCCAGGTTTCCAGTCCGGCAAAGCTCGATGATGCCGTAGTCGTCCACGAGCTTGAGAAAGGCTTCTATCTTGCCTTCGTCGCCCGTGATCTCGGCTACCAGGTTTTCATGGCTGACGTTGATGATCTTGGCGCGAAAGAGCTCGCAGACCTGAATCACGTCGGAACGACATCCCGCGTCGGCCTTGAGCTTAACCATCACCAACTCGCGAGAGACCGCCTGGCCTCGCTGGAAATCGTGCACCTCAACCACGTTTATGAGCTTTTTCAGCTGCTTGGTGATCTGATCGAGCACCGCGTCGTCGCCACGCACGACCGCCGTGATACGCGAGAGCTTTGGGTCGTGAGTAGGGGCGACGTTGAGCGTGTCGATATTGAAGCCTCGGCCACTGAAAAGCCCGGAAATGCGAGCAAGGACGCCGAATTTGTTTTCGACGAGGACGGAAATGGTGTGTCTCATGTCTGGTGGGTTTTCAAAAAAGCCGCCCTTCTTAGCCAGGGCTCGGTTGGCATGCAAGGCGCATGTTCGGCAGTCCAGCGGTTTTTGGACCGACCTGAGCCACGCGACGCTTGGCACGCTAGGAGAGCAAGATCGCGCTTTCAGTGGGCAAGCAAGCGTTTCGGGGGTGGGAATCGTAGCGTTTCCGCCGAGGAAGAAAGCCGGAAAAGGAGTTCCGGCTTTTCTAAAAATTTGCCTTGCCATGGCATAGAGCGGTACTCCTTATTTCCCAACTTTTCCCATGGACGGGTAGCTCAGTTGGTTAGAGCAACTGGTTTACACCCAGTAGGTCGGGGGTTCGAGTCCCTTCCCGTCCACCATCCTTCGGCTCTTTCCCGTTCAACGGGAAAGAGCCGAAGGATGTCACGCCGTAAAGAGCATAGCGACGGAGGCGGACTACTGGCGCGGATCCACGAACGCCGCGAAACGACTCGAGAAGCACAACGCAAAGAGCGTGCCTCATACATCAAAACATGCACCCTGACGTATCGAGACAGCAATCGCATTTCGCGACAAACAAAAGGCGATCGCCTTTGAAGGTTATCTCAAATCCGGTTCAGGGCGAGAATTCGCCAGAAGACACTTCTAAATGCTCCCAACCCACTCCCGGAAAACTTGAATCAATCCATTTTCATACGGCTGGCGCGTAGGTCGAATCCATAGGGTATAGTGGACTAAGTTCTGCTTGAAAGTCGGGGCGAGCTGGAACATGGAGCTAGATCGTGTCTACCGATCTATAGATGAGTTTAGAATCCGATAGCAAACCGGATCCGATACAGATCACCCCTTGGAAGAAAGCTATGCTGCTTGCCGTTCTCGGACTGTTTGGCGGCACGCTGTTCGAGTACTACACGGGGGGGATAAACGAGAATGCCGGGTGGCTTTGGCCGGCGCTTTTCGTTCCTCTGACTCTCTACTTGCTTGGCATTGTGTATGGCGACGTTCCAGCCAGATACTACGACTTGAAGACATTGAAGCCTTTTCCAGTGCCGTTCGCCCGGCAGTTCGATCGCTGCGTGCTTTCAATCGTGGTTCTCTTCACCGGGCTCCTCCTCAACATAATACTGCTTGCCGTCTCGCTGCTGCTCGATGCGAAGCTGCTGCTCTCCGTCTTCTACACGCTCTACATGGCCCTCATGCTCGCGGAGCTGCCGAACAGCCTGCGCATCTTCCGCTTTATCCAGCATGTGAATACGATGCAGTACGTTTCGGCCATCAATCCGGATACTTTTCGCACAGCGGTTTCCTACTACAGCCCCGACCAGGACGACTTGAAAGGCGAGGTCCGGGAGAAGTACATGAAAAGCCTCTATGGAAATCTGGTAAGCGAGGCAGAGCGCCTCGTTCTGGAGGCATCGCCCCTGGCGCACGAGCAGCAAATAGCGCTCAACCTCGCGGTGAGGGCGGGCGAGGCGATCCGGCGCTGCCGATTGGCAGCAGACGAAAAGACCAGCTCTCGCCTGCGAGCCAACCTGAACTTGCTCGAGTCGCTGGAAAACAACGCGGGGCTGGTTCTGCCGAAGGATATTCTCAATCTCCGCCGCGAGGTGAAGATGACTGGAACCGTTTCCGCGTAACGGGTTAGTGGATACGGGAACAGGTAGCGCGGATCCCGCAAAAAAAGCCGACCTCCGCGAACGGAGGTCGACTGAAAGCTTAAAACGGCGCTCGGCGCAGTTCTAACTAGAGCGCGGTCTCGCCCTGCTCTTCGGTACGGATGCGGATCGCATCCTCGAGAGGCAGTACGAAAACCTTGCCGTCGCCGATCTTGCCCGTCTTTGCGGACTTGACGATCGCTTCGGCTGCCTTGGACACGACGTCGTCCGGCACGGCGATTTCGACCTTCACCTTGGGCAGAAAGTCCACGGTGTACTCGCTTCCGCGGTAGATTTCCGTGTGACCCTTTTGGCGACCGAAGCCCTTCACTTCCGTCACGGTCATCCCTTCGATGCCGATTTCGGAGAGCGCTTCCTTAACCTCCTCCAATTTGAAGGGCTTTATAATGGCTACAACTAGTTTCATAAGGACAATTCTTTGAGGTTTCGAGTGATTGATAGATGAAGCATCTTCTTAGGCAAGTAAATGTCTACCTTACGCTTACGGATGCTGATTAGCGAGAGCTCACGCTGAAGTCCGGATAGGCTTCCTGGCCGTGTTCGCCCACGTCCAGTCCGCCGAACTCCTCTTCCTCGGACACCCGAACTCCCATGACCGCCTTGATGATCAGGAATACGACAAGCGAGAAGATGAAGGCGAACAGGTAGACCCCGATGACTCCGGTCAGCTGGGACATGAAGCTGGCGCCGCCGAAGAAGGCTACCGCGATGGTTCCCCAGATGCCGCACACGCCGTGTACGGAGATCGCGCCGACAGGATCATCGATCTTGATCCTGTCGAAGAAGAGAATCGAGAAGACCACGATGATACCGCCGACAGCGCCCATGAATACGGCGCTCCAGACTGACACGGAGTCCGCTCCAGCGGTGATGCTGACCAAACCTGCCAGCAATCCGTTGAGAGCCATGGAGAGATCAGGCTTCTTCAAGACGATCCAAGAGACGAAGATCGAGGCAATGCCGCCTGCTGCAGCTGCGAGGGCTGTCGTGGTGAATACCAGTCCGAGGGGACCTGGGTTGGCGGAGAGAACCGAACCGCCGTTGAATCCGAACCATCCGAAGAAGAGCAGGAAGACGCCAATCGCCGCCAGAGGCATGCTGTGGCCGAGGATCGGCTTGATCTTGCCGTCCTTAGTGTACTTGCCCTTGCGAGGACCGAGGACGATGACGGCCGCTAAAGCCGCCGCGCCGCCGAAGCCGTGGACCACGGTCGAACCTGCGAAGTCGTAGAAAGCAGCATCGCCGCCGCCGAGCGTGGAGAGCCAGCCGCCACCCCAGTGCCAGGAACCGGCGACCGTGTAGCCAATGGCCACCAGAATGGTGGAATAAACCATGAAGGAGGAAAGCTTGACGCGCTCGGCAACCGCGCCGGAAACGATGGTAGCGGCGGTAGCGGCGAACATCGCCTGGAAAATGAAGTCGCCATAGGCAGTCATGGCCAAGCTAAGGCCGCCATACCCCCATGTGTCGTTGCCATCGGCATTGAGGTCGCCGATCGGACCGCCTATGCCTAGCCATCCATCGATCTGCCAAGCCCCTGGATAATGGGTGTTGAAACCGAGCAACGCGTAGGTAAGCAGGCCGATCGAAATGATCCACACGTTCTTGAAGAGGATATTGACCGTGTTTTTAGACTGGGTGAGTCCGGCCTCGAGCGTCGCGAAGCCGAGGTGCATGATGAATACCAGCCCTGCCGCAATGACAGTCCAGAGCATGGAGACCGTGAAGAAATCGAAGGCCGGGGCGTATTCAGCTCCGTAGGATTCGACCATTTCGGTGTATTCCGCTACTGGACTCTCTTCTTCTTGGGCATGGCTGGTGGTCACGCCGAAGGCAAGAATCGCCATTGCCAGGAAAAGCGAAAGCTTTGGTAACTGATTAAGGAGTTTTTTCATTTTAATCTATCGGTTATGATTCAGGAAATGACGCTGCGTCCGTGCAGATCATGTGACGGGCACCTTTTGAGCAACTGGCATGCCAGCGACCGCGACGCGTCAAAATTCCGTAACATCCCCGACTGCAATCCATGAAAAAGATTTGTGGAACCGAGGAATCCGAGCAGCAGAGGCGCTCAATTGTCACCGAATACGAAAAAGCCGCTCGAAATTGAGCGGCTTGGTAAAATCCAGATCTCCCCAATCTTCTTCTGCTTCTACTTCTTCATCTTCATCTCTCTCCTGGTGTTTTGAAGAAGATGAAGAAGTAGAAGCAGAAGAAGATGATGAGGCGGAAGGCTAGGTTTCGTCTAACGTGGTCTCTATATAGAGATCCTTGAGCTGCTTGTCGGTCACCGGCGAGGGGCTGCTGGTCATGAGACACTGCCCCTTTTGCGTCTTGGGAAACGCAATGACGTCGCGAATGCTCTGCAGCCCTGCCAGGATCATGACCAGCCGGTCGAGTCCGAAAGCGATACCACCGTGCGGAGGAGCTCCATACTTGAAGGCCTCGAGCATGTAGCCGAAGCGCGAGGCGACCACGTCAGAGGGAATTTTAAGCACGTCCTCGAAAACCTTCTGCTGCACGGCCCGCTGGTGGATACGAATGCTGCCACCGCCAAGCTCTACGCCGTTGAGCACGAGATCGTAGTGCTGGCCTCGCACCGCCTTCGGATCGGAATCAAGGATCGCCAGATCCTCGGCCACCGGGGCGGTAAACGGATGGTGAGTCGCCACAAAGCGGCCCTGCTCCTCGTCGAAGGACATCAAAGGGAAGTCGACCACCCAGAGGAAGTTGAACTGGTCGGCGGGAATATCCAGCCGCCCGCGCTTCTTAAGCAGCTCCGCGCACTCCAGACGAATCCGGCCCAGAATGGAGCAGGCCTGCTCCCACTTCGAAGCGGCGAAGAATACGATGTCTCCATTTTCCAATGACAGACGCTCGGAGAGAGCAGCCTTTTCTTCGTCTGAGAAGAACTTGACGATAGGCGACTTCCACTCGCCGCCCTGCACCTTGATGAAGGCGAGGCCTTTCGCGCCGAGGGACTTGGCAACCTCCTCCAGGTTCTTCATCTCGCCCTGGGTGACGTCGGCCAGCGTCGGAGCCTTGAAAGCCTTGACCACGCCGCCGCCCTGTACAGTGGCTTGGAATACCTTGAAGCCGGAGCTGGCGAAGGCCTCGGAAAAGTCCTCGATCTCAAGGCCGAAACGCGTATCCGGTTTGTCAACACCGTAGCGATTCATCGCTTCCTGGAAGGACATGCGGGGAAAGGGGGTCGGGATGTCGATATCGAGCGCATCCCTCCAGACCTTCTTCATCAGGCCCTCGATCAGTTCGTACATGTCCTCGCGGTCGATGAAGGAGAGCTCGATATCGAGCTGGGTGAACTCCATCTGGCGGTCGGCTCGCAAATCTTCGTCGCGGAAGCAACGGGCGATCTGGTAGTAGCGCTCCAGTCCCGCCACCATAAGCATCTGCTTGAATTGCTGAGGGGACTGCGGCAAGGCGTAGAATTGGCCGGGGTTGATCCGGCTGGGCACCAGATATTCGCGGGCCCCTTCCGGCGTGCTTTTGAAAAGCATCGGAGTTTCCACGTCAACGAAGCCGTTCTCGTCCATATAATCGCGGATAGACCGCGTCGTCGCATGGCGCAGACGGAGGACCTTGTTCATTTTGCTGCGACGCAGATCGAGGTAGCGGTAGCGCAGGCGCAGATCCTCGTTCACCTTGTCGCCCTTCTCGTCGTCGATCGGGAAAGGCGGCGTTTCGGAGATGTTGTGAGCAAGCGCCAAGCGAGCCTGCACTTCGACACTGCCAGTGGGAAGATTAGCGTTCACGGTCCCCTCCTCGCGAGCCTCCACTTCGCCGTGGAATTCGACTACCGATTCCGGCTTCAGACCAAGGATCGCCGCGTTGAATTCCGCGTCACTGCCGTTCGGATTCGCCTTCACCTGGGTGATGCCCTCGCGGTCTCTTAAGTCTATAAAGAGAATGCCGCCGTGATCGCGGATGGAATCCACCCAACCGATCAGCGATACCGATTTTCCAACGTCGCCCGAGCGCAGCTGGCCGCAATGATGTGTCCGTTTCATAGCTTTTGGAAAAAAGGCTGCAAACTTGGGAGAAACTCCACTGAGAAAGCAAACACGTTTTCCCCAAGCCAGCCGACGGGCCCGATTGAAAATGATGGGATTGCGGCTTTTGGTAGCCGAACTCGTTCACAACCCCAGGGAGAAGGCCTGCCAAGAGCTTGGATGCACGCGCCGAGACATAGGATTTGCAACGTTGCAAATCCTATGTCTCGAGATTTGGGAATGGGACACGTTTGGAAGTGGGGCCTCTGCCGGGAACCCTAGCTCGCCACGAAATGGCCCACTGCCCGCAAGGCCGGCCAGCTGCCGACCCCCGCGGCCGGAAGTCTCGAATCCCATGGCGCTCGGATCGGAATCGACTCCGGTTTTTTACAATCCCTTCGCCTGAAAATCCGCCGGAAGTCGGCACCGCCTGACCTTCTGGCGCGTAGCAAGCTTTGCAAAAGGCCAACTCGCCCCACGAGGCACCCGATTCGAGACAGAAAGGAAGCTATGATACTCATTGTCCGCGACGAACTGCTCAATCCTCCCACCTGGGTTCCCTCCTTTCGCGACCTCACCCTCATCTGCAGCATGAGGTTGCAGACCGACATCGTGATCGAGAGTCGAGAGGTAGACCTCTACTACCATTGGCTCAAGCCCCGAGGAGGAATGGACTTCGTGGAAGACTTCGTGACTCCAGGCTCCGAAATCGGCCTGCGACTCGACAACGAATTCCTGTACGATCCCTCGATCGTCGTAGACCGCATCGCTCCCGAAAACACCCACCATCTCTTCCACAGAATCCAGTCCGCAGCATTCTAGAAACGCCCTGTTTTCCTGGCATTGCACGACCTCTTCCCATCCCGAAAATCGCGGGAAATACCCCCGGGCAAACTACCGCCGTCCGCCCTTGACACGCATCTGGCCATCCGCAGTATCCGCGCATTCTTAAAACCGGCGGGCATGTCAGAGAATTTCAAAGATACCCTGAATCTACCAAAAACGGCCTTTCCCATGAGGGCCAATCTCGGCAAAAGAGAACCCGCCCGAGTCGATCACTGGAAGTCCATCGACCTCTATCGAAAGCTCCAGAAGAAGAACGCCGACGGTCCGGCATTCGTCCTCCACGACGGTCCCCCCTTTACCAACGGCGAACTCCACCTCGGTCACGCTCTCAACAAGACGCTCAAGGAAATCGTCCTGCGCTACAAAACCGCCCAAGGCTTCCGAACGCCCTACATCCCAGGCTGGGACTGTCACGGCCTTCCCATCGAGCACAAAGTCACCAAGGAGCTGCAAGCCGAAGGCAAGGACCTGCCCACCGCAGAGCTCCGCGACCGCTGCGACGCCTTTTCCGAACACTGGATCGACGTGCAGCGCTCCCAGTTCCAGCGCCTCGGCGTCATCGGAGACTGGGCCAACGAATACAAGACCAAGAATCCCGCTTACGAAGCCGAGATCCTCCGCACCCTCGCCTCCTTCGTCGAGCAAGGCATGGTCTACCGCAGCAAGAAGCCCGTCTACTGGTCGATCCCCTGCGCCACCGCCCTCGCCGAAGCCGAGATCGAATACAAGGAGCACACCAGCCCCTCCATTTGGGTCGCCTTCGACATTCCGGACAAGGCCCGCTTCGGAATCGAGAAGCCTCTCAGCGCCGTCATCTGGACCACCACGCCCTGGACCATCCCAGCCAATCTCGCGATCGCTCTGCACCCCCGCCTTAGCTACGCCTTCGTCGAGACCGCCGACCGCGTGCATCTCGTCGCCAAGGACCTCGTCGAGACCTTCGCCACCGACGTCGAGCTCGGCGAATATAAGATCGTGAGAGAAGTTCCCGGCCAGGACCTCGAACACGTCGAAGCCCGTCACCCCTTCATCGACCGAGCCAGCCCCATCGTGCTCGCCGAATACGTCACCACCGAATCCGGCACCGGCGCCGTGCACACCGCCCCCGGCCACGGCCAAGACGACTATGTCACCGGACTCAAATACGGCCTCGAAGTCTACTGCCCCGTCAACGACGAGGGAAAATACGAAGACGACGGCCGGATCCCCGACTATCTCGTCAACGAATCAGTGCTCGAGGAAAACGGCTGGGTCCCCGCCAATGGCAAGGTCCTCAAGGCCCTGCAAGACGCCGGAGCGCTACTGAAAAAGAAGACCTACAAGCACAGCTATCCGCACTGCTGGCGTTCCAAGACCCCCATCGTCTTCAGAGCGGTAGACCAGTGGTTTGTCGCTCTCGACCACGACGACAAACGCCAAGCCGCCCTAGAATCCATCGACCAGGTGAACTGGATCCCCGAGTGGGGCCAGAAACGCATCGCTGCCAACGTCGAAGCCCGCCCCGACTGGTGCATCAGCCGCCAGCGTTCCTGGGGCGTGCCCATCCCGGCCTTCTACGATCAGGACGGCAAAGCCTACCTCGACGCCAGCGTAATCAAGGCCATCGCCGACAAGGTCGCCACCGCCGGCACCAACATCTGGTATACCTCCACTCCCGAAGAACTCCTCTCCGGCATCGACCTCCCCACCGACTGGCAGGGCAAGACTCTCCGCCCCGGCACCGACACTCTCGACGTCTGGATCGACTCCGGCTCCAGCCACTTTTCCGTGCTCAAGGACAACCCGGAACTCGCCTGGCCCTGCGATCTTTATCTAGAGGGCAGCGATCAGCATCGCGGCTGGTTCCAGTCCTCCCTCTGGACCGGCGTCATCAGAGAAGGAGCCGCTCCCTACAAGAACATCCTCACCCACGGCTTCATCGTAAACCAAGACGGCTCCAAGCTCTCCAAGTCCGAAGGAGCCATGACTCTCGTCCACTATATGGACAAGTACGGCGCCGACGTAGTGCGCCTCTGGATCGCCTCCACCGACTTCCGCAACGACATCGGCATGTCCGAGCAGATCCTCGCCGGCGTAGGCGACGCCTACCGCCTCTTCCGCAATACCTTCCGCTACCAGATCTCGAATCTCTACGACTTCGATTTCGAGCGCCACGGCATGCCGGTCTCAGAGCTGCACGAGTTCGACCGTTGGGCCCTGCACAAGACCGGCGAACTCGCCGCCGCCGTCGAGCAAGCCTACGATCGCTACGAATTCCACAAGGTCTTCCAGCTCTGCAACCAGTTCTGCTCCGTCACCCTCTCCGCCCTGTACCATGACATCCTCAAGGATCGCATGTACACCCGAGCCTTCGATGACCCTCTGCGCCGCTCTTCGCAGACCGCCATCCACCATATCTTCAGTACCCTGGTCCGCCTGCTCGGCCCGCTCATCCCCTTCACCGCCGACGAAGCCTGGGCCTACTTCAACGAGGATCAGGACTTCATCGAGGACGTCCTCTGTCTCCAAGACTGGCCCAGCCAAGCCAAACACTGGCAGGACTCCCTGCTCGCCGCGGATTTCGTCGAGCTGTTCGCGTTCCGCGACCAGGTAAACGAAAAGCTCGAAGCCCTGCGGGCCGACGGCTCCATCGGCCGCTCTCTCGACGCCTTCGTGCAAGTCGCTGGAAGCCAGTCCGATGAACATTTCGCCCTGCTCGATAAATACGCCCACTTTCTAGAGGAACTCCTCATTGTATCCAAAGTCGAACTCACGCCCGCCGATGTGGCGGAGACGACCATCAACGCAACTCAAGCCACCGGAGGACGCTGTCCCCGCTGCTGGAGATGGGAAACCCAACTCCAACACGGCGACAAGAACGAGGAAATCTGCCCCCGCTGCGAACACGCTCTAAAAAAAGCCTGACTAGAATGCCCGCAAAAAAAGCCACCAAAAAGACAGTTAAGAAGGCCGCCAAAAAGGCCGTAACCGACAAGAGCAAAAAGCCAGCAGCGGCCAAGAAAGCCGTCGCAGCCAAAAAGCCGGTAGCGAAGAAGAAAGCCGCTCCAGCCAAGAAGCCCGCGACCGCCAAGAAAACCGCTGCCAAAAAGACCGTAGCTAAAAAGGTCGTGGCAAAGAAGGTTGCAGCGAAAAAGCCCGCTGCAGTGAAAAAGGCCGCCAAGACCGCCACGGCGAAAAAGGCTCCCAGCAAGAAGTCGGCAGTGAAAAAGAATTCAACCTCCAAGAAAAACGGCACCAGCGGGTTTTCCCTCGACGAAGCCCTAGCCATCGCCAGTTCTCGCAAGGAAGACGAGGACAAGATCAGCGCGGACCGCGCCGCCAAGGCCAAGGCCCGAAAGGCCATCGAGGAAGCCGAAGCCAAGGCCGAAAAACGCCGTTTCGGAGCTGCCTCCTTCGCCGACATTCTCGGCTACAATCCTGCCGCGCCCGACGAGAAGAAGCGCGACGAGAAGGACGTTCCCGCAAAGTACCGCAAGTTCTACAAGCTGCTCGTCGAGCTACGCAACCACGTCAAAGACGGCCTGAATGCCCACACCGAAGAGACCCTCAAACGCTCCAGCAAGGACGACGCAGGCGACCTCTCCAACTACGGCCAACACATGGCCGACGCAGGCACCGACACCTTCGACCGCGACTTCGCTCTGAGCATGGTCTCCAACGAACAGGAAGCCCTTACCGAAATCGAAGCCGCTCTCGACCGCATCTTCAAAGGCACCTACGGCATTTGCGAGATGACCGGCAAGCAGATCCGCGACGAACGCCTCATGGCAGTGCCCTTCACCCGCTACTCCATGAAGACCCAGGAGCAAATCGAGAAGAACACTTTCCGTTCCCGCCAGCAAGCCGGCGGCGTCTTCGCCGACGCCTCCTCCGAAGACTCCCTCAATCTCGGCGACGACGACGACAACTAGTGTCCTGTCACGGTTGGAACGTAGCGCGGAGCTTTAGCCCGCGTCCGCAATGTCCTCGGGATCGATTCTCTGCCGACGCGGGCTAAAGCTCCGCGCTACGCTATGAAACCGGCCCAAGCTCACGTGTCCAAGCTCGGCAAATACAAGCTACTGCTGATCCTGGCGGCATCCGTCTTCCTTTCCGACCAGGCCACCAAGCTCTGGATCGCCGCCACGCTTCCCTACGGAAGCTTCTTCCCGCCAAGCAACATCGTAGTCATACCAGGCTACTTCAACCTCGTACACGTCGGCAACACCGGCGCCGCCTGGTCTCTGTTTTCCGGATACACTTGGCTGCTCGCCATCATCGGCTTCATCGCCCTCGGGCTCATCTTCGCATTCAGAAAGCAACTGGAGCTGGAAAAGCGAAACATCCAATTCGCCTTCGGCCTCATAACTGGCGGCATCGTTGGCAACCTCTTGGATCGCATCCGCCTCGGTCACGTCGTCGACTTCCTCGACTTCCACATCGGCGACAGCCATTTCCCCAGCTTCAACGTCGCCGATTCCGGCATCACTGTAGGCGTGGCCTTCTACCTCATCTTCTCCTTCCGTCAGAAACCGGGCGACAACAAGTCCGACTAAGGCTCTGCGGACGCGGGCTAAAGCTCCGCGCTACAGTGCAAGTGTGACGCGACATGAGTCGCTACTCCACTGATCCATGTCGGTAGACCTTCACCGGGATCGACTTCGAGACGGGAGTCTCGCTTTCCCTAGCGACGTCTTCGATGGGAACCAGCACATTCGCTTCGGGAAAATACATTGCGGCGCAGCCGCGCGGAAGATCGTAGGGGATCGCCAAATACAGCTTCGCGACGCGACGCTGTCCCTCGCGTTCGCCAATGACGTCCACCACTTCTTCCGCCTTCAAGGAGCGTTCAGCCATGTCGTCGGGATTCAGGAACACCACGCGACGTTCGCCCCTGATACCGCGATAGCGGTCGTCCAGCCCGTAGATGGTCGTATTGAACTGGTCGTGACTGCGGATCGTCATCAACAGCAGCTCGTCGTTTTCCGCTTTGCAGGTATCCAAAGGACTGACCGTGAGATTCGCTTTGCCCGTAGCCGTTTCGAAACGCCGCTCCTTCGCCGCGTTGGGCAGATAGAAACCGCCTGGCTGGCGAGCGCGTCGGTTGTAGTCATCGAATCCAGGCACCACCCGCTCGATGCGATCGCGGATAAGAGAGTAGTCAGCCTCCCACCCGTTCCAATCAAGGCTTCGATTCGGAGCCAAAGTCGACTTGGCTAAACCACATACGATAGCGACCTCGCTCTTCAGTTCACTGGAGGCTGGCGAGAGCTGGCCGCTGGAGGCGTGCACGACGCCCATCGAGTTTTCCACGCTCACCCACTGCGGTCCGCTTTTCTGGACGTCCTCATCCGAACGTCCGAGACACGGCAGGATGAAAGCCATTTTGCCTGTCACCAGATGCGAGCGGTTCAGCTTGGTCGATACGTGAACGGTCGCCGCGCAATTTTCTAGAGCTGATGCCGTGTATTCAGTATCTGGACTCGCGGACAGAAAATTGCCTCCGAGGGCGAAAAACACTCGTCCCGGATTCGCTCTCATGTTCCGAATCGCTCGTACCGTATTCAAGCCATGGTTACGAGGAGCTTGTATCGAGAATTCGCGATCGAGACTCGCCAGAAAGGATTCCGGCATCCGTTCGAAGATCCCCATCGTGCGGTCTCCCTGCACATTGCTGTGCCCTCTCACCGGACACAAGCCGGCTCCCTTCTTGCCTATCGCTCCCCGCAGCAGATGAAGATTGACCAACTCCTGGATCGTGGCGACTGCGTTGCGATGCTGGGTCAGCCCCATCGCCCAACAAGAGACGATGCGTTCCGAACTGGCTATCGCTCTCGCCAGCTCGTGGATGTCAGCCAACGGCACTCCACTGCGCGACTGGAGTTCCTCCCAGTCAAACGACTCCACATGATCTCGATACTCGCCGTATCCCGTGCAGAACTTCTCGAGAAAATTGGAATCGATCACCGAGGCATCCTCCATCGCCAGCTCGAGAAGCCGCTTCGCCAATGCCAGGAATAAAGCCTGGTCTCCATTCACCTTCACTCGCGCGAAAAGATCCGCCAGGCCGGTCTTGCCGCCCAACAGCTCCAGCGGACGCTGCGGATGGGCAAAGGCAACGAGACCCGCCTCGACCATGGGATTTACGGATACGATGCGAGCTCCCTTTTCCTTGGCCTGCTGGAGAGCCGAAAGCATACGAGGATGATTCGTGCCGGGATTTTGTCCGACCACCAGGATCAGCTCCGCGTTTTGCAGATCTTCTAGAGTGACCGTTCCCTTTCCCACTCCGATCGACTCCCTCAAGGCGTAGCCGCTCGATTCGTGGCACATGTTCGAGCAGTCTGGCAAGTTGTTTGTGCCGAAGGCCCTGACAAAGAGTTGGTAGAGAAAAGCGGCCTCGTTGCTGGCCCGTCCGGAGGTGTAGAAGATGGCCTCGTCTGGAGAACCCAACCCCTTCAGCAAGCCCCCGATCGAGGCGAAAGCCTCTTCCCAGGATACCGGCTCGTAGAAACGAGCTCCCGGCCGCAACGCCATAGGTTCCGTAAGTCGCCCCTGCTGCTCGAGCCAATGATCGCTGCGACGCGACAGTTCGGCCACCGAATATCGAGCGAAAAAAGCTCGATCTGCCCGTCGTTTCGTAGTCTCGGACGCGACCGCCTTGGCTCCGTTTTCGCAAAATTCGAAACGGCTCCGCTCCCCATCCGGATCCGGCCAAGCGCAGCTAGGACAATCGAATCCATCTTTCTGGTTCAGTCGCAAAAGCGTTCCAGTCGCTCGCGCCAAACCGCTTTGCCGCTGATTGTGGCGCATAGCGTGGTACACGGCCGGCAGGCCGCCAGCCTTTTTGGCGGGAGCCGAGCGCCGAAGCCTGGAGAACTCCTCAGGCGGGATGGATTCAGGATTTTCCGATCTACTCATCCAAAAACTGGATACGTTCCGGTACGCTATACACATTGAAGCGATCTGGCTTCAGGAAGCCGATCACCGTTATATTGAACAGCGAGGCCAGCTCCACCGCCAGACTGGACGGCGCTCCGACGCTAGCCACGATCGGACAGCCAACCACGATGGCCTTCTGCATCAAGTCGTAGCCCAGCCGACCGCTCAGAAAAAGAATCGACCCGCTCCAATCCATCTCGTCCGCCTCCAAACAGGCGCCAATCAGCTTGTCTACCGCGTTGTGCCGACCAATGTCTTCGGCAGAGGAAAGCAATTTCCCTCCGCAGCTGAAACGAGCCGCCGCGTGCAACCCGCCCGTCGCCTGAAATCCCGTCTGAACCCCCCGAAGCTGTTCCGCCATCTTTCCGAGACGAGTTTCGCTCACTCGTTCGCCGGTCAGCAACCGAAGCGGCTTGTCGCGAAAGACCCTCAAGGCTTCCAAAACGCTTTTCCCGCAAGCGCCGCAAGCCGCGCTGATAGGAAAATTCCGACGATGTCTCTCCGGCGAGAAGTCCACCTCATCCGCCAACCGCACCGTTATGCGCTGGGCTGGCAAAGTCGTTTCGACCTCCTCCCGATAGCGGACCGATCGCACGTCTTCCCGACCGCGAACGATCCCCTCCGAAAAGAGAAAGCCGCAGGCCAACGCCCGCTCCTCTCCCGGAGTCCGCAAGGTAACCGTCAAGCTATGCGATCCCCATTTATTGGATACAGCGATCTCCAACGGTTCCTCGACCGCCAACGCATCCTCTACAACCTCGCCACGTCCATCGCGACGCCGAAGCAGCCGAGTCGAAACCGTCTGGCGAGGCCCGGGGGAGGACCGAGCGGTTTTGGGGTTAAGTGAAGGCATGAAAAGACGGGAAGCGATCAGCCGCTCTAAACGAGGTTTTCAACGAAAATGACTGTCTCCCGATGTCAATGGCCGGAAAACGAGCGTTTGCAAACTCGAAGCATTGCGGCCAACCTCCTGCAAAATGACGCGGCCTCTTTTCGTACGCCTCCGCCCCACCATGTTCATCGCCCTGCTAGCGCTTCTGCTTTTCGGCTCCCTCGCTGGAAACTACTTTCTATACAAGAAAGCCATACTGTTCTACACGCGAGAGGCAGAGGTACGCCTCGCGCCCGTCAGCCAACGTTACGCCGAGAAAAACAAGCGACTGCTGAATCAAGCCAAGAGCAGGCCCCGTATTATTGTCTTCGGCGAATCCCGAGCCGAAATGTGGTCCCGCGAGCGGGCGGAAAATTGGGGCGAGGTCCAGATCGTAAATCGCGGGATCGGCGGCGAAACGGTGCCCCAAATAAAAGGGCGTCTTGCTCAAGACGTGCTCTCTCTTTCGCCCGACCTAGTCATCCTCCAAATGGGCGACAACGACCTGAAGACCATCGCCGTCCTGCCCTCCCGCAGCGAGCAGATCGCCGAGCAGACCTACCGCGGGATAATCGAAATCGCGGAAACCATCGCCGACCAGGGAATACCGGTGCTGCTGACCACTGTCTTTCCTCCCGCCCCGATAGAGCTGCTCCGCAAGCCGCTCTGGTCTCCAGAAGTCAACGACGCGATCGATCGCTTGAATCAACGCCTGCTCGCCTACGAGAAGCCTGGGGTACGCGTCGTCGACTGCGACGCGATCCTGCGAGACGGAAAGCACATCTCGCCAAAATTCGCCAAAGACACCCTGCACCTCAACGCAGCCGGCTACAAAGCGCTGAACGAGGGTTTGGAGGAGGTCGTGCGAGAGCTCCTTCGCAGCGCGGAGCTTTCGAAGTCGGGTCGTAGCTCGAAGAGCGAAGCCTGAAGCCCGCGCCTGTTGCGGCTTGCATCGCACCCCAGGTTGAAACTCTCGATTGGACTAGAGAGGTTGAAAAGGGCCCTTTGGGGGCGTAGCCGCGTCAGTGAGTGAGCAGGGGAAGCACGCTCCCACAGCAGAAAGCTTCTACTTGTTCAACAAGCTCTTAGCAGCGTGCGCTCTACGAAACGTAGATCACCGCCGCAGAATGATTCGGTATCAGACATACCCCTACAATCATACAGCGAGGCCGAAATTCTCGGGAAGCATTCAGCGCCTGTTGACCTGAGTTGCGAAAGTGGAAATCTTCATGACCGATTCAAGGTCGACTATCCTCACAATAGCTCCCTTTCGTGAAAGTTCCCGAGTTCATACCTTCATCAGGCTTACGCTGGTTGATACGCTACGCCTTTACGGCTGGCGAGCCCGGCGCCATGGCGTTCGAATCGACGAGCTTTGTCGTCGCGGCGATCCAGCATCTCTCTAAAGCGAAAGGCAAGAATTGGCTTCCAACTGATCAGGTCTTCGAAAAGGCAGTCCAAGAAAGCTTGAAAGCCGCAGTAAGGTTCGCCGGGTACAGTGCGCTTACCGAGCAGACCGACAAGAGCATCTTCGATGCAGTGGTCGAGGAACTCAAGACTGGCAAGCTAGGCGAAACGCCTTTTCTGAAGCTTCTAGTCGGGTCGGACAAGCTGTGGCTCAAGGCCTATATCGCAGAGGCGAAAAAGATGGAGTTCACCAGAGGCGAACCCCTCCCTTTCGACTCGATCGAGTGGACTAGGTCGTTCGAAAAGGAAGGACTCAAGCAGCAACAAACGATATTCATGCAATGGTTTTCCAAGTGGCTCGAGCCTATCGTTCAACGGCACGGGAATCCACCTGAAGCCTTCGTTCGGTCTCTCTCGGAGGGCTTTCCTATCGGTTCGAGATTCAGCGAATGGAAATGGCAGCGCGAACGTATCGACCTTCATTCCGTATTTCACAGGTTTCTTGCCGAGCGGTTTCGCCAGGATCCGCAACTCTTCCGCGAAGGCGCTGCGAACGCCCTGGACGAACTTAGAATTGGCCTCAGAGCGCTGGACGCCGACACGGATACATTGGCAGCCAAAATCGATCAGGTCATCGACTCACTGCCCGGCGCCGAGGCTTTGAGCGAACGCCTGGCCGCTTCAGTCGATACCCAAACTAGGCTCCTGACGGAGATGAAGGAGGTTATCTACGAGCTTCCAGGCGAGGTCGAAAGAGCAATTGAACGTGTCTTGGAAAAACGCATTCCGTTGCGCGAAGCCCATCGAGAAAGTACCGCCACGAAATTGCCAGCAGGCTCTGCCAGACAGATCCGTCCAGACACGCCACCCACAAGGAAGGAGAAAATTAACGCCTGCAAAGGACTGGCCACCTATACGGAAACCGATGCAGATACCTTTTTCGGTCGTGATCTGTGGCTCTATGACGCTATTGATCGCTTCTCCGCTCTCTGGCACGGCGACGGTCGACTGCCCTTCTTCGGCATATTCGGCGGAAGTGGCGTAGGCAAATCGTCGTTGCTGCGAGCCGGCCTCCTCCCTAGGCTTGGCGATGTCGAATACCGGAGCGTCACCCTGTCGCCCAACGACCTGCTCAGTGACGATCTGTCTGGACAGACAAAACGCAACGGCAAGGATTTCGCCCTCACCCCTCTGGGAAGGCTCGCGATCCTCGCGGCAGGGCGCATCGAGCCCAATCGCCCTTCAGCCGACATCGCCAGCAAGGCTACCAAAGTTGTGCGAGCCCAGCCGGAATGGGTCGTTCGCGAGCTGATACGCTTGCTCGAAGCCGACCCGAGCCGTTCACACGGCGAGCCCCAAACCCGGCGCCTTATCATCGCTCTCGACCAATTCGAGGAGCTGCTTGACTTTAGCTATAGCGAAGAAGGGCGATCCCACCTCGCGCTTCTGTTCGAGTTCCTCTCTCTCGCCTGCCGGACGAATCGCATAGGAGTCGCGTACACCTGCCAGTTGAATCGCCGAGAGCAGCTCGAGGGAGATTCTCTGCTCTCTAAGCTCGCCGAAGCTGGCGATAGAAAGGAAGTCACCTTCCTAGGAGAAGAGAACATTAAGGAGATCGCTATCAAGACACTCGAACTCTCCGGCTTCGACCTCTCGTATCACGTCCAGACTCTTTACGACAACGTCGTGGCTTTCGCGGATCGCATGGAAGAATCCAAGAGCCCGGACGAAAAACTCAAGGATTCCCAGGCCTCCCTGCTGCCCCACTTCTCTCTGACCCTACTGTACATACACCAACACTGCAGCGAAAACCGAGACAAGCTCAGGAGAGCGGACGCCAAGCGTGATGCGAACAGCCCGAACGGGCTGATTAAGGTGGGCAAGAAGGACCTGCCCGCGGAGCTCTTGCAGGTGGAAACCGCCATCTCTCGACTCGCTGACAAAGCGATCGAAAAAGCGAAAGAGTACCCGGGCGTGAACTGGTCGGATGACGTATTGAAGAACTTGTTGCGCCGACTCGTTCGCATCCTCGACCCCAAGCAGGATCGCTTTTCCCTACCAGCCATAGCCGCTCCCAAATCGGGCCCAGGGAAGATCCTGGTGGAAATTCTCGCGCAGCATCGATTGCTCATCCCGATCAAGTCAGACCGCTACCGCCTAGCGCACGAATCGATCGTCATCTCCTGGAAGCCAGCGCAAACCTGGCTGAGCGAAGAGAGGACATTGCTTGCATACGAACAGGAGCTCCTGCCTGTCGCCGAATTTTGGGACACGCAGCTCCGCTGCCCCAACCTCGTAGCCGCCATGACGGCCGCCACGCCGGGGCGACTCGACAAACTCGCTAGTCTCCTCAAGGACTGGTTCGCATCTTTCCACCCCCGAGATGGCACCCAACCAAGCGAATCAGATCGAAAGCTTTGCGACTTCGCCCTGGCCGCTTTGTCCTCAAGCCAGGAACCCTCCCATCGCATAAAGACGGAAGAAGGCGAGAGCTCGCTCTTTCTGATTGCCCTCAATTACGGGCAAAGGACCGTGGTAGAGAGGTTTCTTGAGATCGAGCCCGATGCAGCTGCGACTCATCTCACAAGTAAGAATTCGAATGCCGCCTACTCAGCGGTTTTCAGCAAGGACCCGTTACTGCTGGATCTCGTCGTCGCAAATGGCGCCAATCCCAACGTGGCGAATGCAAATGGTTGGCACCCGATTCACGTGTCCACCGATCTAGGAGACATCGAAATGCTTAAACGTCTCCTCCACTTTGAAGCTTCCTCCGATCAACCAGGTGGCGGAGGACAGACGCCCCTCCACCTGGCCGCCGCCAACGACGATCTCCCCACCCTACGTTGGCTCTTCGAAAATAGCGTTCCCGATCCAAACGCGAAAAACGAGAAGCAGTGGAATATGCTGCACACCGCGACACGGCTCGCTTCCACGGCAACAGTTGCATGGATCCTTAAGGAGACCCAGATCGACGTCTCTGCAGCTGCGGATAGAGATTGGACACCGCTTCACTTCGCCTGTCGTTACGGAGATCGTGAAATGGTCGCTCTGCTGCTGGACCACCCTTCAAGCGATCCAACCTGCCTTACCAAACACGGTTGGACACCCTTGCATCTGGCAATCTACAATAAGTCCGAAGGTGTTGTTGAGGCGCTGCTACAGGAGGAAAGGATCGACAGGACGGAGGCCACTCCAGGAAAGAATCGGAGAACGATCATCGAGCTCGCCATAAACGATGGCAGCATGGCAACTTTGGTGGCCCTTCTGAACGATCCTCTAGGGAAGGTCGATCCTGACGCCACCATCGGCGCAGGCGATACGCCCCTCGCCAAAGCCTGCACCGATGGTAAGTTGGAAGTTGCTCGCCACCTCGTCGACGCTGGAGCCCGCGTCAACGGCGACAAGAAGGAAAAGCGATCATCGCCTTTCCTAAGGGCCGCAACGGCTGGAGCTTGCGATATACTAGAGCTGCTCCTGCCCAAAGCCGACCTTTCCGAGCGCGACAAAGAGGACCGCAACGCCCTCCATCTCGCCGCTCAGGGAGGGCACGCTCAGGCTGTCGCGCTCCTTGCAGCTCATATCGACCTTGCTATAACAGATCTGCACGGCTTCCTTCCTATTCACTTAGCGGTCAAGGCAGGCTCGCTCAGGTCGGTTCAGGCCATAACCCGCCAGGCTCCTCAGCAAGTCAATGCCCCCGACGGCCTAGGCCGCGGAGCTATCCATCTTGCAGCCAGCGAGGGTCGACTCGAAATAGTATCCAATCTTTCGAACAAAGCCGTCGATGCGCTTGACGCCGATGGGGCGACAGCCCTGCATCACGCCGCGAAACACTCCCATGCCAAAGTCGTTCGTCATCTCTTGGAAAGGGTCGATGCGAATCCGAATGCCGAGGACAAGCATGGCTGGACTCCCCTTCACTTCGCAGCTCAAAGCGGCAATGAGGAATGCGTCCAACTTCTTCTGGAGCACGGAGCAAACAAGAAGGCTACAAGCAGCAAACTAAGTCGTAGCCCGCTGCAGTTAGCTGCTGCCGTCGGGCGATGCGACCTCGTTCCCCTTCTCCTCTCAGAGCAATCCACGCCCCAAGACAACGACTTGCAGGCCGCTCTTGAACTCAGCGTCCGCAACGCGCAATTCGACTGCGCGAGTCTCCTGCTCGATCTGATTGAGACCAAAAAATGAGCGAAGAAATCTACAAGCGAATCGCAGACTTAACCATGGATCACTGGAAACGAAGTCTAGCGACCCAGGACATTTCGCCCGCACTGGCTAAGTTCGCTAGACGTCTGGTACAGCACGGTCATCTCCCGAACCTAGATACCAAAGAAATAGACCAGATCCTCAAGGGTGAAGCGGGCGAGAAGAAACCCGTGGCGTCTACTCCACCTAACCGCGTTTTCAATCCGGCCGGGACGTTCAAAATTCAACGCCTAGACCAATACGCGTGGCAAGTCACCCCAACTATTCGGAAGCGGAATCTGATCAAGAGGCTCAATCCAATCGATGGCAGGCACAACATCCATCTCGAAAGCGCGACCATCCGTGAGTGCTCGCTATCCTGGTACAAGCAGCATCGCCTGATCCAGATCAAGGATAGCGCGTGGAAGAACCGAAAGCTCACGCTCTACTACCTCATCGGAACCAACGGACAACTATATCGGCTCAACGGCACCTCTCCGCCGATCCACATGATAAACAAAGAGGAACCGATCCAGCTCGAAGCAGGCAATGCGCTTTCCTACCTTTGCTTTTTCTGCTTCTTCGTTCGCGGCGCAGAAGGTCCCTTCTACTTGCTAGAGTCCAAAAGCGATCCGATCCTTAAGGAATGCCTAGCCGTGCCCGAAAGCAAAGCCAATGGCGAGACCGCCCTCAAGATCATTGAAGGCGCCGTCAAGCCCGCGCGATTCGAAGGCATCGACGACAAAGGACGATTCCTCTGCGATGCCGTCTGCTTCTACTCGAACGCCCTGTTCCTCGTAAACTTCGCAATCGCGTCCAATGGTATGATAGAGATGCTGGATGACGAGCCCATCGCGGGAGATCTGCCCTTCCGCATCGATGCGCCCATCGCGTAGCTACGCTTCGACGAACCTCTGGCGAAACGCGGTCATCAAAGGATAGCCTTTTCTTACCGCATCACGCAAAGGCCCATTTCTCGAACGCCAGAACGCCAGGATCTGTGGGAACTGGTTGTATTCGAGATCCAGCTCGCGAACGATCCGCCGATCCAAAGGAAACAGACGGATCGGCTCCAGGGCCTTGCCAAGTTCAAGGCGCTGTTCATTGGACTCCAGAGCCAGCATGCGGCGAGCGAGAACTGCGGGATCGTCCGTGCCGATCCGGCGCTTGGCTCCCTCCCTTCCGACCTTGACGATTCGGTCCAAGCATTCCTTGGCCCATTCGAATGTCTTCTTCGAAATCCGAGCCGGATAGATTTCCATGGCCAAGCGGTTCAGTTCGTTTGCCGAGAGTTCAGGGAACTCGACCAACAGACCAGAACGAGCGAAAGCCGCTAGCTGCAAAGAAAAGCTGGACTGACAAAAAATACACGCGGTGTGAATCTGGTCAACGTCACGATCATCGCCATTCACAGGCACTACCTGCTGATACTTCCGAGAACGGAAGCCGCAGAACCGACAGGCAAACCCATCTCGTTCGTGCACGACCCTAACGATTCGAGCATCTATCTGTCGAAAAAGCTCTGGATTCAGGACATCCAAGCGCAGTGGGAGGAGGTTGCACATGCGCCTGTTATATAGAATCCGACAAAAGCGCGGGAAGGAAATAAGTCGCGATCTGCGTCAGAGGGGTGTGTTTCAAAGTGTCGCTCTTCGAGTATCGCCACTGTGCAAAGAACTCACCGCTACGGCACGCTCGGTCCTTTTGTAACGCAGAAGAGATGTCACGAACTCCAGTAGCTGTACACATACATCAACTTAGTTGAGTCAGCTAAAACGTAAACCGATAGTTGCGACTATATCGGATCACAACGCCGTCCAACTGGCACTGACCAGCTGCGTCTCGCCAGCCCAAACGCTGCCTTCGAACCGAGCGCCACTCTCGACCGGACCGACGCCTTTCGGCGTACCGGTCATGACGACATCGCCATCCTCCAGCGCCATGAAGCGCAAGATCTCCTCGAAGATTTCAGTCGGCTTGTAGATCATGTTGGCAACCCCACCCCGCTGCCTCAGCTCGCCACCGATCGAAAGCCTCAGCTCCAGATCCTCGGGAATGCCATCCATTCTCACGAACTCGCTGAACAGAGCAGATCCATCGAACCCTTTGCATCGCTCCCAAGGCAATCCCTCCCGCTGGAGCTTCCCTTGCAGGTCGCGTTTCGTCAGATCCAGGCCAAAGCCGACGTAGTGAAAGCCCCCTTCCTCGACCACGAAACTGAGCTCGCCCTCGTAGTGAACCGCTTCGCCGCGCCAAGCGACTAGTTCCTCCGCAATCGCCGAGTTCGGCTTCGAAAAAACGACCATCTCCGACGCTGGTTCATTTCCCAGCTCCACGATGTGATCGAGATAGTTTCGCCCCACGCAAACGATTTTGGACGGGACGCTCCGGCGGCCTTCAAGCGAGATGGATTTCATGCAGACGTGATTTTCGCTAATCCAGGCGTTTGTCAAAAAAGTTCGAAAACGTCGGATCGCCTGACAGGAAACAGTCAAACATAGCACATGAACTCAATTACTCATTGGGCGGTAAAAAACTGTTAATCAGCGTCTTGCGAAGCCCCTGTCACAAAGTCCATTTCTTGGCGCAACCCGTGCAAAACTCTCTGGCACGCCCTCGGGCTACACTGGCTTAAGAGAGAAAAAACATGGATCGCACCGCTAAGAGAATCACGAAACTCCCCACCGTTTTACTCGCTACAATCGCCCTGCCGACTCTCGCCTCGGCACAAGTCCGCTACGAAATCGTAGTGCCCGAGGTCCACGGCTCCCAGATCAACCTCACTCAAGAGCAAGGCAACCAGATCAACCAAGCCGGCGAAACCTTGCTCAATCGCCTGGCCACTTTCGCCATCTGGCAGGAGGGAGCTTCTCCACGCATCGTAAGCGCCTATTCCGATTTTCCTGGATCCCTTTCTCGCGTCTCGGCTTCCTCGCTCAACGCCTACGGACAAGTCATCGGTTCAAAAACCTATCGGCAGAAAACCGGCTTCGGCACCTTCTCCACCACCATTCCCTTCTACTGGGACGCGGCAAACGGACTGGTCGACCTCGACGAACTCGGCAACGGCGGTTCTGCTACACTCACCGAGATAAACGACCACGGACTCGCCATCGGTACCCTGCAAGCCGAACCTCTCAATCCAAACGGATCGATCGAAGCCTTCACCTGGTCCTTCGAGCAAGGTCGCTTAGACATCCCCGCCCTTGCCGAAACAGCGGGTCGCAGCGTTACTCTTCCCACCGCGCTCAACGCCGACGGAACAGTCGCCGGCCTCTACCAACGCTACATAGGCGAGACCAACAGCTACCACGAGCGCGGCTTCCTCTACGATCCGCAGAACGGCTCGCGCGACCTGGCTACCATCGATCCAAGCTTCTTCGACGAAGCCAACCACACAGCTCGCGACCTCAGCGACACTGGACTGGTCGTCGGCGAACGCGGACGCCAAGCCTACCTTTACAACCTAGATACCCGCGAAGGCATCTCTATCGAGCCGTTTGCGGGAGAAGACGCCCAAGCAGCCACTCGCGGCTACGCCGTGAACAACTCCGGCGTAGTCGCTGGCTACGGCGAAACTCGGACCGACAGCGGCAAAACCGCTTATGCGCCCCTGCTCTGGTCTTCCGCCACCGGCAGCGTCAACCTCTACCACGCGCTCACTCATGGCGACGACCGCTACTTGCCGCCGGGTCTGGACAGAGACGACACCCTCATCCTCCCCAAAAGCATCAACGACCGCGGTCAAATCTCCGCTCGCCTCGATTCTATCAGCAATGCAGCCATCAGCTACAAGCGCGAGATTCTGCTCAATCCCGTGCTTGATTTCTCCTGGCACGAAGTACGCCACACGGTAAGAGACGGCGTCCGCGGCATGCTGTACCGCCACAACAAAGGCCCTATCCCAGCCGACTCGCTGCCCGCCGAAGCGCTTGGTCTCGATATCGTCTTCTATTGCAGCGACGACCTCGCAAATTGGACCCAGCTAGCGCACGGGACTGACGGCTGCCAGATCCACGACGACGAGATCTGCACCGAAATCTTTCTGCCGCTTGATGGCTGCCAGTTCGTCCAGGCTGGTCTCGCGCCTGCCGCCGCTTCGACTCTTTAGCCAATGTAGCCGCGTTCGTGAGAATGCGTTCTCACGAACGCGGCTACCTTTTTGAAACTGCTACTTGATCAGACGCAGGGTGAAGGGATAGCGATAGCTGACCCCATCGTTCGCTTTGAGAGCGGCGATGATCATGAGGATGACGGCTCCCAAACCTACTAGGATCAGAAGCGGTATGCCGATGACGATGAAAACGAGCGGTATCAGAAGTATGCTGATAAGAATCACCGTTATGTTGAAATTGACGGCTTCCTTTCCTTGCTCGTCGACGAAAGGCATCGTCTCCTTCTTTATCAGCCAGACAACCAAAGGGCCAATAAGACTTCCAAGCGGTATAACGATACCAATAAGGGCTGAGAGGTGGCATATCATCGCCCATTGGCGACTTTCCTTGTCGAGGGTATTTTCCATGAGACTATCGAACAACAGGTTAACAGGATAGGGGGACTCGAAATTGCTAAGAAGCTCGCGTATGGCCGTCAATACGGAATCCTCGAGCGGGGCCCTTCCAAAGCTCTCCAAATTTTGACTCGCAACGATTCGGAATCTCTCTCCAGATCCGCTGGACCCAAAACGATTCCATCCAAGGTCGCCCAGTGGAATTCAGAAGCATACTGCCAATAGAGCCCAGCAAAGCCAGTATCCGGCATGACCATACGCTAGTCTGCCTGGGTTCCTGCTTCGCGGAGGAGATCGGAAAACGCCTGCAAGACCACCTCTTTCCATGTTGTATCAATCCTTTGGGCACAGTATTCAATCCGCTGGCTATCGCCCGGCTGATCGAACGTTGCGCTCACGGCGGACCTTTCACCGCAGAAGACTTCTTCCGCAAGGACGAGCTATGGCGCAGCTTTCATATACAATCCCACCTCGCCCGGAAAACCATCGAGGCGGCCATCGACGCTGCCAATCTCGCCCTGACCGAACTGAGAAGCGCTCTTCTCGCATGCGATAGACTCTTTCTCACGCTCGGAACCGCTTGGAGCTACTACCGCAAGGAAGACGCCCAAGACGTCACCCACAACCACTCCCTGCCGCAGAACGAGTTCGAAAAGCGCCTGCTCTCGACGACCGAAGTCGTCGAGAACCTCAGTCAAGCCATCGCCCATTTGCAGCGGAGCAATCCGCGTATTCACATCGTACTTACGGTAAGCCCCGTGAGGCACTTGCGAGACGGCATCCAGGAAAACAATCTCAGCAAAGCGACCCTGCTCCTCGCCTGCCATACCCTGCTCGAGAGCCTGTCGCAAAGCAGCTACTTCCCCGCCTACGAGCTGCTGCTCGACGACCTGCGAGACTACCGCTTCTACAAAGCCGACCTCGCCCACCCGAATTCGCTCGCCATCGACTACATCTGGGAACGCTTCGAACAGACTTTCCTATCCGAAGAAAGCCGACAACTCAACCGGGAGATCGAAGCCGCCAGCCGATTGGCCTCCCATCGCCCAACTCACAAGGAGACCAACGCCCGCCGGAAGTCCCTAAGGCTTCTCGCCAGCCAACTCGACTCGCTCGAAAGTCGAGGCCTGGATGTCTCACCCATCCGCCAACAAGCCGCCAATGAACGCACTTGAAAAACGGATACGCGAATGGCTCGACACATCCGTCGACCGCGAGCTCGCTCGGCAAACCCGTTGCCATCCGCTACCCAGTTCGCAGAACGGCAATCCGGTATATATAAAGCGAGAAGACGAGCTAAGCTCCGGCATCTGCGGAGCAAAGCTGCGCAAGTATGCCAGTCTGCTGCCCTCCCTTGCGGCGCGAGGCGTACGCGACGCGGCCATGATCGGCGGACCCAATTCCAACAATCTCGTAGGACTCGTCCAACTCCTGACCGAGCGCGGCATCAAAGCCTGGCTCTTCGTCCGCGAAGCCGTTGACCAGTCCCTCTCTGGAAACGCCTTGTTTCTCCACATGCTCACGGATCCCGAACAGACGCGTCGGATACCAAGGGCGAAATGGAGCGAAGTCGAAACCCTTGCCTCGCAGTTCCTCTCCAAACGGACCAATGGATTTCTAGTCCCCGAAGGAGCCCTCTGCCCGGAGAGCTTGCCCGGCGCTATGACCCTGGCGACGGAAGTCATCCGCCACGAACGAGAGCTGAGCGCGCCATTCGACCGCATCTACATAGACAGCGGCACCGGCATGAGCGCCTGCGGGTTGCTCATCGGCTTGGCCTGCCTCGATCCTCAAGCCGCAGATCGACAGATCTTCGTGACGCTTGTTGCCGGCACCCAGTCGGAGTTTTTGCAAACCCTGCAACGCCTCGGCAACCAGCTAGCCAAAGACGCCGGCTTGAATCTTCCTCCAATACCTCGTATCCAATTTCTCACTCCACCGACCGCTCGCAAGTACGGAAGCGTCAACCAGACCTTGCTCAAGACCTGTCGCCAGATCGCCCGAGAAGAAGGTCTGCTCATGGACCCAACCTATTCAGTCAAGCACTACATGGCCATGCGGCGGAACGAGAAGGAACTCCCATCCGGTCGAGTTCTCTTCATCTACAATGGTGGATCCCTGGGCCTCGGCGGCTTTCAGGACAAGCTCGCTCGGTTCTCGTAGCCAAACAAATGTGTAAGCGTGCCCGCCACGCGATAACAGAGTCTTGATCCTACATGGATATCGCGTGACGAGTACGCTCCCACAAACGGAACTACCGCGAAACCAAGTCCGCCCGATCCACCCAACCGCCAGCCACACTGGCCACTTCGCCATCCTCCATCCGCTCCAGCCATACGGCCACCGCGTAACGCTCGGGCTCTCTTGTCGGACCGCGCGGTATCTCCACCTTCAACTCCGAAGCGTCGACCGCCCGTTCGAGAAAAGCCAGGACAACGAAATCGCCCGGCAGACGCCGCCCGCGGTTCTCGCCCTTCAGAACGTCAGTCTCGAACCCGACCCCCAAAAGCGCCACATGCGCCCGGTAGATTCCAGGCTCTGCATTCGTATCCATGCTTAGAATACCACCCGCTATATTCGCCGAAAACGCCGGACTCTCCTCACCCATAGAGCCAGGCGGAGCCTCGCCTTGAAACCATCCCCGCCACTCGCGACCATCGACGACAAAACCCGGAGTATAGATCGAGCCGACACGCTTGCTCTCTCGATAGTCGTACTGCCGCTTGGTGAAGACCTTCGAGGCGAACGGATCTCTCCAGCCCAAGCGATCCCAGTAGTCCACGTGAAAAACCACCGGCACGATTTCCTTCCAAAGCTTCGGGCTGTCCTTCAGCTCGCCGATCCACCGCTCGGCAGGAGGACAGCTGCTGCATCCCTGCGAGGTGAACAACTCCACCAGAATGGGACCATCGCTTTCCGTCTCGATAAGAGTTCCTCCCCGCGCCCAAGGGGGCAACCTTATCCCCAATTCGGACGCGGGCGCAGGCAGTGGAAAGCAGGACAACGGGCTTCAGGCAATAGGACCTTGCGAAAGCTCGTTGTTTCCCCGAGTAAGACAACCGACCTCTCTCCTTATGAAGAATCTCCGAATCGCATTCGCCTTCTCCACCCTCGCTCTCGTCGCCCCATCCCACAGTCAAAACCGCATTGGCACCGGAATGGTGGACGAGCTCTACCAGCAATACTGCGCTAGCTGCCACGGACAGGACTTGGCAGGCGGCTCCAGCGTCTCCCTGATCGACGAGGACTGGAAGTACGGCAGCTCCAACGCCGAAATCGCTCGAGCCATTCGAGACGGTTTTCCGGACCTGGGCATGATCGGCTTCGGAGACAGCTTGGGCGACGAACGAATACGTTCCCTCGTCATCTACATTCGCGAAAAGGCCGCCCTGGCGAAAAGCGCCAGCAGAACCCCGCGACAGGTGTCTTCCGAGGGCGTATTCACCAGCTCCCTACACAGCTTTTCCCTGGAAAAGGTCGGGCAGGCGGCAGGGATCATCTGGTCGATGGACTTCATGCCAGACGGCGGCATCATCGCAACGCAGCGAGACGGCAAACTCTGGATCTTTCAAGAGGGCGAACAACCCGAACAGATCACCGGCATACCGGAAATCTGGCAACGCGGCCAAGGCGGACTGCTTGAGGTCGCCTTGCATCCCGACTACGCGGAGAACCAGTGGGTCTACCTCTCCTACAGCGAGTCGGTCGGAGGCAAGGAAAGGGGAAGGACGGCTGGTATGACCGCCGTCGTTCGGGGTCGCGTTCACGGCAACAAATGGGTAGACCAGGAAAACCTCTTCAACGCGCCGGTGGAAACCCACACCAGCGCCGGGACGCACTTCGGGTCGCGCTTCGTATTCAAAGACGGGTACCTCTATTTCGCGATCGGCGACAGAGGCCGACAAAACCAGGCTCAAGATCTCAGCCTACCGAACGGCAAGATCCACCGCCTGCATGACGATGGCCGAATCCCAGCCGACAATCCCTTCGTAGACAAGGAAGACGCCATGCCCAGCATCTGGAGCTACGGACACCGCAACCCACAAGGCCTAGACCTGAACCCCGCCACCGGCGAGCTTTGGGAAACCGAACACGGACCTCGAGGAGGCGACGAGACCAACCTCATCCACAAGGGGCTCAACTACGGCTGGCCGGAAATTACTTACGGCATGAACTACAACGGTCTTCCCATCACCGACAGGACCGAAGCGGAAGGCATGGAGCAGCCAAAACACTATTGGGTTCCCTCCATCTCCGTATGCGGCATCGATTTCTACGAGGGCGACCTGTTTCCCTCCTGGAAGGGAGATCTTTTCGTCACCGGTCTGGCCTCTCAGCAGCTGCACCGTCTCCGCATCGAGAACGGCGAAGTAACCAGCGACGAGATCGTGCTCAAGGGAGTCGGGCGTTTGCGCGACATCGCCAACGGACCGGACGGATCCCTCTATCTCTCGGTCGAAGACGCCTCGCGTCACGGGACGATCTATCGGCTCAGACCAGCCAAGAACTAGTGTCGTGTCATGCGTAAAACGTAGCGCGAATCCCGCAGGGCGCATTGGCGTCAACTTAAGCCGAAAGGCGGTGGGCTGGAGGGCAATGCTCCGTCATTGCCGCGGAGCCTACAGAGGGAACAACCGGTGCGGCAACG
>JANQRJ010000094.1 GCA_028284635.1 Pelagicoccus sp.
ATTTCTTTAAGTCGTGAAAACTGGATACATGGCACCGAAAAACTGGGTACGTGGTGCTTAGTTCTTTCGGTGCAGGATCCATTTCTATTTCTTCACAACAAATTATTATAGGATTTCCCACTATCATTCCAACAGGCGTTGCGAACTCAAGTTCGAAAACAGTAAAATCACCTATTTCTAACTCTTTATCGCTCCAAAAAGTCAGTTTATAACAAAATCCATTATTCTGGAATACAGGCCATTCCAGGACAATTACAGGCACACGTTTGAATTGCGACCGGACTCTGACTCATCCCAGGATTGACAGCGGCGCTCTTTAACGACTCTCTGTCGCCAACTCCTAACATGCTCAACACCGGCACAGTGATTCTCAAGAAGACCGTCGCGCCAGCCAAATGGCGCGGCGCACCGTCTCCTTGTTGAATCGCTGCTACGAAGAAACCTGGAGACGAATTGCTCGAAGCGAGTCTCCAGACGTCGGAAGCTGAATAGTCGTTTTGGATACACTTGCCGAGGGCGCTCCGATCCGCAGCTCCCACAGAAAGTGAACCATCCATTCCGTTTTCCCCGGACCGCCCAATCGCTCGCGACTCTCGCCTCCAACGGCGTCGCCATGATGGCGATTTCAGTGCTGTTCTTCTCGGGCAGCCTGCTGCTTATCAAACTGATACACGACAGCTACGGCACTTCGTTTTGGGTGATCACTTTGCCGCGCTTCGCCTTGGGACTCATCATCGTTCGCTTCCTCTTCAGCGATCAGGAGAGCGTTGTATGGAAGAGCCTCGTGACCGACAGATGGATGCTGCTGCGAGGACTAATCGGGGGACTCGGCGTGCCGCTGTATAACCTCTGCATCATCGAACTCGGAGCCGGCCGGGCCAGTATCCTGACCTCCACCTATCCTATCTTCGCCGCGCTGATCGCCCCGCTTTTCCTGCCCGAACCTCTGAAATGGCGGATCCTGGCCTTGAGCGCCGTCGCTATCACCGGTACGGCTCTGATGAGCGGCCTCGATTCATTGGGAGCCGACTCGAATCCCTACGACCTGCTCGCCCTGGCAGTAGCCATCATGTCTGGCCTGGTCATCGTCGCCATCCGCAAGCTGCATTCCACCCACAATACCGCTACGATCTTCGCAGCTCAGTGCGCCTTCGGCCTCGTGATCTGCATCCCCGGAGCTATCCGCGACTTCACGCCCCTGCCGCTAACCGCAGTCACGCTCATTCTGCTCTCCGCATTGATGGTGGCAGTAGGACAGCTCGCCATGACACACGCCTTCAAGCATCTCTCCGCAGCGCGCGGCTCAAGCATACAGCTTCTCGGGCCTCCACTGATCGCCACGGCGTCGTTCTTCATGTTCGACGAACGGCTTTCCATGGTGGAGCTGGCCGGAGCCGGACTCATCCTCTTCTCCTGCTACCGAATCGCCAAGGCGAAATAGAGCGCGAATCTGCCAATCGCGTTACGACACATCCCGGCGCAGCCGATGCCGAGCGAAGTCCGTTTACCCACCACCAAGCGCGAGCGGCTCTTGTCAACAACTCCAAAGTAGGCAAGCGTTCTCGACCGATCCGCTAGCCATTCGAAACCAACAACCTATTCCAACCTCCCTTCTCATTATGCCAAGCAGCCAGGCCACCGCCGAAGTAAAGACCCCCTACACCGTCAATCTATCCACAGGCGATCCGGAAGCCAAGCGCGAGGAGATCCGCCAGTACTTCCACGATACCTACGACGCCTACGAAGCCCTCTTCGAGCCCCTCATCGACAAGGTCGCCTACGTCAAGCGAGCCGACGCTCTCCGCCACCCGCTCATTTTCTACTACGGCCACACCGCCACTTTCTTCATGAACAAGCTGGTCCTGGCAAAGCTGCTGGACCGCATCAACCCCGAGTTCGAATCCCTCTTCGCCATTGGCGTAGACGAGATGTCCTGGGACGACCTGAACGAAAGCCACTACGAATGGCCCGACCCGGACGACGTGCGCGCCTACCGAACCAAGGTCCGCGACGCCGTCGACAAGCTCATTTCCGAGCTCCCCATCTCCCTTCCCATCGGCTGGGAAAGTCCCTTCTGGCCCATCATGATGGGCATCGAGCACGAGCGCATTCACCTCGAAACCAGTTCCGTATTGATCCGCCAACTACCGACCGATCTCCTCGATGGCGAACACCCGGCCTGGCCCGTCAGCGAGCTCGACACCCAGCCGCCAAGCAACTCCCTCATAGAGGTGCCAGGCGCGCGTGTCGCCATCGGCAAGACTCAGGACGACCCCTACTTCGGCTGGGACAACGAATACGGTCGCTACGAGCGCGACGTCGAAACCTTCTCCGCATCCCAATACCTTGTATCCAACCGCGAGTACTTCGAGTTCGTCCAGGACGGCGGCTACGAAACGCAAAGCTACTGGACCGACGAAGGCTGGAACTGGGTCAGCTACGAAAAAGCCACCTGCCCCCGCTTCTGGCTACCGCAACCCGACGGCAGCTACCAGTACCGCGCCATGCTCAAGGTCATCGACATGCCTTGGTCCTGGCCCGCGGAAACCAACTACCTCGAGGCCAAAGCCTTCTGCAACTGGAAGGCCGCGAAGACAGGCCAACCCGTTCGCCTCCCGACCGAGGAGGAATGGTATAGACTCCTTGAATACAGCAAGCTTCCCGATGCCCCTGATTGGCAGGAGAGAGCCCCCGGCAACATCAATCTCGAAGGCCCCGCGTCCTCCGTCCCCGTAGACACCCACGCCTTCGAGCACGGTTTCCACGACGTCGTCGGCAACGTCTGGCAGCATACCGAGACCCCCATCCGCGGCCTGCCCGGCTTCCAAGTCCACCCCCTCTACGACGACTTCTCCACCCCCACCTTCGACACCAAGCACAATCTCATCAAAGGCGGCTCCTGGATCTCCACCGGCAACGAAGCCTTGCAAGCCTCGCGCTACGCCTTCCGCCGCCACTTCTACCAGCACGCCGGCTTCCGCTACATCGTCAGCGACGCGCCCGTCGACATACCCGACGACTCCTGGGAAACAGATCCCGAGGTCATACCGTATTGCGAATTCAACTACGGAAGCGAATACTTCGGCGTCGCCAACTACCCGGAGAAGCTCGCCCAGATCTGCCTCGACGTCGCCTCCAAACGCTCTCGCGGCCATGCTCTCGCTCTCGGCTGCAAGACCGGCCGCTCGGCCTTCGAGCTCGCCGTCGGCTACGAACGCGTCACCGGCATCGACTTCACCGCCCGCATGATCCGCATCGGCGTGCAGATGAAGGACAAGGGCTACACCCAGTACACCCTGCCCGAGGAAGGCGAGATCGTCTCCTTCCACCAAGCCAACCTCCAGGAGCTCGGCCTCGACTGCGTACGGAACAACGTCGAATTCATGCAAGGCGACGTATCCAATCTCAAGAACATCTACTCCGGCTACGACCTCATGCTCCTCGACACCGTACTCGAGCGAGCGTACAGCCCCGCCAAGTTCCTCAAGACCGCCCACCAGCGTCTCAACCCTGGAGGCCTGCTCGTCATCTCCTCCACCTACGACTGGCAGTCCCAGCACACCGAGCGCGAGAACTGGCTCGGAGGCTTCAAGGTCGACGGCGAAAACGTCACCACCCTCGACACCCTAGAACGCCTGCTAGCCCCGAACTTCAAGCAGCTCGGCAAAGCCCAAGACGTGCCCTACGTCCTGCGCAAGACCGCCCGCTCCTTCGACCACAACATCGCCCAAGTCACCATCTGGGAAAAAGGGAAATAATGAATGTGGAATAGTGAATGGTGAATTCTGGGAGAGGTTGATTCTTCTCCCAATTCACCATTCACCACTCCAAATTCACCATTCTTCAAGCCTTCCAGGCTTGAGCCCCGCCCATCGGGCGCGTTTCGAAGATCTTCGCCTCAATGCCAAACTCGGCCTTGTAGGCCTCAGCGATGCGGGCGCTTACCTCCGCCGTTGAATCGCGGCGCAGCAAAGCGATCGCAGATCCGCCAAATCCGCCGCCAGTCATCCGACAGCCGGCGACTCCAGGCAGGTTCTGCACAGTGGCGGCAATGAAATCCAGCTCAGGACAGCTCACCTTGAAGTCGTCCCGCAAGGATGCGTGACTCGCGTTGAGCAGCTTCCCCGCCTCGCTGTAGTTTCGCGCCTCGAGCGCATCGACCGCCTTCAGCGTGCGATCGATTTCCGTCACGGCATGCCGCACGCAGCGGACCATTCCCTCGCTCAAACCAGGCGTCTCCAGCGCCTGGGGCAAAGCGGCAAGCGGCACCTCGCGCAACGTGCCCACGCCCAGCAGATCCGCAGCCCGATGACACATGTCGCGGCGAGCCGCGTAGCCGCCATCCGAAAGCTCGTGGCTCACACAGGAATTGATGATCAGCAAGCCCCAATCCGGATCATCGAAACGAGCTTGGCTGAAAGTATCGTCCTGGCAGTCCAGCAGCAGAAGGTGCCCCTCTTCGCAAAGAATCACCGCCGCCTGGTCCATCAGCCCGCAGGGGACATCGGCAAAGTCGTGCTCCGCTTTCTGGCAAAGCCGAGCCAAATCGAGCGGATCCATCTCCACGCCAACCAGCTCCAGAACGGCCTTGCCAAACACAGCCTCCAAAGCCGCGCTGCTGCTCAAGCCACCTCCGACTGGCACATTCGAGACCAGCATCGCATCGAAGCCCGGCACTTCGACGCCCTTTGCCTGCAAGCCAACCAAAACGCCCTTCGGATAGTTGCTCCAACAACGATTCGGAGACTTGCGAATATCGTTCACCGAAAACTCTATCGGGTCCGCATCTCCATGCATGGAGCGGATCGCCACCTTGCCATCGAAGCGGCGTTTGACGGCCAACGCCGTCCAGCGATCAATAGCGGCCGGCAGCACCAAACCTCCATTGTAGTCGATATGCTCGCCAATGACATTCACCCGACCCGGCGCCACGGCCACGACCTCCGGCCTGCCAAGCCCAGCCTCGCCAAACGCCTCGATCGCCGATTGGACTACGATATCCTTCTGTTCACCTTCGAGCATCGATTGCATATAAATCCGGGCCAGTTGGCCATCCTACAAATCTAGACCGAAAAAAGCTCTTGAGCAATGATCCAGAAGGTCAGATTTTGTAGAAATCCGGTCACTCTAAACTATGTCAGGCAAACGCGTAGCAATCCTCGTCGAGACCTCCCTCGACTCCGGACGCCAGATCGTCAACGGCATCGCCCGCTACGCCCACGAACGACACGGGTGGTCGATCTTCTACCACACCGGACCACTCGGAGCCATGGTCCCCGCATCCCTGGAAAACTGGACCGGCGACGGCATCATCGCCCGAATAGCTAACCCCCAGATAGAGGAAATCGTCAGCAGACGCAACGTGCCGGTGGTAGACGTGATAGGAAACCTGCCAAACGCTCGACACCCCATCGTCAAAAGCGACAACGACGCCATCAGCCGCCTCGTCGGCAAACACTTCCTCGATCGCGGCTACCGCCACCTCGCATTCTTCGGCCTAAGCCGCGAGGCCTGGTCCGCCCAACGCCGCGAAAGCCTCGCACGCTTTTGCCAAGAGAATCTCAAGAAACCCCTGCTCAGGTTCGAGTTCGGACACTCCGATCGCGAGACCTGGGGAGCGTACTTCGAAAAGCTACAGCAGTGGATCCTATCCCTGCCCAAGCCAATCGGCATCATGGTAGGCAGCGATCAATTCGCTCCAGACCTTCTAGCAGCCTGTCATCAGATCGGCGTCACCTCGCCAGATCAGGTGAGCGTCGTTGGCGTGGACAACGACGAACCCTTTTGCGAAATCTGCCAGCCCCGACTCAGCAGCGTCGAACCAGGACACGATAGCGTTGGCTACGAGGCGGCCAAGCTACTCGATCGCTTCATGCAAAACGGCTCGCCCGACAGCCAACTCATCCAGATCCCTCCTCGCATCCTCCACGTGCGCGAATCCAGCGACGCCACGGCGCTCGAAGACCCTGCCCTTGTCAAAGCCCTGCGCTATATTCGAGCAAACGCCGCCGAGCACATCGCGGTTGACGAGATCGCTCGCCAAGCCGGGGTCTCGCGCAGCGTGCTGCAACGCCGCTTCCGCTCCACGCTCAAGAAAACCGTGCTCGAGGCCATCCTCACCGTGCGCCTCAACCGGGCCAAAGAGATGCTCACCATAACAGATCTGCCCCTTCCCGACATAGCCGAACGCTGCGGTTTCAAGCACCAGGAATACCTCGGCTACGTGTTCAAAAAGCACGTCGGCTGCACCCCAGGCCAGTTCCGCGCCCGCACCCCCAAGTGAAGGCAGAAGTCAGAACGAAGAGCTAGGAATCGAAGAGTGTCTTAAAAATTAAGTACCTTATAATAAGGTGGTTAACACTTAAAAAGACAACCTTGACCTTTAGAATGGCATCAGAGAGCCAGCAAACGAGACCAGAGTGCCCCCTGGATATGGTTGCGATTGGAAATGAGGGGCTACCTGGCGCGAGCCGCGCTGCAGAAGCGTACGGCACTGCATAGTTGCTCCGCTCCCTCCAAAACCGCAACTCCACGCCAGCAACAATCGTTTCCCGGGCATGCCATCCTTTCCATCTCTCTTTCTCGCCACACTCTTCCTCGCCACCAGCAGCCCGCTCAAAGCCAGCTTCTCCATTACAGCGGCGCCCGCCGTCTTTCCCGAAAACACCGAGCTCCACCTCAGCCGCAACACCGTCGAGAAGCGACTCAAAGTCCGCATCGCCACCCTCTCCACAGACGCCCAAGGCGGGATTCAGAAGACCTTCGATCTCGAACCCGGCATCTACGAGCTCGAACTGCCTAGTGGAGAATCGCTCCCTTTGGCTCCCGCCGAAGGACAGACCATCGCCATAGAAACGCTTGATCCAGTTTCCGTCGCGGGATCGCCCGACACCGAACTGCTCGCCACCTACGAGACCTTCCGCAAAGGCTCCCTAGCCCGCCTCGTATACCCGATCCGCAAAGACATCAAAGCCGCCAAGTCCCAAAAGGAGAGTCCGCAAAAGATCGCCGAGCTCACCCAGATCGAAGTCGACAACTACGCGGCCCATCTGCGGGAGCTCAACGACTTCGTTCTCGAAAAGGTCGGTCCAAGCATCGCCCTCTACGCTACATTCCTACGCTGGGACGGCGACTACCGCGCTTCGGAACTCGCCAAGCTCGTCGAAGAATTCGCAGCCCTCCACGGAGAGATTCCCGCAACCCGGGCGCTCCGCGAGCGCATCGCAGCAGCTCGCCGCACTGCGCCTGGCAGCCCAGCGCCCGAACTCGTTGGCACCGACCTCCTAGGACAGCCCCGAAGCCTATCCAAGCTGCACGGCCGCTACGTTCTTATCGACTTCTGGGCCTCCTGGTGTCCGCCTTGTCGTGTAGAGAACCGCCATTACAAGAAAATCCTCGAAGCCGTCGACCCCGAGAGCTTCGCCCTTTTCGGAGTGAATCTAGACCAGACTCACGGCGCCTGGCAAAAAGCCTCTCGTCAGGACGGCATAGAATGGATCCAGATCTCGGACCTCAGAGGCTGGAAGTCCGAATACGCCAAGCTCTACAACGTCAATGCTCTACCCGCCAGCTTCCTAATCGACCCCCACGGCAACATCGTCGCCAAAAACCTCCGCGGTCACGTCCTAGAGAAAAAGCTAGCCGAGCTGCTCCCCTAGCCCCACTTGGCTAATTTGATATATGTAGGGCCGGCGCTTGCCGCCGCGCCGCGTTGGCTTGATCCATTCTTTGCGGCGCGGCGGCAAGCGCCGGCCCTACATTCCAGCCATCAAACTAAGTAGAGTTAAGGTGTGTGAAAAGGGCGCTTTTAGGCGCAGCCGCGTTCGTGCGTACCAAGTCCAGCTTATGGGACGACAGCGAAGCGGAAAACACGCGCCACTTGCTACTAAAAGCCCACGTTCTCTCCAAACGGATGGACGTCGTATTGAACCGTTCGATACAGTTCGCCATCTATATAGACGCTGAGCTCGTAGGAGCCTAGCGGGTCGCTTTCGGAAAACCAAAACGGGGCCGAATAGGTGCCCCAGTGGATCTCCGCCTCCGAGCGGATCAATTTTCCTCGCTCGAGAACGGTGAACGCCGATTCCAGTTCGGGCGTCACCTCGATCGGCTCTGGGAAACGCACTTCGAAGTAGCCCATGAAACGACCGCCATCGCGACGCGTGACCTCGAAACCATGGGCGTAAGTCGGATCCACATGCCGATGGATCTGAGTCGTTTCCGCATGCACCTGCATCTTTCCGCCCGGCCCCGGCCCCATCACCCCGAACTTCATGCTATAGCCCTTCCGGCCATACTGCGTCGAAGAAGACTCGCAACCACTCAGGAAAAGAAGAAAAGCGGCAAGACAAAAGCCGCAAACAACGGTAAGCAAAGACGAAGATCGAGCAGCGTTATGGTTCATGAGAAAAACCTGTTAGGCTGCGAAACCCGAAGGGTCAATCCCGAGAAACGCGCATCACCGCAGTCGGGCATGTTCTGAAGCTATGGGAATCCGGAAAACTGTTTGTTGAAAGGTTTCCGAGGTAGGGCCCGATCGCCGAGCGGGCCGTGGAGAATGGATCCTGCAACACAGCCCGCTCGGCGATCGGGCCCTACCTCGAAATTCCTACCGACTTCGGCTAACCGGCAGCGTCAGCCGAAAACGCATGCGGCAGGCATCGCCGGTGTCTACGAGCTGAAGATCGCCTCCCTGAGCTCGAGCGAATTCGAGAGCCAAGCTGAGGCCAAGGCCAGTGCCTTCATTGCGACGGTTGCGCGAAAAATCGCCGCGCGTAAACCGATGGAACAGCTTTCCACGCTCCTCGGGCGTCACTTCCGCAGACTCGTTTTCGATCTGGAAAAACGCCATCGCTCCGTCAATCCCCAGGCGTATCGAAATTTCGGATGCAATAGGCTCTCGGTACTTGATCGCATTGCTCAGCAGATTGACGAGTATCTGAAAAGTCAGCGAACGATCGCACTCCAGTCGGACTTCCCCCGACTCGAGATCCGCGCGAAAATTCGCATCCGAAGCAGTCTCGGAAACATGCTCTAGCGCTTCTTGAGCAAGCAAAGCCAAATCCACCTCCTCAAGGCGCAACGGCAGCCGGCCTGCGTCGGCCTGCGAGAGCATGAGAAGCTTGCGCGTGATGCTCTTCAAACGATGCGCCTCCTCTCCAAGATTCGCCAACAGCTTCTGCTGCTCGCTCCCCAAAGGAGCTTCCTGCAAGGCCGTTTCGATCTGGCCCTGCAAGACGGTGAGAGGCGTCTTCAGCTCATGGGCAGCATCGGCGCTGAATCGCGTCGCCTGGCTGAAACTCTTCTGCAGCCGCTCCAGCATCGAGTTGAACACCTCTATCAATTCAGCGAACTCCCGGTCCGCCCCAGCCTTGTCGAGGCGCGCATCCAAACTCCTGGCTGAAACCCGCGACGCGGCCATGGACAGTCGGCGAATAGGCTCGATCGCTCTTGTAGCGAAAAACCAAATACCGAGACCCATAACTCCAAGCGCGATAGGCAGCCCGATGAGCAACGAACGCCGCGCCTGCCTCACATTCTTCAGGACAGGAGCGAGATCGACCCCCAGCACTATATTGTATCCCGGATACCGGGCACAGGCAACGCGCCAGCTAGAGTCCGTAAATTCACTTTCGAAATCGAAAATCTCCACCTCAGGAGTCCGCAGCGAATCCGGCCCAGGGCCATCCTGTCCTCGATTCCAAAACGGAAAGCTGCCACGAACGCGCGGACCGAAAGGGCGACCAGGAGGAGGGCTACGCAAAGCATCCTCACGTGTCCGCCAGTCGGGATCCATCTCTCCCTCGACCTCTGGCAACCGCGCCCCCTCGCCAAAAATCGCTTCCGAATCTCCCCAGTTCAGGCGCTCGCCACCCGCGTAGTCCGGTTCCGCATTGGCATAGACGAATAGCGCGGACTGGCTGCCCAACCTCCGCTCCAACTCACGTTGAGAAGCTTCGCCGTGACGCTCCCAGAAACGAATCTGCTGAGGCGGCGGCACTCGGGAACGCAAAGCCGTCCGCAGCATTTCATCCACCTCTCCGCGCCGCAGCCGTTCGAAGGCCAAGCTGCTGACCGCCGCAAAAACGAATAGCACCAAGCCCGAGATGCTAAGCGTCCAGAAAATGATGCGAGCGCGAAACGACTTCATAGCTTGGCAAGGCTGAAGGCTGAGGACTGAAGGCCGAGGGTGTGTTTCAAATTGTCGCCTTCCGAGTCGCGACGCTGTACCAAACTCTGTCGAGTTCGGCTACTGAAGCAAGCTTTGCACAGTCGAGGTAGCCGAACTCGAGAGAGTTTGGTAAGCCCAGGCGACACTTTGAAACGCGCCCCCAGCCTTCGGCCTTCAGCCTCCTCGAAGAAAATCATAGCTTCCTCGCTCGATAGCCCACTCCACGCACGGTTTCGATGATAGGGCGCTCCTGACCAGCGTCGACCTTCTTCCGGATGCGCTGTATGCAAACGTCCACTACATTCGTGCTCGGGTCGAAATCGTATCCCCAGACATGTTCCAAAATTTGGGTACGCGTTAAAACGCGACCTGGAGACCGGATCAGATACTCGAGCAAATTGAACTCCCGAGTGGTCAGCTCCACGGCCTCCTCCCCTCGCTTGACCTCTCGCGTGGTCAGGTTGAGCACCAGATCGTCGAGCTGCAGCAGGCTCAGTTGAGCCCCGGTACTACGGCGATGCAAGGCCTGCAAGCGAGCTACCAGCTCATCGAGATAAAAAGGTTTCGTCAAATAGTCGTCCGCCCCGAGATTCAAACCCTCCAGGCGCTCGTCGAGCTCTCCCCGGGCCGTTACCAAAATCACAGGCACTGTATTTCCCGCCTTTCGCAGGGCCTTGAGAATGCTCAATCCATCCTTCCCCGGCAGCATGATATCCAGCACCACCGCATCGTAGCTCCAAGTAGTAGCGTGATAGTATCCAGAATCTCCATCGCTGGCCAGTTCCACTACGAAGCCCTGCTCCTTCAATCCCTTCACGACGAAGTCCGAGATCTTCTTTTCGTCTTCCACGAGAAGCACCTTCATATCCCCTCAGAGTAGCTCCAGACAGGCGCCCTGTTCAAGCGTCCGCTTCATTACAAATCTGTAATCGACCCGTGAAGCTTTCCTCCATGTTGGCGTGGTTTAGTCACTGCAGAAACACGGCGAAGACAGTTCGCCAAAAGGATTAACTCGAAAACGGAATATCGAAATGAAAAGCGCACTCATTATACTCGCCTCCCTCCTAGCCGCCAGCGTCAGCGCCTTCGGCAAAGGCCCGGGAGGTCGCCCGCCGCCTCGCGACCACGCCGCCGTCGTGGCGGAGATGATCGGCGACTACGATCTCAACGAAGACGACGCTCTCGACAGCGCCGAACTTGAAGCCGCCTTCAAGGGCATACGCGAAGCCAGGCAAGCGGAACGCAGAAAGCAGCGAAAGTTCGACGGCGAAGGGCGACCTGGCAAACGCGGAGGTCCGCCACCTCGCCCCGAGCCCAGCGAACTGATCGGGGAGTTCGACGTCAACGAGACCGGCACGCTCGACGCCGCAGAGCTTCTCTCAGCCCTCGACGATATGCGAGCCAAACGCATGGCAGCCAAGGAACAGCGACGCCAAGAACGCTCGGAGTAGCTCCCATAAAGCGATTTCCAAGGGGAACATTGGAACACAAAGGCGAGTCCGGCACTAGCTGGGCTCGCCCTTTCTTCGCGCCCAAAACCCATCTCACCCACAGACCTCTGCTTGATCTCTGGGAACGCGGGCGGCTCGCCCGCAACGGTGCAGAATCTGGCGCACTGTTCCACGCTCGCTTTAGTAGCCGAACTCGTTCAGGACCGAAGGGAGAAGGTCAACCAAGAGTTTGGAACTCCCAGACGACGCTTCGAAACCCTCCCTACAGGATCAGGCCGATTGCGGGCGAGCCGCCCGCGTTCCCAGAGGAGAACACGCTTTCGTGACCCCATTCGAAACAGCGCGAGTGAAATTGCATCCGTCGGCGACATCAGTACTCTTGGTCTGCATATGCTAAGCGACCGGGAACAGCGACAGCTGCGAAAGACCCTCACCTACGCCAACGGATACCGAACCTTGGAGATGTACAAGGAGGCATTGGACGAGCTCGAGGCGCTGAACGAAAAACAGCAGGCTCAAACCGAAACCCATCGCATGTACCTCTCCATCTATATGCAGTCCGAGCGCTGGAAAAAGGCTCTGCCCTACGCCAACCGACTGGCCGCTACCAAGGCGACGGACCCAGGGAACCTCGTCAACCTGGCCTTCGTCACACGACGAGCCAACTCGCTGGAAGGCGCCCGCATCATACTGGAAAACGCCGCCCGCAGCTTCCCGGAAGAGGCCATCATACACTACAACCTGGGATGCTATGCCTGCTGCGATGGCGAACTGGAAACGGCAAAACGCTATCTGGAGAAAGCTTTCCAACTCGACCCCTCCTACCAGAAGATGGCGAAAAACGACGAAGACCTCGACGCCCTAAAAGACTGGATACAGTCGCTGAACCCGTAGTGCGGAGCTTCAGCCCGCGGCCGTCGAAGACCCTGAACGAAGAATGGATCTTGCACTACGGCCGCGGGCTGAAGCTCCGCGCTACGGATCGCTCTCAACTCCCCTAAAGCCTAAAAACCTATCCGCAGGATCCCGAGCGATCCCGCGACAGCGGAAGCAGTCGAGGGACAGCCTAAACCCCTGGATTCGACTTCGTCGAATCCTAGCGAATCTTCTTCGGGTTCACCCGTTGGACCTTTTCGAGCTTCGCCCGAAAAAGCTCTTCCATAAGCACCTGCGTCTTTTCTGGTATCCGTTTTCTAACGACATCGATGTCGGGCAATTCCTTGCCATCGTCTTCGAACACATCCTCGTCGCGAATCGGAGCCGCTCCGCCTAAGGCTTCAGCGAGATCGGCCTCGCTCATCTCGTCGATCTCGTAGGACTCGGGAACTTCCGTCTCGCCTGACGGGAAGGGACTGCGCTCGGGAGGAGCTACCGGCCGGACGCGTTCGGGAGCAGGAGCGATCTCGCTCTTCACGTACGGCTTCCGTTCAGGAACGCTCAGCCGTTTTTTTTTTCGTCGGAAGACTCGGGTAGGCCTTCCGCTATGCCGGAAAGCTCTCGGATGAGACCGTCGATCGCCCGGGCTCGGCATTCCTCGGAAGCCTTGAGCAGAGCGACCTCGAAGTTGACCTTCTCGCTCAAACCGTACTTCAGGCCGGATTCGCTCTGGCGCAGGCTGTCCAGCAGGCGGGTCAGCGACTCGGTGGTAAGCGGAGCGCCAAGGCTGTCAGTGGTGCCGCCTCCACGCACCGCCTCCAGGAGAACGCGGCGCACGCGGGCCTGCAGATCCACCAGGGCCCGATAGAAATCCTGGCCCACCGAATCGAATTCGTCGCTCAGCTCCAGCAGCCGCGGGTGATCGCCCAAGGCGATGCAGCGAGCGAGCTCGTCGATCTTCTCAGCGCCGACCAATCCGTAGACTTGAAGCACGTCCGGCTCGGTGATCTTGGATCCGCAAAAAGCGATCATCTGATCGAGGATCGACTGGGAGTCGCGCATGCCGCCATCGGCGAGGCGGGCGATGGCCTTGAGCGCCTCCTCGTCCGCATCGATGCCCTCTGTCTTGCAAATAAGCTCCAGGCGCTCGCGGATGAGCTCCTCGGAAATCGGCTTCAAGTCGAAACGCTGGCAGCGGGAAACGATGGTCGGCAGCACCTTGTGAGCCTCCGTAGTGGCGAAGACGAACTTCACGTGTTCGGGCGGCTCCTCAAGGATTTTCAGCAAAGCATTGAAGGCGCCTGTGGAAAGCATATGCACCTCGTCGATGATGTAGACCTTGTACTTGCCCTGGCTAGGAGCGTACTGGGCGTCCTCGCGCAAGGCCCGCACCTGCTCCACGCCGTTGTTCGAAGCGCCATCGATTTCCAGCACGTCCATGCAGGATCCGTTCATGATCGCTCGACAGATCTCGGAATCCTCCGGCGGATCGGCCAAGGGACCGCCTTCGCAGTTGAGGCATTTCGCAAAGAGACGAGCCGTAGTGGTTTTGCCAGTACCGCGGGGACCGACAAAGAGATAGGCGTGGGCGATGCGGTTCTGCTCGATCGCGTTTTTCAAGGTGCGCACCACATGATCCTGGCCGACGACATCGTCGAACTTCTGCGGACGCCATTTGCGGGCGATGACCTGGTAACCTTGGGCAGACATGGGAGGCCGCGCCAGGCGCGGCATTGGAGATTGAAAATTGAGAATCGAGGATTCGGGCGAGGAGCGACCGACGAAAAGGGAAAAGGTGGCCAGGCACCCTACGGCGCATGTGAAGCGTGACTACCGTTGCTACCTTCCGGTCCTGGCGGAATTCGCCCACCCATCATCGCATAGGACCTGGCCAACGCGGAAACTCAACGCGCTTGGGAACGGTTTCAACCCCAATCTTCCGGAAAATGGCAAAGGCCCGCATCCCAACCACACGCAGTGCCGCACGGAACAGGTGCCGGAGATCCGCGTGTTTTCCGCTTCACTGTCGACCAAGGCCTCGACACTCACGAACGCAGCCACAGAAAAGCGGACGTCGATCAACCTATTCAACACCCACCAGCGCTCCCGAGACGGTCATCTTCAAATAGCCCCTCCTACTCGCGAGCGCTGCTTCAAGTAGACCAAGCACTCCGCCACTTCGTTCACCCGAGTCCGCAAAAGCCCATGTCCAGCGTCTTTCAGTCGGGAGAATGAAGCCCGGCCTTCGGGTATCCGACCCGCCGCGTACTCGGAGTTGCCAATCGAAACCACCCGATCCGCCGTACCGTGCAGCAAGACCACCGGAAAGTCCACCGTCGGCCAAAAGGCCGCCAAGGACTCCAGCCAAAGTCCCACCCCCGACATCTCGGAAGCAGCCAACCGATAGGCTTGAGGAGCCAGCAACCCCAAGACCGGAGTCAGCAAAAAGGAGTGGTACCAATGGCGATGGCCCTCGTGCGGACTGAGCGTTCCGCTGATTAGTCCCAACCCTTCTATAGGACGTGTCCGCGCCAGTTCACCAGCAAGACCAGCCGCTACGGCAGCCCCATAGGAATAGCCCACCACGAAAAGCCGCTCGGAAGCCGCTATCTGCGAGCAAACGAATCCCCGTAGCTCGGCAATCTGAGCAGGAAAATCCGCCGCCAGCCTTCGCCCTCGAGACCGCGAAAAGCCAGGTCGGTCGACCGCATGGGTGCAGAACTGGGAACGAATCTCCGGATGCTCCACCACGCGACGCCAATCCCCCGAACATCCCGGCGCCCCATGGATCAGCAACAGATGCGGCTTGCCAGGCGAGCCACTTCGCTCCGCGAAAAGCCGTCTGGAATAGAAATGAGAAGAGTGCGCGAGATCCCGATGCATTTGCGAACCTCCCAGATCCTCGCAACGCGCAAAGACCTAGAGTCGCCTCACTATCGGCCTCACAAAGAAAAGCTTTGCCTCTCGCAAAGCTCCCGAGCCCCGAACCAAGGCTGTTTTACAAGGGATTCCCAAGAAAGCCGGCACCGTCGCGACTCGCAAACCTCTTGCAAAGGCTGCGAACTACTTCAGCCAGATTCACCCCGAAGCGCGGATCCCGCGCCACGGAAAGCCGCCCTCAAATTTCCGAAGGCGACAACCAGCGAAAGGCGACAATCTTGAACTTGCGGTTCGTCGTACTCACAGAGGAATCGACCAGCTCGTGCGTGCGCTGCACCACCGCTTCGCAGTACGCCCGAGTCCAGACCTTGTTCACGTCCGCCGGATCCACCGCATCCCCATACGCCCGGATCAAAAACGTATCGCTCCGCACCGAGATATAGGGAGCAATGAGATTCAAGATCGTCGACTGCCGAAACTCTCGAGCCGAACCTGGGACGACCCAAGTAGGATTGATGGGATCGATTGAGTCATCCTCATCTTCATTCGCCGCTTCCTGATAGTCGGCGATCGCATTATGCAGCACTTCCGAGTTCAAAAAGTCCTCGAGGGAGACAAAGGGTCCTTCGTTAGTCGAGGGATAGCCTTCAGCATCTACACCCTGAAACCTAGCCCGGATATTCTTCACGATGAAAGTCGCGAGATCCTCCACCTGAGGCTCGGTAAGAAAGAACATCCCCTGCTTGAGGCTGTGTCTGACATTGTCGTCGTGGCCGTCAGGCGATTCGGCAGCAAATTTGGTTCTGTAAATGTTTTCCGCGCTCTGCGGCAGGTTGAAGAAAAGATAGTACTCCTCGTTCAGCTCGGAGTTTCCGTCATCTCCACCTGAAGCCGCGAAATCCTCCTCCTGCTCTATAGCATTTTGCCAGTAGCTCTCCGCTCGCGAGGCCCGTGAACCTTTGAGTACGGCGGCCCAAGCTTCGATCGAGGTCGAATTTATATTGAACATCCCGTGCGCATACAGGTGCTCGGCAGACTTATTCGACTGCAGGTCGCCATCGGTGGCTCCCAAGATCGGTCTGTATCCGGAATTCGGCCACGCATCAGTACTCGCCAAGGTCCCCGTCTTCGGAATCGTCGAGAAGTAGTACTGGTCGAACATATCGTTATGGCCGCTCCCTGGTTCGCCAATCCTCGGAGTTATATAGCTCGAGCCATAGGCTCCTGCGAGATTCGCTACCGAAGTCACTTCCTGCTTCGGCAATTCCAGGACTGCCACGTTGTCCGTCGAGCTCGAAAGATAGTCGGCATTGTAGCCGAGAAGCTCAGTCGAGCTGTCCGAAAAGGCCCCATTCGTATTCACCGACTCGGTGATAGTAGCAGAGAACGTAGCATCCAACGCAGCGGAGCTCAGGCTCTTGTCCAGAGGATGGTAGTCGGCACTTCGATGGATCACCCCATCCTCCACCTCCCAGGAAAACCCATACAGGGGGGTGCCAGCCGTGGTAACATCCGGCGTCGACGCATCAGCTAGAGTGAAGCTATCCGGCAGCGAGTAGGTTGCGAGCAAATCGTTTGTCTCGTTGTTATAGACCTCGAGACCGATACTCGCCGACGTTGTTTTGAACCTCACCTCGATCTTCTCGATAGCGGTAGTGGTCTCGTCGACGCTTTTCACAATACGCGAAACCCGATTGGCCGGCGCTATCGCACCCTCGAACGGCAATAGATAAGGAGCCTCATCCGAAGCGCCAGGGGCCACGGGACCGGAAAAGTAAGCGATCTGCCCAGGAACCAAAGCGCTCCAGTTCGGCCACCAAAAATAGCCGAAACTCTCTTCCTCATAGCCGACAGCGAAAGAGGGGTAAACGCCAGACGGTAGAGCGTCCGTAGCTTGATCCCAGGCCTTAAAAGCCGCCTCCTCGTCTGGTGTCAGCCAAATCTCCACTTGCGGAACGCCCGTCACTTCGAGACGCAGCGGCAGCGCTGCCATGCTACTGGAAAACGGATTCCAAAGCTCTACGGAAGCGGCAAAGCCGAAGCTGAGATCCCCCTCCGAAACCGCAGAGAGATGAGCGGAGAAATTGAGATTGAATCTAGTCACCGCCGGCAAGACGGATGACATCCCCCCGCCAATGGAAATCGGAAAAACGGCTCCGTCGAAAGCCAGCTCGCTAGCCGCAGGGGATGCCGCCAATTCGACATAGGGCAGATAGAAGGAATCGTAGTCGACGTCTCCAGTCGACTCTCTCCTCGAAAGATCGTCTCTCACCCCACCAGCGACCGCATTGACCAGCAACCCTTTCGATAGCGGAGTGAAGTCGTTGAATCTAGCCTTCACATCGCTGAACGGAAGACCGGAAAGATAGGACTCGGTCGTCGTCACTCCATCGGCAAAGATGTCGCGCATCACGAAATCGCTAGCGAAACCATCGATGCGAGTGGGATTCGCGTTGCTAGCCCCTGCGTTCGTATCAAGAGCACTCAAGCCGCCCTCGAAACCCGGAGAAGCGGAACGAAGCTGCTGGAGACGCGATATCGATCCACTCGCGTAAGGAGAAGGAAACGGTCCAGCCGGCGCTTTATCGTAAAGCATATAGCTGGCCTTTACTCCCAAATCGCCAACCCAGTAGGCATAGTGCCCGATGGTCGGGGTCCCCGTGTAGCCGGGCAAGGAAGCCACTCTAATTCTCTCGCGAGGGACCAACACGTCCGTGAGCAACTGATTCGCGCTTGTCGAAGTCCGATCTCCAACCAGTTTGACGGAGTCAGTATATATCGCATCTTGAGGAAGCGCCCTGGATCCAGCGCCTGTACCACCAAAATCAGAATCGATCGGAGCAGTCACCAGCCAAACCGGTCCTGACGAACCATGCGCAGCCGTCCAAAACGGCTGCTGGGGTCCGCCTGAGGTTTGGGCCGTAGGAGCGTTGAAATTCTCAGCCAAAGTCTCGCGGCTCATGTCAGCTATATAGGTTCTCACCTGGTCGTCGCCAGCATACTCCTGCAACTCGGCAAGAGCCATTTCCAGAGCGGCTCGCGCGTGATCGCGGGCCATTTGGGTACGCTGATCGTAAGCCGTAGTAGCGCTTTGCAAGCGAGATAGAGCGACGAGCGCCGCCCCCAGCAGGAAGACCAGACCAGCCAAGCCAGCTACGAGAATGATAGCGAAACCTTTCTTTTTCTCGGTCCGCATCACCTTCCTCCAGAAGCGACCTTCACCATTCGACGATAGATCTTTCCGTGTTCGGCCACGATATCATCGTACGTCATTCCAGCCGCCACCTCCTGCGAATGATGCAACAAGGCTGCCCCCTCCTCGCTAAGTACGCGTATGAATATTTCCACTACATCCGGATAGCGATCCGACCAGGTCGTGCCGACGGCTGTGGATGCAACATGTTCTCGATCGCCGCTGCTAAGCGTCTCGAAATCCGTGGACGGATATATCAAGCGAAGGCCCTTAGGCGAATCTAGCGAAGTGATGGCCTCCGATTCGTAGACGTAGAGCCGTACACCAAAATCGATCACGTTTTCCTGGAGGATAAGCGTTCGAGTTGGCTTGGTTATTCTGCCCGCTTGAACTGTGGATGTAGAGTCTGGAGGAATTACACCATAAGCCACATCAGTAATATCATAGCCCGCTACCAGAGTGTGGTCATTGCGCACAACTGCTCTATACAGAGCGTAGATCTCTCCAGATGTATCATCGAAAGCCTCGCGGCGAATAATCTGATAGCCAACTGCGTTCATGCTCGGAGCCGTGGTAAAGAACCGCAACCAGGAGCCGGCCCAGCCGTAGTGGTCTGTCGCCGGATTGAAGTCCAGGTCTGTCGGCCTCCCGGACATCGTCGCATCCTGCCAAAAGCCGGATAGCGTTCTATCAAACTCGCCCGGAATCGTAGTCGAGTGGGAAAGGGCCGAGACTGCAAGCATTGGGGAACCCAACTCGAGAAAAACCGCGTTCTCCAGATCCGTCGCGATCGTATCCAAGGCAAAGCTGGCGTCCAACGCCACCGTCACGTCAGAGCCGGAAGTCTTGACCAAAGATGTTAGACTAGAGCCAAAACTGATCACGAAAATGGCGATGACCGAAGTCACGGCCAGGGACACGACGACTTCGACAATAGTAAACGCGTTTCTGGAAGCGACGGAAGATGGTAGGGTTCTCCAATTTCCTCCCGGTAGCCGAACTCGATAGAGTTTGGATGACAAAGACCCGATGCTTCTGTAGCTCCAGTTTCTCACTTGCGAAACACCGAGGTGTAGTAAACGCGCTTCTGATCCTCGGCGGCAGCGCTCTTCGGCCAGTAGACTTCGAACAACACGATTCGATATGGGTCTCCAGTCGAGAAGACGTAGCCCTGCGGGGCCGTCACATTAACTCCGTAATGTTGATCGTTTTCCGTGGAAGCGCTGCCATCCGGTTCTATATAAAGAAGGTCCTCGCTGGCCACCAGATTTACCGGAACGTAGCCTGTGGTGAAAAACGAGGCCGCAGATACGATGGTTCCGCGATATGCGACATCGATACGGTTCTTCAAGGAAGCAGCATCGCCAGCGGCAACGCTATCCCTGCTCTGCCCAATCGCCATGGTTGCCAATCCGATGGCTGGCACTGCGATCAACGCGAACATCGCTAAGGCAACCACCACCTCCACTAGACTGAAAGCCTTGCCCTTCTTCACAGGACTGTGGCCTCCTCCACCAGATAGCTCGAACCAGACGGCTTGAAGCGCAAACCGACTATCTTGCCCGGCTCGCGAAAGCTCAGCGTTCCGCCAACCCACGAGGCAATGCCGAGCACCAGCTGATTGTTGGACGGTAAATCGTTCCCTCCACCCCACCTCGCGCTGGATAGACGGCCATTGGGCGCAAACTGTATGGCAATCCACCTGGGAGCATCAGTGGTATTTTCATCCACTGGGTCGACTACGGGATAGTCGAACTTGAAAACTGCGGTGTCGTGGGCAGCGCCGACATCCGTCTTGTATATACTCAAGCCAGCATCCGTCGGCCAGTCTGGCGACAGCGAGGCAGCGGTTGGCGAGCTCCCCTGCGGTACAAGATACACCCCCTCCGGCAATTGCTCGCTGCGCTCGATTGCTTTCCAGTAATCGGTCGTAGAGTCGTCCTGAATCATCACGCCGATCGTTCGCAGGTAGCGTTCCGAGTCTGTCTGGTCGTTGTTTACAATCAGCCGGCTGTAGGTGCTGTTCATAATCGCCTGAGCCCGGGCCACGCGAATCATCGCATGCAGGGTATTCGCGGCGCGGCGAATATCGGACTCCTCGCTGCTACGGCCGAGGGCATAATAACTCGCCCCGCCGATAATCGCGATCATCGACATGGCAATCAGCAGCTCGAAGAGCGTGAATGCTCGGCGGGAGGATCTATTCGAGTTGGGTATAAATACCCCGCCGCTTGCGGCACGTCCACTGGTGGATCGATCCCGCAGTCGGCGGGAAAGATCTGGACGTCTTCGGAGAAGTCGTCCCACCTTGCTTGAATACTCCGTCCACTCGCAGCAGGGATCCTCATTGAGTCTTTTCCTGGCGAAATCCGTATTCATTTGGCAATGACGTCGTCTGCATTTCCAGCGGTCCCATCAGGACCTTTCGAACTGAGACTATATCCAAACGAGGTGGCAGGATCGTACTGATAGTCGTAGGCGCCGCCCCAGGGATCGACCATCCAGTTGTCCACCAGACTGCCATAGGGGAGCTGGACTTTGTCGAAGACCAAAAGGGAATGGTTGAGCATCGACTTCACCCCCGAGCCCCCACCCGCCGTGAGATCCGTAAGCTCCGGACCGATCAAACCGCTGAGAGCATTGAGCAGATAGGCATCCCTCGAGATGCCGAGGGTTATTAGCGTGGCCCCGTCTGGCACCACCGGATAGTCTCCGAATTTCCCTTTGTAGGCCTCGAGGGCTTGCTGGATGACGTGCATGTCAGCCTTGGCCCGGCTTTCCCTAGCGCCTTCGCGCAGACCAGGGGTCACCATGAGAATGATGCCAGCCAAAATGGCCAGGATAGCGAAAACGGAAATGATCTCGATTAGGCTGAATCCAAGTCGGGATGCTGGAGAGGAACGCTTGTGGGAAGGCAGGGACACGCAAGAGGTGAATATCACTTCCGCCGCGAAGCGTCACCCCCCGCAGAGGCGGGGGAAGGGGGTTAGGCTGAAGACTGAGGGCTGAAGGGAGAGAAACCTCAACCTCGCAAGTGAACCTACAGCCTAAACCCCTATCCGCAGGATCCTGAGCGAGCGCAGCGCGTCGAAGGACAGTCTAACCAACCTAAACTAGCCCTTCGCCACCGCGAGGGCACGGGCGGCGATCTTCTCGAGCGGCAGGGTCTCATGCACGCCTCCGCACTTGATGGCTTCGGCAGGCATGCCGAAGACGACGCAGGTGTCGCGGTCCTGGGCGATGTTGAAAGCGCCGGCTTGGCGCATCTCCATCATGCAGGTGGCGCCATCGTCTCCCATGCCGGTAAGAATGACGCCGATGGCGTTTTTGCCGGCATTGGACGCCACGGAGCGGAAGAGCACGTCGACAGACGGGCGGTGGCGGCTGACCAGCGGGCCTTCGCGCACCTCGACCGTGTAGCGGCTTCCAGAGCGACGCAGCAGCATGTGGTGGCTGCCGGGAGCGAGAAGAGCGAGGCCTGGTTCGACGAGGTCGCCGCTCTTGGCTTCACGCACCTTTATCGAGCAGACGGCGTTCAATCGATCCGCGAAAGAGGCGGTGAAATGCTCGGGCATGTGCTGCACCATGACGATGCCGGGACAGTCGGGCGGCATTTTCTCAAGGAACGCCTTGATGGCATCGGTGCCGCCAGTGGACGCGCCGACGGCAATGATCTTCGGCGTCGGCGGAATCCTGGCCACGGTCGACGCCGAGGGCGGCAGCAGTACTTCATCGGGAGAAAGCTTGGCCCGAGCGGTTGCCGACGGCGCGGCGGGACGAGTGGGAGCGGGCGCGGTGAGACCGCCGGAGCGGGAACGCACGCGGGCCATGGCAGCGGACTGGATGACGTCGTGGATACGCATCTCAAGCTCGAGCATGTCCATCTTAGTGGCGGAACGCGGCTTGGCTATGATTTCCACCGCGCCGTTTTCGAGGCACTTGAGCGAGGTCTCAGATCCTTCGGCAGTGAAGCTGGAGCACATAATGACCGGCAGCGGATGCTGGGCCATGAGCTTCTTGAGAAAAGTGATGCCGTCCATGCGCGGCATCTGCACGTCGAGGATCATGACGCTCGGGGTGATCCGCTTCAGCTGGGCGACGGCTTCGTAGGGATCGGCGACGGCCGCGATCACCTCCATGTTCTTTCCGCGGTTGACGATGTCGGTCAAAATCCGCCTAGCGGTGGCGGAGTCGTCGACGATCATGACGGTGATATTACTGGAGTCTGACATGCTTCTGGATAAAGGCGAAGACTCTCTGAAGCTAAGCAAACAGGGTAAAAGACAAGCCTAGTCTGCGCAAATGCCTGATAAATCTTCAGGGCAAGACATGAGGGATCGCACGAAGCGAAAAAGAAGCAGTCCCCAATGAAATGGAAACGAGCCCACTGCGAGTCCCGGAGCAGCAAAAAAAAAAAGCCGCAGACCCCTCTCGGAAAAGAACGGGAAAAGCGAAGCGTCGAGACATGAAATTTGCAACGTTGCAAATTTCATGTCT
>JANQRJ010000098.1 GCA_028284635.1 Pelagicoccus sp.
CAGTAATCGTTACGTGAATACCATCTATTAATAACTTATTACGTAGCCTGCATTTCAAGCTGTTCTCTTGGCGGTAAAGTTGCAACAAATATACATTTGTCGATTCCGCGTTCTCACGAACGCGGCTACATTGGAAACAAAGGGGAGCTTTTTAGTCCTTAGCAGTTTAGTCCGTAGCTTGAAAGAAGCTAAACGCCTATTTGGCTCTGCCAGGTTAGGCCTCTCTCACTCGTTTTTCTGGAGTTTCAGTTCTTCCAGGACGGCGAGGCCGAAGAATGCGGAGGTGTAGCTGCAGGCTAGGGGATACCAGATTTCCGAGGTAGCGGGCGTCAGGGGTCCTTCGGGATGGTGCGGGGAGCGATCCGAGTTCTTCGATATAACCGTATTGCGAGAGCTGTGTATCCGAATCTCGATTTCATCATATTGGGATATGCTCTCGATTTTCACTTCGAGCTTGTCGTCTGTCTTGATGGCTTCGAGGAGAGGCGAAGCCTCTAAAGAGGCGCTGAAGGCTAGTGATATGAATAGTATAGGCCAGCCGAGTTTGCGGGTGTGTTTAAAAGTGTCGCCTCGCCGAATATCCATCCCAGATGTGTAGCCGCGTTCGTGAGAACGCGGAGACTTTGGCTGCTACAACCAGTGGAACCGCGTTCTCACGAACGCGGCTACATGCGCAGAGCGTGGCCTGGAGTAAATCTGGCGACACTTTAAAACACACCCTCCCTTTGCTGCTTATCCTGTGGAGGATTGACCTTGTCTGGCTCTGGGATAATGTCCTCGACATGTCTGAACCGAAAATTGCAGCCAAGGCGCCGGCAGGCGTGGAATTGGAAGAGGGGAAGAAGTACTTCTTCTGCACATGTGGCGAATCCAGCGACCAGCCGTTTTGCGACGGTTCACATAGAGGGACGGATTTCGCTCCGCAGGCTTTCGTAGCTGAGAAGACTGGCACTGCCTATCTTTGCCAGTGCAAGCGAACGGTGAACGCCCCTTTTTGCGACGGCTCGCACGCCAGTCTTTGAGTTGATCCTGGATTCTCTGGCAGTCCAGTTGGTTTCTAGAGCATTTTTCGTTTGTCTAGTCGCATATGGGTCGGTCCCGATCTGAACCGGGATCACAGTGCGGCTCGAGGTAGGGCCCGATCGCCGAGCGGGCCGCGTTGCAGGGTCCATTCTCCACGGCCCGCTCGGCGATCGGGCCCTACCTTGTCAATCGATCTACGATGGGTCTTTCGAGAGGTCGCAGGCTCCTGATCAAGTGATCGTCAAAATGCGACCAACTAAACGAAAATCACTCTAAAACCGCAGCCGCTTTTGTCTGCTTGGGCGGTATGAGCGGAAGATGGTATGCAGCGTGGCGTGGGCGAAGATCTCGTGGGCGGCGGTGGTGGGGTGGACGAAATCCCAGAACATGTATTTATCGGCATCGACGTCGGGCCCTTCGAGGATTGCTGGGCTAGTGACGTTCTCGAATCCGAAGAGCCTAGGCCGGTCCAGCATGTTCGAGAAGATGCGAAAGACGTCTACTCGAGTGATCTTTATGCGGTACTCGGCTGCTATTGCCTTTAGGCCTTGGTCGAGCAGGGCATTGTATTGGACGGAAATGCTGCTGAGCAGAGCGCTTGCTTCCGGCCCAAGGGCGAGGGCGCTTGGGGTGCGGCCGAGGTCGGGCAGGTTGCCTATCAGAAAATGCTTGGCTCCGGACTCGGCGAGGTCGGCTATGGCGACGAGCGTGTTGGTGACGCCGTTTTGGATGGTGGAGGTGGGGTCTGGATTGCCGCTTTCCAGCCAAGTGAAGAAGTCGTTCGAGCCGATGAGAATCGCGTAGAGCGCTCGGCGGCTTGCTGGCCTGCCTTCGAGGGAAGCGTGGAAGGCTTCTATTTGCTGGCTGAGTCCGGGAAAGAAGAGGGTAGGCGGCACGTTGTTTACGTTGCCGTCGCCAGACTCGGCCCCAAGGTAGGCGTAGACGTCGTCTGGATCGAGTCTCATGCGCAGGGCGTCAGTCAGGTACTCGATCCAAATAGGTCCGTTGCTGGCCCGACCTTCGTAGTAGGGCGGTGGCGGCTGCGTGTTTCCGGTGGCTGCGTAGAAGTTGCCGATATCGGAGAGACTGTCCCCGAAGAGGACGATCTTGGAAAAAGGCCCTCTCGCTTGAGCGGCCGTAGCTAGAGTGAAAGCGGCGGCAATCGCCGCTGCCGCGCGTAGAATACTTGTCGGACGAATCATGATGGAGCGAGTTGGAAGGATGCGACTCAAGGTTCCCCTGAGAGCCTAGGACCGCTCCTCGATTCGTCAACCGAGCGGAAAGGCCGCCATCGGCCAAATTGCTGAAAAAGGAATAAAAAGCTTGAAGACTGGGTCATTTGAGCCGATTTTTTGTGTGAAATGAGACAAGAAGAGGAAGAAAGAAGCTACGTCGAAGAACCAGCCGCGATCTACGGAGGCTCGTTACCCAGGGTGAGCACCTCGACGATCATCGAACTCATCAAGGAAGGGCTGCCTTTTCGGGAACTCGAACGGCTTCGGCGGCGGATGGATGTGACCACGGAGCGCATCGCCAAGATCGTGGGCATGTCGCGCAGCACTCTCAACCGGCGAAAGAAGGAGGGTACGCTCAGCCAGTTCCAGTCCGAGAAGGTGGTTCGTCTTGAACAGCTCTACGCCAAGGCGGTGGCGACTTTCGAGGATGAGGAGCTCGCTAAGCAATGGATGCTGGCCCCTGTGAAGGCGCTTGGAGAGGAGGCTCCTCTCGACTACGCGGAGACGGAGATCGGGGCGCGGGAAGTGGAGAATCTGCTCGGTCGGCTGGAGCATGGCGTCTTTTCATGAGGCTTGCCGCCTACCGGATCGTAAAGAGGCGCTGGTCGGGATCCGCCTTCGATGGAGAGGGCGCTCGGCTGTACGGCGGCCGCTGGAATTCGCCTGGCACGGCTGTCGTCTACGCGGCTTCGACGCGGTCCCTCGCCTTGCTGGAAATACTCGTCCACTGCTCGGAAGCGGCGCTGAAGATGGACTTCGTGGCGATCGAAGCGGTCTTCGACTCGAAGCTCGTCGAGACGTTGGGCGCGGAGGATCTGCCTCGCTCGTGGCAGGCGGATCCGGCTCCCGTGGCCACGCGCAGGATTGGAGATCGATGGGCGGAGCGGCGGAGCTCTCCCGTCTTGGCGTTGCCGAGTTCGATCGTTCCCGAAGAGAGGAATTACCTGCTGAATCCTGGGCACCCTCATTTTTCGCGGATCGAGATTGGGGCTCCGAGGCCTTTTGCCGTGGATGATCGTCTAGCCTAGATTCTTCGCCTCGCGGCTGGTTGGGTTTTCTATCCAGTGGCGTACCATTTCGAGAAAGACGAAGGTCTTGAATGGCTTGCCTATATAGTCGCTGATTTTGGCTTCGTTCAATTTTCGTTCGAACGACACTCCGAGCATTGCGGTGAAGGCGATTACGGGAGTCTGCTGATTCTTGCTGTTTTGGCGTATCTGATTCGCTGTCTCGAAGCCGTCCATGACTGGCATTTGGCAGTCCATTAGTATCAGGGAGTAGCGCTTCTCTCTGGAGAGATCCAGGGCTTCCTGGCCGTTTTCCGCGAGGTCTACGGTATACCCTTCCTGCGACAGCAAGGCGCTGACGTACATTCGATATATGGCGCTGTCCTCGGCGAGAAGGATAGGCGTTTTCGAGTGGTCGACGCTTTTGCTGGAGCCTGATTTGCCTTCGGTCTGCGAGATCTTCTCCAGTTGGACGGTGAACCAGAATTCTGAGCCTTTTCCGACTTCGCTCTCGAAGTCGATCTGTCCTTTCATTCTGGATACGAATTTTCTGCAGATGGAAAGGCCGAGGCCGGTGCCTTTCTTGCCGGCCTGCAGCTGGATGAATGGCTTGAAAATCTGGTCCCGGGTCTTTGGGTCGATGCCCGAGCCCGTGTCCCTGACCGAGAAGCGGAGAACGGCTTTGCCGTCGCGTTCGCTTTCCTGCCGAGCTTCTACGAGCACCTTGCCTCCAGCGGGCGTGAACTTCATGGCGTTGCCTATGAGATTCACCAGGATTTGCGAAATCTTCTCCGGGTCGCCTTGATAGACCGTGGAGCCGGCGCTGCCGATCGCCCGCGCCGCATAGCGCACGTCGGCGTTTTCGGCCTGCACCGCGAAGATGTTCGAGACCTGTTCGAGCAGGGCGTCCAGCTTGAACTCTATGCTGGAGAGCTTCAGTTCGCCGACGGACCATTTCGAGTAGTCCAGCGTGTTGTTGAGCAGGTTTACCAGATTGTCGCTGACGATCTTTATGGATTTGACGTTTTCGGCTTGATCTGGGGAGAGGGGCGTTTCCAGCAGGTGGTCGGCCAGGCTTGAGGATATGCCTACTGGGGTCCGGATTTCGTGGCTGAGTATATTGATGAACTGGTCTTGCAGATCGTAGGCCTCCTGCAGTTCCTTGTTCTTCTTGGCGAGCTCTCGGTTGTATCGCTGCTGGCTGTACTCCTGCAGGGCCTCCAGCATCTTTATCTTCAGCTTGTCTGGCTCCCAGGGCTTGCTGAGGTGCTGAAATACGCGTCCCTTGTTGATGAACTCGATGACGTCGTTCAGCTTGGCGTGGGCCGTTATCAGGACGATCACGATGTCGGGCCATTGCGCGCTGGCGATCTTCATGAGGTCGACCCCGCTTTTTTCTGGCATGCGCTGATCGGTGGCGAGCACGCCTATCTCGCGGTGGCGAGCTTGGAGGATGGCTATCGCTTCGTCGACGCTTTCGGCGGTCAGGATGTCGAGTTCCGGGGAGAGCGCCTTGCGGAAGTACTTGAGGGCCTTCGGCTCGTCGTCCACGTACAGGATCTTGAACTGGGAGGATGGACTGCTTCCCGCGTCGTTTCTTTCGTTTAGGAACATGCAAATTGCGCTTTCTCGTTACTGCCTTCTCGGGTCTCTTTTCGCAACGAACGACATTCTGGAAAAAATGCCAGCGAGCGGAGTAATTCGTTGGCTCGACCACTCTGCCGCCTTGCGGATCACGGCTGCGAAATCGCGGGGCTCGATCGGCTTGTTCAACAGGCTCTAAGGTCTGCGACATCGCGCCGACCTGGTTTGTTGCGGAAGCGGTTTGGCGCCGCGGCGTCTACCAGTTTTGGAAGCGGGACACGCTTCTCTGGAACCATGCGAGGTCGGTTTGAGAGGGGGCGGCGAGGGCGGAGTCCTTTGGGAGAGACAGTTCGATTCTGAAGCCGAAGTCCGCGTCTTCGCTCAAGGCGATGGAGCCTCCATGGTGGTAGCACGCGAGGAACGCGACCAGCAGGGGGCTGGGGATGTTGAGCAGGGAAACGTCGCCCCAGCTTCCGCCCGGTATCTTAAACGTAGCGCTGGAGGCGTCCGCCTGATCTTCGACGAGGATCTGCACGCCGGGGTTTTCGGAGCGCTCGACGGCCCATTGGATGATGGACGCGAACATCAGCTGGGCGAGAGGGCGGTTGGCGTTGATCTCGCCCGATGCCTGGCTGGCCTCGAGGGTTACGAGGTTTGCCTGTCCGTTTGCCTGAGCGGCCTCCTCTACGAGCTGGCTGATCGAGCAAGCCGTCGATTCGCTGGAACTTGCTTGGCTTTGAATGGCGCCGATCGCGGCTGAGGCCATGGCGACGACGGTCTCGATTTCCTTTTGCAAGTCGACGCTGCCGCTGAAGTCGCGCGTGCCGGAGCTTTCGCTTGTCGCCGCATTGGGGAGCTGTTCCGCGAGAGCCTTGATGGCTTGCGGGGCGTTGTTCGTGACGGTGATGGCGGAAGCCATCGTTATGAGGTCTCGCAAGCGGTTCAGGCCCTGCATGCGTTGCAGGGCGCTCAGCTTCTCCTGCATGAGGAAGTCCCGTTCGCGTTTGAGCTTGAAGAAGCTCATGGCGTGGCGGAGTTCCATTCCGAGCGCCTTCAGGTCCCAGGGTTTGGTGACGTAGCGCATGATTTCGCCGCTGTTCACGGCCTCGATCGCGTCATCCAGATCCGAGTAGGCCGTGGTCAGCATTCGCGTGATTTGAGGCTGCTCCTTGCGAACGTGCTTTAGCAGGTCGACGCCTTTCTTGTCGGGCATGCGCTGGTCCGTTATGAGCACGCCTATCGAGGAAGCCCGTTCGTCGAGAATGCTCTTCGCTTCGTCGACGCTGGTGGCGGTGTGTATTGTGTAGTCGTTTTTGAAGGCCTTCGTAAAGTACTTCAAAGCCATGTCTTCGTCGTCGACGAACAGTATTCCAAATTCCTCTTTTGCTTCCATATATCTAGTCTTTTTAAGGGTTCGTATTTTCTAAAAGCCGTTCTTCTTCGTTGCTCGCGACCGGAGCGGCCGGCAGGTCGAAGCGAAACTCCGCTCCTTGTCCCTCTTCGCTTTTCACGGCGAGTTCGCCGCCGTGGTTTTTTATAATGGTGTGGCATACGCTTAGCCCCAGTCCCATGCCCTGCCCGACGTCTCGCGTGGTGAAGAAGGGATCGAAGACTCTCTGGCGGATTTCGTCGCTCATTCCGACGCCATTGTCTCTGACGAAGACGGAAATGCGATCCTTATGTTTTTCGCTCCGGATTGCGATGCGCCCATCGCGTTCCTCGTCGACGGCATTTACCGCTCGGCAGGCGTTCGATAGGAGATTGACCAGTACCTGCACGATGTGGCCTTGCGATCCGAGCATGCGGTGCGAGGGGTCCAGGCCCTGTTCGATCTCGATGCCGCGGCAGTCGTGAGCGGTGAAGCGCACGGCCGTTTCGGCCGCGTCGGCTATTGCGAAGACCTGCTGCTTGTCGAGTTCGGTTGGATGGGCGAATGCGTGCAGGTCGCTTACGATATGTCGTATGCGTTCCACACCCTCGTCGATGTCCTCGAAGAACTCTCCTATTTCCGCGTTGTCCTTTATTTGAGGCTCTTGTTTGACCAGCTGCAGAGCGGTTATCACGTAGTTGAGAGGATTGTTTACTTCGTGCAGCAGGCCGGCGGCGAGCGAACCGAGGGCGTTCAGCTTCTCGCTCTGAACGAGACTGGTCTGCGCTTCTCGGAGATCTGCCAGCGCCGTTTCCAGGCTCGCGTTGCGATCCCTGAGATCCGATTCGAGTTGGGCGTTTGCCAGCAGGTTGCGCAATCGGGTCTCTACCTCCGTTCGGCTGAAGGGCTTGGTGAGAAAGTCGTCCGCTCCGTTTTCCAGGGCGTTTATCTTCGCTCCCTCGTCGATCCTGGCGGTCAGCAGCACGATCTTTATATTGCGAGTGTCAGGATCATCCTTGAGACGCTTGCATACCTCTAGGCCGTCGATTTCGGGTAGCATGAGGTCCAGCAGCATCAGGTCCGGCTTGTGCTTGCGAGCGAGTTCCAGGGCCTTCGCGCCATCCCTGGCCTGAGCGATCCGGTATTCCGATTCCAAGGTGTTGACGAGATACTGCCTCATATCGGGCTCGTCGTCTACGATAAGCAATATAGGTCCCGTGCCGGAGGTGACTTTCGACTCGTCTGCTTCGAAAGGGGAGCTGATCGGCAAGGTCGCTCTGTGCTCCGCTGCTTGGTTCAGTTTCTCCAGCGGGTCTGACATATCCTTGGCGAATTCCACCTGCTCGCCTGTCTCTTCACTTTTTGCCAGAGGGATGGATAAGGTCATGGTGGTGCCCACGCCCGGTTCGCTTTGGGCCTCGATAGTGCCGCCCATCTTTTCCGTGAGATCCTTGACTAGGGCCAGCCCCAGTCCGCTTCCCTGATACTTTCGGGTGTTGGAGCTATCGACCTGCCGGAAGCGATCGAAGATGTATTCAAGATCTTGTTTCTCGATGCCTATCCCGGTGTCCGATATTTCCACTACCGCTTTTTCGTCTTCCGCTTTGCAGCTCACGATCACGGATCCTCCTTCTGGAGTGAACTTGATCGCGTTGCTGAGGAGATTGAGGAAAATGCGCTCCAAGGCGTAGGAGTCGGCGTTTATCGTAGTGGGAGTGTCGGCGAGTTTCTTTGAGAAGGCTATTTTTCTCGCTTCCGCGAGGTGGTGCATGGAATCCGTGATGCCTCGGAGGTAGGAGCTTAAATCCAAGGGTTCGAGCGAGAGGTTGGATTTGCCCTCTTCGAGTCTGACGACTTCGAGGAGGTCGTTAACCAGCTTGAGTAGTCTAAAGGAGTTGTCGCGAGCAGTCCTGAGCAGGCTGGACATTCGATCCGAAAGCTGCCCGGGCACCTGCAGCAGATCTTGCAGAGGCGAAAGAATAAGGGTGAGGGGAGTGCGAAGTTCGTGACTCACGTTGGCGAAGAAACGCGACTTCATACGGTCGAGTTCTTCGAGCTTCTTGTTTCTGTTATCGAGTTCGGATCGTAGAATGAAATCCGAGATTCTCGCATTTGTAGTGAAGAAACTGGAGGTCGTGCTAATCAATCCGGTAAGAAAGACGAAAAAGCAGTTGCTGAATAGGAGGCTGAGATCCAAAGGCTCGTTGGAATAAATACTCCAGAGAAAACACGCGTAGAGATAAATTACCAGTGTGGCGATGCAAACCAACAAAGTCTCTCGAAACGTCCAAGGTAGTAGGACGCCTGCCGCGAGTATTACCAAATTCAAACCGGCATAATACGGAGATGAGGTTCCGTTGGTGAAAAATACCATTGCCGATATCGAAAGATTTACTGTGAGAGCCCAAGACAAGCCGAGCTGCACGATGTTCTCCCTTCCGATTCGGACGCGATGCAGCAACAATAGAAATCCAATTGCTAGCAAAGCGCAGGAACGCACTGTTAGCAGCTTCATAAAGGAATCGGGATACATAACAGCATCCAGGGGGATCCCCGATGCTGTTCCGCCTAGAGAGAGCCAGCACGCTATTATGTAGCGGCGAGACCTAGCCTCCGTGTCTTCCTTTTTATAGGAATCAAGAAGAGCTTCAGGAACAGGGATCTGCTTAATCATAGATCGTCTTTGCGAATGTCTAGAAAAACGTTGACCCCAGTTTTGTCCAGGGAGACTTCAGTTTGGGTGTTTGCTGGGGCAAGGTCAGCCATTCCTTTTTCGTCGCGATATACAAGATACCATTCCAGGAGATGCTCCATGAGCATCTTGTTGGGGTTGGATGAGCTGACGTTAGTCACAGTTACCAGGCCGCCAGGTTTGGTCCAAGAGTAAAACATGGCTACAAGTCTCTTGCAGATTTGATCCGAGAAATAGTCGAAAAGTCCAGCGCAGTAGACCATGTCGTATTGGGTCGTGATAGTGGAGTTTTCTTGCTGTATCTCGTGCAGCAGCTCATCGATTGACTTGTTGACGAATTCGATAATCGGCTTGTTCCCACTCTCCGCTACAGCAGATGCAACTTTCTTTTCGGTGTAGGCGAGGGTGTCTTCGTTGAAATCCATCAACCTGAAAGACGTTTGGTTCGAATGTGTATTGTCGCGAACGAACTTCTGAACTTCCGAAGCAGGACCGCAACCCATATTGAGAACAGTGAACAGGCGTTCCTCTTCATAGATTACTCGTTCGGACTCCCTGCTCAGTCGTTCTTTTAACATAACAATTCGATTGCGATGAGCCATTGGAGCCGCTGCATTCAGGTGATAGGAATCGACGAGTTTAGCGTAAAGGCTTGGGGCGCGAGCTTCCGATTCGAAAAGCATCATATTCACCATTTCATAATCTCCAGCGTAACCTAGAGGTTTGGTGTACGATCTGTTTACGAATGGGGAGCACAATACGAGAGGGTGCAGCTCTCTCCTGGCAAAGGACTTATGTATGAGTTCCTCGTCTGGGCTCACATTGGAGGCGACTTCTTCGAATTGAGCGAAAAGTTCGATGAACTTAGGCTCAAGTGAAGGAGTGACGGAATCATACAGGTCGCCAAACTGTTTGTCCAGATCTGCCTTTTGACCGTTGTCCATGATTCCGAGTTCCGCTTCATCAAGCCAGCGACTGAGTTCGCCAAGGAAGTTTCTCATGCTGCTTACCGACAGTTGATAGTCTGGAGAAACTCGATTGCTTGAGATCCAATCGCTTACGAATCTCTTCGATTCTTCGCGCATCTCTTCGCCGGGTCTGAGTCCAAGCAGATCTGACCATGGATCCACGAGAGTAGCTGAGACTATTATCGTTAGCCCCGTTGTCAGAATGTGGCTTACCACCGCTTTCCCTTTGTAGATGACTCGTTCGCCGCGAACGATGTTGATGTTCGGAAGCACTTCACTTAGCTGAACGACGGAATAAGGGTTGTATACTTCGAAAACCACCCCCGTTCGCGTAATGTGAATCAGTGTCCCCCGGCCGTCATTTCCTTGGCTGTTCTTGAAAAAAACGAGACTATCGACTCCAGATAGTTTTTCTTTGGTTTCTGTGGTCATATTTTTGCGTTAAGCTTTTTTACAAATTATATTGCTGCCTTTTCTTTTGATCCGCCTAGCCTTTCTAGGAGTTCAGTGACTAGAGATTCTATGTTAGGATAGCGATGAAGTTCAGCAGCGGGAATATTCACTTGGAAATCGGACTGTATGACCAGGGAAAGCTCGATAAGCATCAAGGAATCTATCCCCATGCTGTCTAGCGTTTGATAGATATCTATCTTCTCTGGGGATATTCGCAAGACTCGACTCAGGCCTCCAATTGCTTTCTCTGAAAGGAGTTTGTGTTGCTGGTCGTAATCAAGTTTCTCTAACTCTTGGGCAATCCCTTTTTTCTCTACAGCAGAGGATTCTCTGTCTGCCTCGGCTAAGACATACTTCAGGCGATGCGAACTTGCTGCATTCGGATTCGCATTCTTCCACCTGCGCCAGTCGACTCGGAAAACACCAACTTGGGAAAAGCTCGATCTAATAATACGTTCAAGTGCTGTAAAAAGGTCTTGATTGTTTATCAGAGCGACTCCTTCTTGTTCGAGCAATTTTCCAATCAGTTCGTTGCGAGCTACAATGCCGGTGTCGGATAGGGGCCCTAAGTTTACTGACTGCGCGTGTTTCTTCTCGAGAGCGAGATGATTCGCGAAAGTTTCGAGGAAAGCGTTTGCCGCGATATAAGCTGTCTGTCCGCGATTTCCGATCAGCGAAGCCACGGAAGAGAAGGAAATGAAGAATTCGAGATCGAGATGCTTAACGCTCTCGTAGAGGTTGATTGCTCCGAGCACCTTTGGCTCCACAACCCTTCTAAGGCGTTCTTCCGTTAGATTCTCGATCAAGCAATCATCCAAAACCATGGCGCCATGAAATATTCCCCTGACGCTTTCTCCCTCCTCCTCTAAGCGCTGCACGAGCGCTTTTACTTCTTCAAGGTTCGTTACGTCTACAGCCTCGGACTGAACAGTAATTCCTTTTTCTCCTAGGGATTCAATTAGTTCCATCGCTTCAGGTGTTCTACCTCTGCGACTGGCCAGAATGATTCTTTTCGAAGATTTGGAGGCAAGCCATTTTGCGATTTCCAATCCCAAACCGCTGTTTCCACCAGTTACAATGTACGAGCCGGGATCTTCCGAGAAGAGAGTCGTGCCTTTTTGCACGGAAACCTGCACTTGCTCTTCGAGGTACCTAATGGCGGTCCTGCCTATGCGATCTTTGCTAGTAGCATATTCGAATGCGTCGAGAATCTTGTTTGCTGGAAAAGTCCTCTGAGGAATAGACCCAAAATTTGGCGTATCTAAAAGTGAAACAATCTCTTGGATGCTCTTGGTTGTTAGGTCAGGCCGTTGTGCAACGATTTGATTGATATCGATTTTCGCAAAAATCGAGTTTCCATGCGCTTCCGGATTGAGAGATTCGCTGTTTGTTTCCCCTATTTCGATGAAACGTCCGAACTCGGCGAGGAGCTCGACGGAAATGCTTCTCGCATTCCCGCTCAGTCGATTGAGAATAATATTTATTCCCTTTTCTACTGTCGCTTGGCGAATGCGAAGAGCAAAATCTAGGGAGGATGAATCAAAGACATGAAGGACTCCCAGCGATCTCAAAAATTCTCGCTGAGTATCCGTCTCAGCAGTAGCGAAAATTCTCGCTTTCTTCGTTTTGGCGATTCCGATTGCAGCTAGCCCGACTGGATCGGTTGCGTTGTGAATCAAAATGCTCTCCCCGGCTTCCAGATGGCCGACTGCGACTACGGCGTAGTGTGCCACGAAGAAGCTTGAGAAGATGAAGAATTCGTCGATCGAGACGCCATTTGGCACCTTTGCGACACGCTCGACAGGTGCGATGACATAGGAGCTTAGATGGTTATTCACAATTGCGGCGACCTTGTCTCCTGGCTGTAGGTTAGTGACTGAATCCCCACAGTTGACTACTTCACCGCAGACTTCATAGCTCGCTTCGGGAGAGGCGTTTTTTTCGTATACCGACCGAAAAGACTGTATTTCTGTAGGGTTTCTTTCGTTGATCGCATCAATGCTGGCGGCATGAACTTGAATCTCGATTTCTCCAGGATTGGGCTTCCTTCTTTCCAGTGCTCTATGAAGGGCGTGTCCGGATTGATTCTGGTTTGAGAAAGAGAACGTGACCGGGTGATCCGTAGAGACTGTTTCGCTTTGCTCGTCGCTGAGCAAATCGGTTCGTTTGAGGACTCTCGTATAAATTTTGCCGTTGCGAAGCGCAATATCGCAATGTCTTCCGTTTATGATATGCTCAATTAGCGAATTTACGTTCTGAAGAGGTTTAGGGGAATCCAAATCGACAAAGGAGCAGCGAATATTGTCGCATTCGTTCTCTACCAGCTGGCCTAGTCCCCAAAGAGAGCTGGAATTCAGTCTTCCAGGTTTTTGCGTGGTTTGAAACGGTTGCGAATTTCTGGTTATCGTTGATATGGAACAGTCTTTAGATTCCCTCTTTTTGAGAGACTGGACTAGATAGATGAACTCGAGAGTTCGTTCTACGAATTGCTCGTAGTCCAGTTTTTCTTGATCGATGTTGTTGGCCCAAAAATATAGTATTCTCAGCGGTCTTCCGTCATCGGTTTTATTCAAAATCCAGTCGAAATCGTTTCGAGATCGACCAGACATTTGGGCATGGGTTGGAGATATCCAGTGGACTGATGACCCTTTGATCACTTTGATCCAGGACTTGCCTTTTTCCGTAAGGCTGGAGACTATCTCTAGTGCCAGATCGCTTTCGTCCGAGAATATCAGGTACTGGTTGTCGTCGTCAGTGGGCTCGCCGCTTTCCAGATTGAATTCTTCCCAGTCCAATTTATATAGCAGGTCGTCTATACTGTTCTTTTCTGAGCTCTGGGTTTTTGGAAGCGCTTTCATGAAAACGTCGAAGAGTTCGACGCATATCTCACCTTCACTATCCAGTAGCTGAATGTTAGCGTAAAAGGATGTTTCGCTTCTGCTAGTAATGGTGCCGTGGATCCAGCATTTTTTTGGAGGTGTTTCCAGGAAGACGATTTTCCCGATTTTTTGCGGAACGAAAGGCAATTCTCCCTCGATAAGGGTTAGAAGCGAGTGAAAGGCAGTGTCGAGAACCTCAGGAGGAAGAATGTAGCCATCATTCTCTCTACCAGATTTCTCTGCCTGAACAAGAACATCGTTTGTCCCGAGCAGGACGCGCTTAGCTATTTGAAAGAATTCTCCGTACTGCAGCCCACGCTTGTGAAGCATAGCGTACATTTCTTTTGGCTGCAGCTCTTCATCAAATGCTTTTAGTGCCGTGGAGAGATCATAAGTCTCGTGAGGGCTTTTGTAGTCGCCGAGAACTAGTTGTCCTGAAGCGTGCTGCTGCCAGTCGTTTGTGTTTTCGCCGGTCTTACTGTACACGCCGTACTGCCCGGAGCGATCATCTAGGTTGAAACTGACGGTTTGCAGCTGCGCATTGTCGAACTGCAGGAGACTGCGGAATTCGACATCCGCAAGCAGGCATATTTTGGATCCGGAGTTGGCACGGCCCAGAGCTAGGCCAGCTTCTACGTAACCAGCTCCTGGGAAGATGATCTGATCGTTGACTACGTGATCCTTAATATATGGGAAGAACTGGCTGTTCAATTCGACAGTCCACGTGGGTATAGGCGAAGCGATTCTATTGTTCAGGAAGATATGGCCGTTTTCTCCTAATCTGTCACGGAGCGACTTTTCGGATTCACTCCAGTGTTTCTCTTTTTGCCAGGGATATGTCGGCAGCTGAATGAACCTTCCTTTCGGTGGTATCACCTTTTCCCATGCGATTTTGAAGCCTCGCGTATAGAGCTGTCCGAGAGAATCGAGAATGCAAAGGTGTTCAGGTCGTTTTCGGTTGAGAGAGGGGGCGAGTTGAATTTTTCTGCTTTTGCTTGCGGCAATTTCCTTTACGGAGTGTCCCAGAACCGGATGCGGTCCCACTTCTAGGAAGCTAGAGGTTTCGCTTTTGAGCAGCGACTCGATTCCCTGTCTGAATCGAACCGGTTCTCTCACGTTTTTCCACCAGTATTTTGAATCGAGCTCCTTGCCGTCGATGAAAGTCCCTGTTACGGTTGAAACTAGAGGTATCTTTGTTGCCATCGGTTGGATGCTTGAGAGGGATGAAATTAGCTCCTCCTTTATGCTATCCATTTGGGGACTGTGATAGGCTATTTCGACGTTGAGTGATCGATTGAAAACACCTCTCTCTTGAAGCTGCTTGGAAACTTCGAGAAGCTCATTCCTGTTTCCAGAAAGAGTAACGGAAGATAGACTGTTGATAGCTGCTACTGACAAGTTTGGATAGTCCCGAATCAGCTCTTCGGCTTCCTCTTCGGGCAGTCCGACGGCAAGCATGGAGCCCTGTCCTGCTGTTGTTTGCTGTAATCGGCTGCGGTGAAAACTCACTTTCATTGAGTCCTCTAGGGAGAGAGCACCCGAGGCGTAGGCTGAGGCGACTTCCCCTACGCTGTGGCCGATGGCGAATGACGCTTGGATTCCCCAAGATTTCCATAGATCGGTCAGGCCAGCCTGAATCACGAAGTTCGCTGGTTGAGCAACCTCGGTTTTCGACATGCGTGAATCGTTTTCGTCCTTCAGCATCTCGTCTAAAATCGACCATCCGGCTATAGATGCAAAGACCTCGTCGCATCGCTTGACCGATTGATTGAAAACTGTCTCTTTTTCAAAAAGCTCTCTTCCCATCCCCCACCACTGCGGCCCCATACCAGTGTAAATGTATATGAGGCCAGAGTCGCTTTCGTCAGCATATCCTTCGTGGGCGTTTTCAACAATTTTGTCAGAGCTGTAGCTTTGCAGTTTGTCTCTGAGGTTCTCTGGAGAATCTGCTATCAGTGCGAGGCGGATCTTGTGATGAGAGCGTCTCTCGGTTGCCGTGTAAAGGAAGTCGGCGAGTTCTTGCGGACTGTTTTTCGTAGTGAGTAGAAAGGCATACTTGGCGGCCAGCTTTTGAAGAGAGCTTTCACTTCTGGCCGATATGGGCAGAATATATGGTGCCTCCCAGGGCCTTCCATCGCTATCAGGGACAGCTTTTGTAGATGGGGCTTCTTGCAAAAGCGCGTGAGCGTTCGTCCCACCATAGCCGAATGAGTTCACGCTTGCGAAGCGCGGTTGCACGGAACGTTTCCAGTCTCTTGGCGTGCTGGAAACCTCCACGCAATATTCATCGAATGGTATGTTAGGGTTGGGTGTTTTAAAATGCAGATTAGGGACTATCTTTTCATGGTACAGTGACAGGGAAGCTTTGATGAGTCCTGCCACGCCAGCTGCGCCCTCTAGGTGTCCTATGTTTGTTTTTACTGAACCGACGATGCATTTTTCGCCTTCTGGGCGATCCTCGCGGAGCACTGCATCAAGGGCCTTCAGCTCTAAGGGGTCTCCGGCTTGAGTTCCAGTGCCATGCGCCTCTACATAGCCTATCTTGTTTGGAGCGATTTCGCTTTCGCGATAGACATTGCGGACCAGCGATTCTTGAGCGCTTGAACTGGGCAGGGATATACCTGCGGTTCGTCCGTCTTGATTTGCTCCCGTCCCTCGAATCAAGCCATATATTCGATCATTTCCTTCTAGTGCTTCTTTTAGGGATTTCAGCACGACGATTCCTGCTCCCTCGCCTCTCGTGTAGCCAGCGGCCTCAGCGTCAAAAGCTTTGCAGCGACCGTCCGTGGAGAGGAATTTTCCCTTGCTCATGGCGATAGGGAATTCGGGGCGTAGCATTACGTTTACGCCACCTGCTAGTGCTGTCTTCGATTCTCTGTTCCAGATGCTTTGGCAAGCGTAGTGGGTGGCAACTAATGATGAAGAGCAGGCGGTATCTATAGAGAGGCTAGGTCCGGTTAAGTTGAATATGTATGATATTCGATTCGACAGCATTGTTAATGTCGAGCTCGCTGCAGTGTGAGAGTTGCTTAGCTCGCGGCTCAAAGGTCCCATCTTCGCCAGCATATTGTCTAAACAGAAGCCGCCTATAAACACTCCGGTCTTCGAGCCATCGAGTTCTTCGGCGGTGATGCCGGCGTCTTCGAAGGCCTCCCAGGTCACTTCGAGAAGAAGCCTTTGCTGGGGGTCCATGCTCTCGGCTTCGCGAGGGGAAATGCCGAAGAAGAGGGGGTCGAAGTGGTCTATCTTCTCTTTGAGAAAGCCGCCTTGCTTTACATACATCTTGCCCGGTTTGTCGGGGTCTTCGTCATAGAAGCGACGAATGTCCCAGCGGTCTTTTGGAATGTCGACGATCGCGTCCTTGCCGTCGCATAATAGCTTCCAGAAAGCCTTCGGACTGTTTGCTCCACCGGGAAAACGGCACCCGATTCCAACGATGGCAATGGGCTCCCGACTATGCTTTGAACCTGTGGGTGTTTCTTCTGATGTTTTCAAGGCGAGTGTATTTAAGTGTTTGCGATATAGATTGAATAGGGGATTTTGGAACTAGATGCGGGCGCTCTGCTCGCCGTCTCTATAAATGAAAAAGGCGCAGCGGGTCCCTTGCTGGCCGCGAAGCTTGCATATGCCGTGCCGAAAATGCGGGGCTTGAGCGAATTCGCCTCCGCGATAGCCTTGCGCTGGTGGATGGGTACTGGTTGGCCGCCGCTTCATTCAAGAAGGGTAAAAGGGGATCAATGGAATAGGGATATCTGTCGAGTGTCGTTTTGGGTATACCACCACTCAACTGTATCGGGATAATTCATGTCAGGGAGTTTTCTCCAACACAAAAGTGACGCCTCAGAACGATTTTCAGCAAAATCCTAGAGGCGTCTCGGGGTTGCTTCGAGAGCAAAATGGAGAAGTCTTGACGGGGATTGTGAGGCCGTCCTCCCTTCTTTTGCCGTGTCGGATTGAGATGGTCTCGCGGCGGGCGCTACAAGTTGATGAATGCTCCCGGCTGGAGCGCGCTTTTTTGCGGGCGCCGTTCGGTTTGAAGCTGCGCGGTGGGCATCGTTTTCCGTGCGAGCGGATCCGATTGCACCTCCGGTTGTTCGCTTGAGCTTTGCTTGGCTATGGGAGTCGTATCCGATTTTTAAATACGGATTTCTTGGTCCGTTTCGCTCGTCGTTTTATATAGGACAGAAGATTTCTACTGTGGGAGCGCGCTCCCGCTGCTCCTCTTGCCTTGCCTGTTTTTGCTCCGCTGTGGTCTCGCAGGGTCTAGGTAGCCGAACTCGATAGTGTTTGGAGCCTTCCCTCTGGAATCGCGGGCGGCTTTGCAGCGAGTATGTCGAACTGCCCCCCCCCGCGCCTGCAAACGTGCCGGGACGGCCCGTTCCACCTTCGGCTCTGCCGGCCTTCACCGCCTCTCCACGAACACGCCTTTGATCCGCTCTCGAGGCACCGCTCCATATGCCCGACTGTCGCGTCCGAACAGCGGGTTGTCGTGCAGCAGATAGAAGCAGTCTTCCGGCACCTTGTAGTATTCCCGGTAGCCGAAGCGCGCCTCGAAGGCCTCGAATCTGTAGACCATGCCTGGAAAGTCGGGCCGCCGCATGTCGCCGTCCACTCTCAGCCCGTGGTGGTCGAGGCGCACTCGTTCGCCGGGCAGGGCGGCGACGCGGAAGACTCGGGCGGGCTCGCCCTCGGGCAGCTCCGCCACCACGATGCGCCACAGCAGATCGCTTTCGTCGGACCTTATAGGCTCCCAGCTGAAGCGCGTTCCGGGCTGGAGGTTGGGCATCATGCTGTCGTCCCGCACGGCGAACTCGCGCCGGACGCAGCCGCTCGCGGCCAGGCAGATCAGGGCGACGACGAGGGCGCGACCTGCGGTATGGCGGAGCTTGGCGATTCGGACCTTGGGCATGGATCTCGGTTGGGTGGCAGGCCTTGTGAAGTCGGCTGGCAACGAGCGTCGCCTTCCATGAAAATGCTGTGGGGAGAAGGAAGGCATTGCGGCTTCTTTGCAACCCTTACTGTGGCGCGGCCCCGACGCTCGGAGCGGATGATTCGATAGACGAATAAAGTATATGAATCTAGCTACTTACTGAGCCGATTCGCGATATGTACTTAGGATTTTGAGATATTTTTATTGAATCTAAGATAAGTATTTCTTATATGGGTTCGCATGAGTAAGTTACTCCACTACGAGCTTACCACCCTTTGCAGGGCGCTGCCGTAGTTTTCCGCCCTCCGTCCTGGTTCCAGGACGGAGGGCGTTTGCTTTGATAAGAACTTCCGCAACCCGATCCGTCCGATGAAATCCCTCCCACTCTTGCTCCTCTTCCTCCTTTCCCTTTCGGCCTCGCTGCCGGACTGCCTCGCTCAGGACGTCTCGCAGAGACGCGACCCGGTCCAGGAGGCGATCGAAGTCGCCGACGAGCGCGGCGTTCGAGCCGCTCTCGCTTTCCTGGACGAAACCCTCGAATCGCGTCGCCGCCCTGGGAACTTCCCTGCGGCCAGCTACCATCGAAGCCGGGTGCGGTTCGTGCTTCGGCTCTACGAGACGGATCGAGTCCCCTTGGGCAACGAGGCCCACGAGATCGTGCTTCGGGCGCTCCAGCGCGCCGGGCGCGGCCAGTCGGATCCGAGGCTGCACCATTTGGAGGGATTGCTTCAGGAGTCCTACGGGCGGACGGACGAGGCTCAGCTCGCCTACACGCGAGCCCTCGAGATCGATCCGGACCACGCGGCCAGCATCAGAGGCTTCGAAAAGCTCGACCGAGAGGCCCGCAAGAGGCAGCGCTTCGCCGAGCGTCGAGCCAAGTCGAGCGAGAGACGGTCCGCCCCTGGCGCGACGCGATAGCGATCGGAAACCGGCAACCCGCAGCATCCGATGAAAACCGTCTCGCTCCTCCAGTCCGCCGCCCGCGTGGCCGCGCTTCTCTTGCTCGTTTCGCTCCCCGGCTCCCTCCGAGCCCAGAGCATGGGCCTGCCGCTCACTGTCGACGTCACCTACAGAGCGGAATTGAATTTCATTTCCAACACGTACGTCTCCTCGTACGACGAATACGAAGCGAGCCTCGGCTCGGCCTATCCAACGCTGTCCGAAGGCTGGCACTACGCGGGCTGGAGTCAGTTCCCGGACTCCACGGCGAAGCTTCGCCCAGGAAAGAAGTACTTCCTGTCCGTGGTCGATCCGTACGGCGACACCAGCGAGTATCGGGTGAGCTTCGCTCCCGTGGAGGGCTACCGGCTGTTCATCGACGGGGTGGAGCGGTATCGAGTCGACGGATACGATTCCGGCGGCTACCTCGAAGGCTACTACCAGGTTCATCTCGAGCCCATCGAACCTCCAGGCTCGCTAGGCGTGGCCGAATCCATCCAAAGCGGCAGCAAGGTATTCTGGCGCGTGGGCATGGGGACGGGCATGAATGGCAAGTCCGCGGGCTTCCTGCAGGTCCGCCAGTCCGACTTCTCCTCCACGCTCTTCACTCCCGCCGCCCTCGACTACGAAAGCGCCTGTCCGGACGTTTCCGTGAGGAAGAGCGGGGCCTCCTTGCGTCAGGTGCGCACGCCGCGCGGCTTGGCCGATATCGTCACCGTAAACAGCTCGACCTACGAGATCAGATTCTACCACGAGGATCAGGTCGCCAATAGCTCCCCTTACGACATCCCCTCGGGCGTTCCCTTCGTCAAGTACCGGATCGAGAAGTACGCAGGGTCGTCCACCAAGATGCTGATCACCAAGACGGTGGTCAAAAACGACACCGAAACCTCCACCAAGAGCTGGACTACGCGCGTGGAGAAGCATCCGAGCGGCAGTACGAGCAACTGGTACGTGTACGACTGGACGGAGAGCGGGAAGAGCAATCTCCGCCGCAAACGCTGGTACGTCGATTCCAGCGGAGATCAGACCGTGTACGTGCAGACGGGCGGCGGATCGGCGATCACGACGACGCGCGAGGACTACGAATCGTTTGGCGGCTCCTACGAGCTCAAGACCGAGACCTACGGCTACGGAAGCGTGAACCTCGCCACCACTTACGACTACCACACGACCAGCGCCCTCAAGGGAAAGCTCAAGTCCATGATCCGGCCCGACAGCTCCTGGACGAGGTACGACTACTACACCGATCTGGATCGCAAGCGGCTGGTCTCCAGGACCTACGAGCCCTATGGCGATGGCCCTGTATACCCGACGCAGGCCACCACGACCAACTGCAAGGTGACCACCCACGCCTACACCGCCGACTGGACCGGCATGAAGATCCTGCCGTCCTCCATCGAGACCAAGGTCAGCAACGTCACCACCGCCAAGTCGACCTTCAGCTACGGATCCATGAGCTCGCCCGAGAAGATCTCCGCCTGGGGCTACTCCGGCCCCACGGCGCTTCCCCTGCTTGCCGTTACCCGCACGGACTACGCCACTAGCGGTTCCTCCCTGGCAACGGTCACCAAGTCCTTCCGCCCCGACTCCGGGGCGATCGACGCCTTCTTCCCCGGCCTGGTCCACTCCGTGACCAATCCCGACGGCACCCGCGTCTCCCACGCCTACATGAAGGCCACGCTCAACGAAGCCAACAAGAGCTTCACCTACAGCTCCTCGGGGGTCGGCCGCATCGAGCATATATACACTGGCCGCTCCACCAGCGCCTCCGGGACCTCCCTCCTTTCAACCCTCGGCTCGGGCTCCGCCTACTACGACCTGGAGAACCTCTACCTCGTGCCCGGCGTCTCCACCCGCCAGGACATCGTCAGGGACGAGTTTGGCGACGTGTGCTGGACTGCCCAGCACACCTGGACCGGCACCGTCTGGCAGCTCATCTCCGGCTCCGCTACCCAGCGCGACAAGATGGGCAAGGTCACCAAGGTCGAGGCCTTCTACTATAATGGTACGGCCACCCCGACCCATGTGCAGACCTACGCCGCCACCTACGAGTTCGGCCTCAAGAAGACCGAGACCGACGAGGCCAACGCCGTGACCGACTTCCAAGTCCACGACGCCATGGGCCGCGTCACCCAGCAGCGCCAGCGAGGCTACGGCACTGCCCCGAACAACGTCCCCGACATCTACACCTACTTCGAGTACGATGCCGAAGGCCGGGTCACCGCCACCAAGATCGGAACCAGCAGCCAGATCGTCACCCGTTCCTACTACGACCAGGCCGGCCGCGTCACCAAGGAGACCGCCCCAGGCCACGATGGCGCCTCGACCACTGCCATCGAGGTGCTCTACACCTACCCCTCAGGCGGTCGCCAGGTCCGCAAGACCTTCCCCGACAATGGCTATTCCGAGGAGGCCTTCTACCGCGACGGGCGCCTCAAGTCTGTCACCGGCACCGCCACCGTGCCCAAGTACGTCAAGTACGAGAGAGACGCCACCACCGGCATCGAGACCGAGACCACCGCCCTCAACAGCTCCTACACCCACGGCTGGAGCAAGAAGAGCGTCGACTGGCTCGGCCGCCCTCTTAAGGAAGAAGCCCCCACCTACGACGGCGGCACCAGCGTTGCCGAGTACTTCTACAACGCCTCCGGCCAGCTCAACAAGATGACCCGCAAGAACAACGACGGAGCCCGCCTCTACGCCGACACGCTCTACGTCTACGACGGCATGGGCAAGCTCGTGCAGGAAGGCCTTGACCTCGACGCCAGCGGCTCGCTCGTCGCCGCCAGCAACGACCGGATCACCAAGTACGCCTCGCGCACCGCGATCATCAGCGGCATCGCCTTCGACGAGCTGATCACCAGCACCTACCCCAATTCCGGCAGCGCTTCGGAGGTCAGGCTCTCCACCAAGTACGAGCGCCTCTCCCATTTCAGTTCGTCGCACCGTGCCGAGTCCATCGTCTACGATACCCACAACAACTATGTGCAGAACGTTCGCTACGTCGACACGGCCGCGCGAACCGTAACGATGGTCACCTACCACTCTGCCACCGCCGCCGGCAACGACGACATCGCCAAGTCCATCAACGGCTTCCCCACCTACGCCAAGAGCAAGGAAGGCGTGGAGACCAAGTACGAGTACGACGCCTGGGGCCGCCAAGATAAGGTCACCGGTCGCGACAGCATGTGGACCGCCACCGAGTACTATCCAGGCACCACCCTCGCGAAGCGCGGCTGGGACGCCCTCGGCGATACCGGCTTCTGGACCTACGACGGCTCCGGCCGCGTCGCCTCCGCCAAGACCGTCGACGACCAGAGCGTGTCCCGCATGACCTACTACGCCTACAACCAGCGCGGCCAGCAGACCCGCCAATGGGGCAACGGCGCCCAGCCCCTCGAGCACGTCTACGACGGCTATGGGCGTCGCGAGCAGCTCAAGACCTACCGGGCCGGCAGCAACTGGCACCTCTCCACCTGGCCCAGTTCCCCCGGCACTGCCGACACCACCACCTGGAGCTACCAGAGCTCCACCGGCCTGTTGACTGCCAAGACCGACGCCGCCAGCAAGGCCACCACCTTCACCTACGCCGACCACGGCGCCGTTTGGACCAAGACGCTCGCCCGAGGCGTCACCGTCACCTACAGCTACTTCGGAGCGGGCGATTCAGACACGGTAAGCCGAGGTACCGAGGCTTTGAAGAAGATCAGCTACAGCGATTCCACTCCTGAGGTCGTCTACACCTATTACCGTCACGGCGCCGTGAAGACGGTGGCCGACGTCACCGGCACCCGCACCTTCACCTACCGCTCCTCCGATCTCCAGCTCGACCAGGAGCGCCTGCCCTACGGCTTCTATGGCGGCTACAGCTCCAGCGACCAAGCGACCATCACCCGCAAGTACGACACCGCCAGCGGAAAGGTCGGCCGCTCCACCGGTTTCCAATTCGGCAGATGGAACGACGTCGACCAGCACCTCGACCAGACCTACGGCTACGATTCGGCCACCGGCCGCGTCTCTTCCGTCGCCGCCCTCGGCCGAACCTTCAATTACGGCTACAAAGCCAAGTCGAACCGGGTCTCCTCCGTCACGCACGGCAGCTTCTCTCGCCTGACCTCCTGGAACGCGAACCGCAGCTCCGTGGACGCCATCGAGACCAAGTGGGGCTCCACCAGCAAGGCCAAGTACGAGTACGAAATCGACGTGCTCGGCCGCATCGTTCAGCAGCGGCTGCGAGGAACCTTGGCCAGCAACTCCTCGACCTCTTCCGACGCTGGTTTCGCCCAGGGCTACGGTATCTCCACCGACTACCAGTACAACAACCGCGACGAGCTCGACTACGCCGACACCTACCTGCTCGCCTCCGCCTCCGGCACCGCTACTGGCGCCGCCGTGGCCGGCCGTATGGAGGAGTATAATTACGACAACGCCCAGAACCGTCTCTGGCATCGGTTAGGAGGCCTTTCCGAGCCTCAATTCCACTACCAGGCCAACAACCTTAACCAGACCAGGGTTTCGGACGGAGCCAACGCCACCGCGGTCTACGATGCGGACGGCAACCTGACCAACGACAAGAACTACGTCTACGAGTACGACGCGGAGAACCGCCTGATCAAGGCGACCAACATCTGGAACTGGAGCCTGACCGAATACAAGTACGACTACCTTGGCCGTATGGTCTCCAAGACCGCCGACGAGATCGCGCCCGGCATCAAGGGCCAGTATTGGAACGAGACCAACCCGGTGGGCAATCCCATCGGCCCGCAGCGCGTCGATTCTGCGATCGACTTCGACTGGGGCACCGGCTCGCCCGACCCCTCCATGGGCGCGGACACCTTCTACGCCCGCTGGTACGGCTGGCTCGAGGCTCCGGCCGACGGCACCTACACCATCTACGCCACGAGCGACGACGGCGTGAAGGTGCAGGTCGACGGCAAGATGCTGGTCGACGCCTGGTACGACCAGGGAGTGACTCCGGAGCATAGCGGCCAGATCTTCCTGCGCAAGGGGGTGAAGGTTCCGGTCTACATGCAGTACTACGAGCAGACCGGCCCCGCCGTCTGCGAGCTGCGCTGGTCCGGCCCCGGCGTCTCCAAGCAGATCATCTCCTCCTCCTACCTTACCACGCGCTCGACCACGGTACGCAAGGAGACCCGCTACGTCTACGACGGCTGGAACATCGTTGCCGAGCTGGATTCGAGCAACCAGGGCAGCTCGGCCTTCGCCTCCTGCCCCAAGCAGAAGCACGTCTGGGGCCTGGACGTCTCCAGCTCCACCCAGGGCGCCGGCGGGATCGGGGGCCTGCTCTTCACCCGCGACGGCAGTTCGGATTACTTTGCAATCTACGACGGAAGGGGCAATGTGACCGGCATGCTCAACTCGCCGCTACCCGGATTCTCCGGTGCCCAGGGCCAGGTCGTAGCCGGCTGGCAGTACAACGCTTTCGGCGAGCAGGTAGCCGCGGTGGGCAGCCTGAAGGACAAGTTCCACTTCGGCTGGTCGACCAAGTTCACCGAGGACGGCATGCGCCTGATCAACTTCGGCAAGCGTTGGTACGACAGCCGCCATGGCCGCTTCATAAACCGCGACCCCATCGGCGAGCGGGGCGGGATCAACCTATACGCCTTTGGGGCGAACAATCCTCTGGGCGGCTACGAGTTTCTGGGCGAGTTCTTCGGGCTGATTTTCGGGGTCGGCCTCAAGGCTTTCTTAGCGAAGAAAGCCTACAAGCTCTACAAGAGGTACAGGCATACCATTCGCACGATCGCACTGTGGTTCATTCCGTACGTCGGTCCCTATCTGGCGGCGGCCTACGGAGCCTACCAAGGATACCAGACGGGCGGGTTGTTCGGTGCGGCCGTGGGAGCGATAAGCGGCTACACAGCGGGGGCTTCCATAGCTACTGCCAAGAATGCGGTGCTGGCGATTGCCAGACGGCTTGCGATCAACGAGGCGATGTCGCTGGCCGTTCGCGCGGTGGACCGCAAGGTCCGCGGCTTCGCCAAGTGGTTCGGACGCGCGTCGGGCGCCATGACGCTCTTCAGCGGCTTCACGTCCTTCAGCAAGAGCGTCGAGCGTTGGAAGGCCAAGCAGTCGGCGTCGGTGAAGGGCTCCCCGCAGCTTGCTTCGGCGGCTCCCGCCTCCGGCTCCTCGGGCGGCGGCAGCCTCGGCCCAGTCGAGCTGATCGACTATGACGTGGAGGACGGCGCCTCGCGCGCCGCCGCGTTCATCGAGGCGGTGAACCAGAAGTGGCAGGCCGTCATGGCGCCGGCCCGCGCCGCCGTGGCCGCGTTCTGGCGGGAGCGCCGCCAGATCCAGCAGGCCGCCTTCAGCCAGGCGGTGAACACCGCCGCCGACGTGGCGAGGTCCACCGCCGGCCCGACCTACACGGCCAGGGATTCCCTGCGAGCGCATCTTCGCTCCGGCGAGCACATGAACAGCGACGCCCATATGCGGAACCTAGCTATAGTAGGCGGTGCCTCTGCCGCTCCGGTTGCGATTTATGGAGCAGCCGCTGCCGCCCCGTATGTCGCGACTGCTGGAAAGGTTGGGCTTAACTTGGCTAGAGCGAGTCGCCTGGGTCCAGGTTCTTGGAATGCCTATCAATCGGCAGCGGGCGGTTGGGGCAGTATAAGCTCATCGGCTATCAGTTCGAGCGGTTGGCGGATTTACTCCGCACTGGGCGGACAGGGTCTCGCTACCGGATTTCAAGCCGCCGCTACAGGTAGTGCTTGGACGGCTGGTGGATATACTGCATTGACTGGAACAGCTGGCTTTATTGAGGGCTTTTTGACTCCATTTGATGGAAACGTCCCCTTTTCTGGCAATCCAGCGTTCGCTCCATATGAGGCTGCGAATGCAGTAGGAACATGGGCAGCTCTTGCTGGATCTAACTAATGACAATCATATTACCGTTACTGTTTGGTTTCATTTTAACCCGGATTGTGCTTAAATTTTGGGTGCCTAAAAAGTCTATTTTTGCTAATCTCTCTGACTTAAGTCATATATTAATAGGACTCTATATTGGCTGCATTGCCCTTATCGCAGTGAAATTAATGGGCTTTGAATTTCATCATTCGATGAGTGGAGCTCGTCTTCAGAGTGAAAGATTATATGCTGCATTGACTATCGTATCCCTATCCCTTCTCCCTTTCACGGTCTGGTCTGTTTGGAGAGACTTCAAAACGCATCGCCTCAGAAACAGTAGAAGGGGTGGAAACAGTATGAGGAACAGTAGAAGATGATATATCAGAAATTAGAACGATACAGGCGAACCATTAGCGTGTGTTGCGCCAAATCGATTCGACCTAGCAACAACAGGCCAATTTAAGTCATCGTGGATTCCAAGCAGCTTCTCGACTACGAACGCTCTATTTTAAGGAGAAAAGCTCGCCTACATCTAACTGACTTGTCTCGCCGTAGCCAGTCAGCTCAAGAGGTTGCTCGAAGGCGGAACACCCCACACCTAGCCCGCCACGTGATGCTGTCTTGGTTAACCAGGACTCCAAGCCCGAAACTCTCCCATTTCAAGCCGTGTCCGCTAATTCGATAAGGAATGCGACTGCTCAAAGCTATGTTTGCAGAAGCTCTTCTGTTCGGCGGATACGGTCAATATAGAAATCGGCTCCGAGCCGCAGTTCGGATTACTTTGCAATCTACGACGGAAGGGGCAATGTGACCGGCATGCTCAACACCTCCGGGCAAGCCGTAGCCGGCTGGCGGCACGAACAGATGACCGCGGTGGGCAGCCTGAAGGACAAGTTCCATTGGA
>JANQRJ010000002.1 GCA_028284635.1 Pelagicoccus sp.
CATCCACATCACCAACAACTACCTCTACAACCTGCGCCACCACATCGAGCTGGCCAAGTCCCCCAACCACTGCGTGATCAGCTACAACGAGACCGGCCCCCTGCACGCCTACAGCGACATCGGGGCGCACCACGGCGACGAGTCGCACAACAACCTCTTCGAGGGCAACGACGGCCGCCAGATCGTGATGGCCCTGGACGCGCACGCCAAGGCGTGGTGGAACACCTTCTACCGCAACAAGGCCTCGAACACGGTAGGCTCGCAGAGCAGCCAGTTCGAGACGACGACCATCGTGGGCAACGAGACGCCCGGCATCAGCTTCGCCGGCAGCAACAACTACAAGGGCTCGAACATCGTCAACGGGGTTTTCCAGGCCGGCTCGCTTCCCGCGGGCAGCAATCTCCCGCCTTCCTTGTATCTTTCCTCGCAGCCCAGCTACGTGCCTTCCTGGCCGCTCTTCGGCCCGGGCACAGGAGGCGGCAGTCCAGGCGGCGCGACCACCTACCAGGCCGAGAATCTTTCGCGAACTTCCGGCGGAGCGACCACTAGCCTGAACGGCTCTGGCACCTGGGTAAATCTCAACGCCGACTCCACCAACGACTGGGTCGAGTTCACCCTGCCAAACGTCAGCGCTGGCACCTACAGCGTCTCGGTCAACATCCAGAAGTTCGGCAACGGCGGCCAGGCTCAGACCAGCATCGGCGGAACCAACCAAGGCGGGGTCATCGACTTCTACACGGGTGGCGGCTCTGCGGACCCCTTCTCGCTGGGCAACAAGACCTTCAGCGCCACGGGCAACAAGACGATCCGCTTCACGGTGACGGGCAAGAACGGCAGCAGCACTGGCTACAAGCTTGCCATCGACAGCATCACGCTGACGCCTGTTGCCTCCGGATCGACCTTCGAGGCCGAGAACCTTTCGCGAACTTCCGGCGGGGCGACCACCAGCCTGAACGGCTCTGGCACCTGGGTGAACCTCAACGCCAACTCCACCAACGACTGGGTTCAGTTCACTTTGCCAAACGTAGCCGCGGGCACCTACACCATCAAGGTCAACATCCAGAAGTTCAACAACGGCGGCATCGCCCAGACCAGCGTGGGCGGCTCGAACTTGGGCGGCACGCACAACTGGTATAGCGGTTCCTCGACCGCCGATCCCTTCACCGTTGGCACCACGACCTTCGGCACGACGGGCAACAAGACGATCCGCTTTACGGTGACCGGCAAGGACGGCGCCAGCAGCGGCTATAAACTGGCGATCGACAAGATAATCCTGGAGTAAATCAATAAATCGACCCGGAAACGAATGCCGCCGAAACGAGCGGCATCTATCTTCGAAGAAAATGCGGGGGCAGGCTCGATAGGCCTGCCCCCGTACTATTCTCGCAGTTTCCGATAATGATTTTGCAAAAAGTCTTCCGCAGAGGCAAAATCAAAGGGGGTGTTGAACAAATCGCTAATATTGTTTGGTAAGGGTAGGGACCGATCGTCCCGCTGAGCGGTATCCGCGGAGCCTTGTGGCAATCAAAACGACGCGGCTCGCTCGGCCCTTCGACTTTGCTCAGGGCGGTGAGCCTGTCGAACCGCGATCGAGCCCTACCTTGAATGACTTATATAAAACCTCTGAGAGAGTGATAAATATAGATGTGCGAGTGTGGGTTTCCGCTGTGTATCCATAACCCAAGCTAGCTGTTGCCTTGCGGCTTGCGCTCCGGCAACGCCGCTCCTCCTCCCCAGTCGATGTTTCTGCGGATGTGGGCAACCGGGGTGGTCCTTTCGATTTGCCCGAAAGCGCGGTTGAAGGAAGGGGCGTTTTGATATCCTACGGCGTATGCTATTTCGGATACGGTCATATCGCTACGCTTTAGAAGAAACGAGGCGGCCTGCACGCGGATGATTTGCAGGAATTTTCGGTAGGTGCAGCCCGTTTCGCGGCGGAACTTTCGGCTGAAGGTAGAGACGCTGACCCCGGCGACCTTCGCGGCTTTCTCGATGGAGGCTTCCGTGGCGAAGGCTTCGCCCATCCACTCGATGGCCTTGGCGATCCCCTCCGTACGCGGCACTGTTCTTCGTACGATGGGAATCTGGGCTCCTGCGGGAAGGAGGCCGCTGCCGTCGCCGAGCTCCTCGGGACCCCGGCGTGGTCCGGGGCCCGCTCGGTTCGATTCCCAATCCTTTCTGACGAGTTCCACGATGCCGTCCCCGATAGGCTTGAGGCTGTCTAGCTGCTTTCTCGTGAGGCGGGGGGCCTTGGCGAAGGCGGCCGCCAATTGATCCTTGCGGCGGGTTTTTCTGTCCGCGATGGCCGTCTGTTTTCTTTCGGCAGTTCGAGCGGATAGGGAGTTAGCTTGTCCGATGAACAGCGCTCCTTGCGGCTTTCCGGCGATGGCTATGGGCACGATCAGCTCGGTCATTCCCGCATAGCAGGTATCGACGATGGGTTGGCCTTTTTCCAGAGCCCGCTGCGCTCGCCTGTTGTCCTCTTCCACGCAACGTTTGTGGCAGCTCCGCTTGACGGCCTCGCAGTAGGCGGAGCAGTGGGTTTGCCGTCGATAGGGTATCTCCAGTCCCGAGCCTTCCGACATGAGCGCGAAGTCGTAGAGGCAGATGGAGCAGCCGGCGAGCTCCTCCAGCTTCGCCAGAAAGGCTTCGAAATCGAAAGCTTGGGACATGGCGAAAAAAGCTAAGAGTTTAGCATTAAAGGTCAAAGACAGGATTCGCGAGCCGCGCTATGCTTCTCCGTTATATGAACGATACTTCACCCCCGGAGGGCATAGCCCGCAGCTATCCTACCGAAACTCGCGAGTTCGACGTCTGCGTGGTGGGCGGCGGCATGGCTGGCATTTGCGCGGCGATCGCGGCAGCCCGACGCGGGGCGAAGACGGCCCTCGTGCACGACCGTCCGGTTCTCGGCGGCAATGCCTCCTCGGAAGTGCGCATGCATGTCTGCGGCGCCCACGGGGCGAATAACAAGGAGACCGGGATCATCGAGGAGATCATGCTGGAGAACCAGTACCGGAACGCCTATGGCAACTATCCGATTTGGGATGGCGTCCTTTTCGAGAAGACGCATTTCTGTCCTAACCTGACTCCATTTCTCAACTACACGTGTTGCGATGCGGAGGTCGATGGCTCTCGCATCGTGTCGATCAAGGCCTGGGGCCTCGCGACACAGACGTGGCGCGTTTTCCACGCCAAGCAGTTTATCGATTGCTCGGGCGACAGCGTCTTGGCTCCGCTGACCGGAGCCCTCGTGAGATGGGGCCGCGAGAGTCGGGAGGAATTCGGAGAAGACATCGCGCCGAACGCTCCGGACCGGCGCACCATGGGCAATAGCATCCTCTTGCAGACGGAGGAAACTGCTGGGCCCCAAGCCTTCATTCCGCCGCGTTGGGCGTATCGTTTCGAGGACGAAAGCGACATTCCGCATCGCCTCGTCAAGAATCAGGCGCCTGGCCACAATTTCTGGTGGATCGAGCTGGGCGGAATGGACGACACGATCTACGACAGCGAGGAGATCCGCATCGATCTCATGAAGGCGACCTACGGAGTTTGGGACTACCTCAAGAACCGCGGCGACCACAGGGATCGACTGGCGAACTGGAGGATGTCTTGGATCGGCGCCTTGCCGGGCAAGCGCGAGAACCGCCGCTACGTGGGCGACCACATTCTCGCTCAGAATGACATCCGCAGCGAAGGCCGGTTCGAGGACATCGTGGCTTATGGGGGTTGGTCCATGGACGATCACCATCCGGCCGGCCTGCTTTATCCTGGCAAGCCGACGCTTTTTCACAAGGCCCCGTCGCCCTACGGCATACCTTACCGCAGCCTGTATTCGAAAAATGTGGACAACCTTTTCTGCGCGGGGCGCAACATCTCCGCCACGCACACGGCCCTGTCCTCGACGCGCGTCATGGCCACCTGCGCGGTCATAGGACAGGCGGTTGGCACGGCTTCCGCCCTGTGCGTCGAGAAGGATTGCCTCCCGCGAAACGTTTGCCCAGCCCACCTGAAGGAGCTGCAGACAAGGCTTCTGGACGACGATTGCTGGCTGCCGGGGCTGTCGCGGGAATGCCATGCGCTGGCCCGTCAGGCCTCTCTCGGGGCGCCGGGCGAGGGAGCGGCTGCCTTGCTCGATGGGCATGACCGGCCGATTGGGCGGGACCGTCATTGCTGGCGAGGGGAGCTGGGCTCGGCGATAACGCTCGATTGGAAGCGGCCCGTAGACCTGGCGGGACTGCGCCTCGTCTTCGACAGCGACCTCAACGACGGGAAGACGATGCCGTTCCGCTATCCGTTGGAGGCGAGGGGCAAGGGGATCTGCGAGAGGATGATCCGGAGGTTTCGGGTGGAGGGCGAGATCGCTCCAGGCCGTTGGGAGACGATCTACGGCGAGACGAATAACTACCAGCGCCTCGTGACCTTCGAGCTGCGCAAGCGCGTCAGCGCCGTCCGCCTCGTGCCCGAGGCGTCCTGGGGAAGCCCGGAAGCATGTATCTATAGTATCGATACAATTGACCGCTACGAGCCGATCGAAACGGTGGAGATCGATGGATCGACCTGGCACGAACGGGTGGCCGCCGTGCCGCCCGAAGAGCTCGAGGCCCCGGATTCCGGCTTGGAAAAAGCCGATGGCCGACCCGCCGCCTTCGGCGCCTAGCGCAAAGCGAGCGCGTCGTATAGTCCCGAAACCCTGTATTCACCCAGACGTTTCATAATTCCTCTCCGGAAATCGGGAAACGCGCCTGCATCATCCGTTTTTGAATAGATCGCTTATTTAGCCGCTACCGAGCCGTGTAACGGCGACACTCGAAGAGCGGAGCGAGGAGACAAAAGACGCAAAGGATCGGGTTGCTACCGCCCTATAGGGCTCTTGAGGCGCTAAACTCCTTCGTTATAACGAAGGCCACAAAGCCTATCATATTTTGCGCTTTTTTGCGGCTAATCCCTAACTTCTTGAGAGTTCATTTTTAGTTGGTTTGCAAAATGCTCGTTCTCGCGACTTAAGGAATTAGATACCAGTGACTTGTAAAAAAAGAGAACCCAAGCCTTTGAAACTATGAGGTTCACTCTTTTCCGTCCGCTACCAAGCGAAGCGCGAGTCAACACTCTCCTTGCGGCGTTCTCGAATTCTCAATGTTCAATTCTTAATCTTAAATACCCCGCTAACGCGAAGCGTTAGTCGACCGGTAGGTCAAGGGCTTGGAGTGTGTTGAAAAAGTCCGGCTTTCTAGTGTAGCCGCGTTCGTGAGAACGCGGAATCGGTTCGGGAGATCCGCGTTCTCACGAACCCGGCTACGATATCGCCAGGGCTCGATCGACTTTTTCAACACACTCCTTGCTCCGGGGATCTATTATTCGACCTTTCCGCGGCGGTCTTCGAGCTGGTGTTTGATCTCGAGCATCCTGCGGCTGTGCAGGGGATAGAGATAGACCAGCAAGAGGGCGACGGAGTAGAAGGCCACCGGTATCACGATGAGCCATATGCGCATCCAGAAAAAGGTCTCGGGAGCTTGGTTCTCGTTGAGCTTGTTCTCGAAGCCGACCCACAGCAGGACGAAGCCCGAGGCGGCGACGGCGGCCGAGGAGGAGAACTTGTGCAGCCAGCTGGAGACCGAGCCGAGCATGCCCTCGCGTCGTTGCCCGTGCATGAGCTCCTGGTGGTCGAGGTAGTCGGGGCCCATGGCAGAAGTGATCAGCCAGAAGGCGGCGATGGTCGGGCTGTTGAGCAGGTTGTTGAGGATGGTCAGGTAGGGGTAGTCTGGATTGATCAGGAACCACTTGGTGAAGTCGGTGAGGATGGAGATCAGCAGGGTGGCCTTGAGCAGCAGCAGCTTGTCGAAACGGGCCACCAGGTATTTGATCAGAACGAACTGGACGAGCAGATTGGCCACGGAGGAGACGTTGCCGGCCAGGGCGGACAGGGTGGTGCCGAAGGTCTTGTCGCCCCCGGCCACGTAGTAGACGTTGAGGTAGAGTCCGAGGAACTGGGGCAGGTCGCCGGCGACGAGCATGCAGATGATAATGCCCTTGAACTTCCAGAAGGTGGGGTCCTTGAGGAAGTCCCGGGCGGACTTCCAGGGGTTTTCCTTCTTGGCTCGGGCTGCGACCTTGAAGTAGCGCTCCTTGGTCTTGATGGCGGCTAGGATGCCCAGCGCGGCCATGCCGGCGCCTAGGACCGCGGTGATCAGACGCACGCCGGTAGTCGCGTTGGGCAAGACCGAGATTTCCGCCAGGTAGAAGGCCGCGGGCACGATCCAGGGAATGAAGAATGAGGGGACCACCCCGACGACCGCCCTGACGCCCAGAGCCTTGGTGCGCTCGACGTTATGCGGGGAGAGCTCGTTCCCCATCGCGTAGTAGGGAACCGAATACACGGTGTAGGCCATGTAGAAGACGGCGAGGGCGACGGCGAGGTAGGTGGCCTTGGCGGTCTCGCTCCAGCCCTCTGCGGCGAACCACATCAGCGGATAGAAGGCGCCGACGAGGATAGAGCCGACGAGCATATAGGGTCGCCGCCGGCCCCAGCGCGAGCGGGTGCGGTCGGAGATGGATCCCATGAGCGGGTCCCACAGGGCGTCCCAGATGCGGGTGAGCCCCAGCAGGGTGCCAATGATGGCGGGGTTGACGCCGAGCATGATGTTGTAGACCGGCTTGGAGAGGCCTTGGACGCCCCAGCCGCCGAACTGGATGCCGATCATGCCGGCGGCGTAGTACCAGCGCTCGCCTTTGGCCATGACCGTCTGCTGTTCTTCGGCCGGAGGCGCTTCTCTCGGTGGAATGGGGTTGTCGTCGCTTTGTTTCATCAAGTAGCTCGTTGTTTGTTTTCTTCCAGCTGGCGGCGCGTTTCGATGGCTTCGGCTTCGGTGATCTGGAACTTCGCGATGATATAGAATCCGAGGACGGCGGCGAGGAAGGGCGCGACGCTGAAGGCGAGTCGCATGCGGAGGAGGGATTCGGGTTTTTGCTCGCTGCCGAGCGCCACGTCGAATCCGGTGGCTACGAGGATAAGTCCCGATCCGATGAAGCTGAGCGAAACGGCGGTCTTCTGCGTCCAGCCGTAGAGTGCGGCGAACATGCCCTCTCGGCGGGTTCCCGACTCGAGCTCGTCCTGATCGCATATTTCGCCGAGCATAGACTGGGTGAGCAGCCAGACGCCGGACATGCCGGGCGCCATAGTTAGGCTTACCACGACCATCAGCCAGGGATGCTCTGGCGTGAAGAGAAGCCACTTGGAGATCGAAACGCCGCCCACGATGGCGAGGCAGACTTTCAAGGCGCCGCGCTTGCCGATCTTTCCGGAAAGGTAGGCAATAGCTGGAGTGGATGCCAGGATGCTGATTATATAGGCGATCCCGTTTATGGCGAAATAGACGGACGCGGCTTGCCGGTCGCCTCCGTGCACGTGATATACGTTCACGTACAGGCCGAGCGAGTTGATCATGTTCACGCCGCCGACCATGGTAAGCAGGACTCCCAACAGGATGAGAAAGGAGCGGTTGGAGATGGCGAGCTTGAGGCTTTCCACCAGCTTGGGCTGTTGGATCTTTTTGACGGGGCTGACTGCAGTGGGCTCTCGCAGAAGGAGGGCTGGGACGACGCCGACTGCGACCATCATAATGCCGATCGCCGCAGTCACGACGTAGATGCCATGCAGGGGATTCGAAAAGACATCGCTTTCCGCGAGCGGGTACGCGACGTAGAGCGCCACCCCGGAAAGGGCTCCGATCCAAGTGCGAAAGGCCATGAGTCGGGTGCGGTCGTGGTAATCGGGCGTGAGTTCGTATCCGAGGGCTAGATACGGAACGCTGAATACGGTGAAGCCTGCGTAGAAGACTAGGCTGACGACGAGGAAGTAGGCGTATTTAGCGGTTTCCGTTCCCTCGACTGGGGCGAGCCAGATGAGAGGGAAGAGCAGCCCCATTGCGATGCTCCCGATCAATATAAAGGGGCGTCGCCTGCCGAAGCGGGTTTGGGCCTTGTCGCTGATCGAGCCCATGAGCGGATCGGTGAAGGCGTCCCACAGCCGCATGATGCCGAAGACGCTGCCGACCAGGGCTGGATTGACGCCGAGGAGGAGATTGTAGACCGGGTTGGCCAGGACCTTTACGGCGTGGTTGCCTAGGTTTTCGTTGGCGCCGCCTAGACCGTAGATGGCTTTCGTCTTGAAGGGCAGGTTTGAATCGAGCGGAGATTTTTGCGGCATGGGGGTTCAGTGGAGTGGCTGGGGTTTTGCTCTACTATATTGGATAACCTCAAGCGTCTCAAAAATGAATTGTTTTAGGAACCGCGAATGGACGCAAATAGACGCGAATGGCCTTCATGTCGTAAGCGAATTCGCGTCTATTAGCGTCCATTCGCGGTTTTAGATTTATCGTCTGTCGTAATCTGACTTAAAGTGATGTTTTTGTTTTATAAAAATTCAATTTAAGCATCTGGTTTTCAATATCTTTCAATTTGCTTTTGTTAAACTTATGAAACTGATAGATAATTTTGTAGGATCCGTGCTCGGGATGCGTTGAAATGGACCTATATATCGTAGAGCTCCTTTATAAACTTCTCTGTCAGTTTGGTTTGGAAGCTTTGTATGAATTCGGTTTGCTTCTCGCCGATGTGCGTAGTGTCGGACAGGCTGACGTTTTCTCCTTGGCGGGTGTCGCTTCCGTGGGAGGCGACGGCGGCTTCTTCGTAGAAGTTGATCTGATTGTCGGCTATGAGGTTCTTCGAGGATTCGGCGTCCTCGTAGATGCCGTTCCTCATTTTCGGGCAGACGTGCCAGCTGAAGATGGTATTTCCGGTCAGGCTGTAGCCACGCGTATCTAGAAGTTCGATACCGTTTTGGAGCGAGAAGGATTTTTCGGCTTTTGCGAAGGGCGTCTTCTGGTCTGGTCCTCCGGGGTTGTAGCTGCCGGAGTCTATAATCTCGTTTCCGGAGATGGTCCCCCAGCGGGCGTTGCGGGTACGGATGCCGGGGCCTTCGTGCCAGCAGAATATGTTGCTGGATACGTTCAGCTCGTGCGAGTCCTCGCAGAGCACGGCTTCGGCGCCGATCTGGAAGGTGCGGCAGCCGGAGATCAGCACGCTATTGCTGACCTTGCAGAGGTGGAAGGCCGGTCCCTTGGTCTGGTAGACGGTGTTGCCGGTCAGGTTGACGACGATGGCGTTGTCGCAGACGATGCCTTTGCCGCCGCCGTATATCAGGCAGTTCTGGACGCTGCTGGGCAGGAAGTCGCCGTAGGGTCCTTTGGCTAGGCTTTGCAGGCGGATGGCCGCTTCTCGATTTCCAGCGAGGGAGCAGTGGCGGATGTTGCAGAGAAAGGCGTGGTCGCGCAGCAGGATGCCGTTCCCGGCGAGGCGGGCGATTTTCATCTTCTCTATTTCGCATTCGCCGCTGGTCGCGATTTCGATGCCGTTGCGGAGGCTGGGGAGATCTTGGCCATTTATGCAGAAATTGGATACGCTCGCGCCGCGCGTTTCGTTGGCGAAGAGGATGGCTTCTCCTTGCCAGTCGTCGGCGGGATGTAGCGTGGTGGCCCGGCCGCTGCCTGCGATGGCGACGGCGTTTTTGAGCTCGACGGGTCGGCTGAGAGCGTAGCGTCCTCGCATCAGCCGAATCTCGCCGCCTCCATCAGCCGCGAGCGTGTCGATGGCCTTCTGGATGGTTTCGCTGGCCTGGGAGCTTGAGAAGAAGGGGGTGGGCTCGTTCCAGGCTTTGATGCAGGTTTCGTTGGCGTTTTGGTAGACGATCAGGTCGCTCATGGTCTATTTGCGGGCTGGCGTTCTTTGCAGACCGAGGCGGGCGTAGTGCTCTTCGGGCATTTGCAGCGCTTGCATTTCGGAGATCATCTTCTGCTGGAGGCGGGCTACGGTGTCCGGCTGCTGGTCGTATAGATTGTTTTCGGCGGCCCAGTCGGTCTGCAGGTCGATGAGGAAGCTTGGTTCGTGTTCGGCTCCGGTGGATATACCGGGCGCCTTGAGGACCGGAGATTGCGTCCAGGGCAGAAAGCGGCCGGCCTCGGCATCCGAGTAGGGATCCTCGCCGCGGTTGACGAGGCTTTCGAAGCTCAGGCCGTAGCGATTGAGAGGAAATCCGTCTTGGGATGCCTGGCAGAGCAGGTGGTCGCCGTCGGTGTAGTAGAGCGCCTTGCCGAAGCTGCCGTACAGGAGTCCGTCGCGGATCCTCTCGCTTTCGCCTTTGAGGATGGGCAGGAGCGAGCGGCCGTGGATGGGTTGGGCGGGCGTCAGGCCGTGCGCGTCGAAGAGGGTGGCTGACACGTCGACCATGTTGTTGAGGGCGTCGCTTCGCTGGCCGTTGAGGGGGCTCTCTGGGCAGTGGATGAAAAGGGGCGTGTTCGCGTAAAATGGATACAGGGATTTGGTGTTCTTTCCCAGAAAGTCGTATTCGCCAAGGTAGTGTCCGTGGTCGGTGGTGACGATAAGCAGGGTGTCCTGCCAGAGATCGTTCTCGTCCATGGCGTCGAGAAAACGGCCGAGGGCTCTGTCCATCATGGTGAGAACGCCGCAATACTGGGCTCTGATGTAGGCGACTTCGTCTTTCGAGTAGCGATCGGACGGGCCGTAGGTGGGCCAGTAGGTATAGCCTTTCTCTAGGTCGTCCTTGTTTTCCAAATACATGCTTCGGTAGGGCTCCGGACAGTCGAAGGGCTCGTGGGGATCGAACTCGTCGATGACGAGACAGAAGGGCTGTTTTCGGGTGCTGTTTTTTCGGAGCCATTCGGTGGCGGCCCGCATGTTTGTAGGGCCGGGGTAGTCGCTCTCCTTCCGCTCGCCTCCTCGATTGCTGAGGTACTGGGCTCCGGAGCCGTAGGCTTTGGGATCGGAGCGTTCGGCGAGCATGCCGCTGTCGTAGGCGGTGGGTTCGACGGGATCGCTCTTCCAGTTGTCGGTCTCTTGTCCGCGGACGAATTCGACGCCTTTGAAGTCGACGTGGTAGTTGCTCGCTCCGCGCTCCCACATGTGCTGGTGGTCGCAGAAGAGCTGGGTCCAGACGTCGGTGTCGTGGAGCTGGTTGAAGAGCGATTGGTCGCAGCCGTCGAGCGGTCCCCAGTTGCGCCAGGGAAATTCGGCTCGCCCGGTCCATATGTCGCGCCGGGCTGGCATGCAGGGCGTGGAGGTGATCCAGTGCTTGTCGAAGGTACAGGTTCGAGTGGCCAGTCGATCGAAGTTGCCAGTGTCGACGTGAGCATAAGGGCCTTCGGGATCGCGGTAGGGACCGAGATAGGATCGGTTGAGGCTGTCGAAAGAGAGAAAAATGGTGTTCATGAATAATAAAAGCGGGAGCGTTTCCGCTCCCGCTCAATTACAATTATAGACTAACTACTATTTACTACTACTATACTAATGAGATTGATATATGAATTGGTCTAGAACTTGAACTTGACGCTTCCTTTCACCTCCAAGGGAGTGAGGAAGTTGCCGGCGGTTTCGATCTTGTTTTCCTCGTCGAGCAGATTGTCGACCTTCAGCGAGAAGGTCGTTGCGCGGCCCTGGATCTCGGTCTCGTACTTGAGAAGGAGATCGACCGTGGTGATGTCGTCGGTGATCAGGAAGCGGCGGTTGAAACGGGTGTCGACCGTGGTGCCTTCGCTGTAGCGGTAGCCGAGTCCGAAGGTCAGGCCTTTGAGGGAGCCTTCGCTGAGACTGTGGCTCGCCCACACGGATACGGAGTTCTCCGGGCTGTTGGCCAGGTCGAGCCCGACTTGATCGGGGTTTTGGTTGTTGCTGAGGACCTCGCCGTCGAAGTGGGCTCCGTTGAGCATGATCTGCGTGTTTTCGGTGGGGTTATAGAACACGGTGTAGTCGACGCCCTTGGAGCCTTCCAGTCCGCTCGCCTCGTTGAAGAGCTCGAACTCGTCCTCCGGGGTGTCCGGATCGTCGGGGATGGTGATGCGGCGCGAGATGTTGTTGCGCTCCTGGTCGAAGTAGGAGACCCAGCCGTTGAGCTTGCCGCCAAGCAGGTCGAACTTGACGCCGACCTCCTTGATTTCGCCGAAGGTGGGAGGGACGGCGTCGCCGTTGCGCAGCTCGCCGAACTGGTTGCGGAAGCTCTGGCCCTGCTGGGCGTAGAGGCTGAACTGCTCGGTCACGTCGAACACGACGCCGAGAGTGTAGGGGCCGGCTGTTTGGCGATCAACCGCTCCGCTAGCCTGGATGTTGGAGGATTCGGCCTGGGAGATGCCAGTCATCACGTGCAGCCTGTCGTCGAAGGCGTGCAGGGTGTTAAGAATGCGCGCGTTGGTGAACTCGAAGAGGAAGGGCCCTCCGGTTCTGACGAACTGGAAGTTGCTGATGTCGGAGCTGATTAGGAGTTCCGATACAGGCACGGGTCCGTCGAACGGGTTGGAGATCGGGGCGTTGTTGGCATCGGTCGCGCGGTAGATGTCGATGACGAAGAAGTTCTCGTTCTCCTCGAAGCCTACCAGCAGGTTGCCGGTGGCCCATTCGCCGAGCTCGTACTTGGTGGTCAGATCGAGCTTCTGGGCCCTGATCTCGTTGCCGCCCAGGCGGCGGTCGTGGGTCTGCTCGCGTCCATCGACGGCGCGTCCGAGGCTGAAGTAGGACCTGCGGTCCTCGCCGCGCTCGTTGTCGCTGTGCACGTAGCGCAGCGTCGTGGAGTCGTTGATCGTCCAGGTGACCTCGCCGGTGTAGCCTCGGTTCTCGTTTATGTAGAGCGCTTCCGGGCCCTTCACGCTGGTCTCCCAACCGAGACCGTATTTGTCGTTGTCGTAGCCGCGCACGCGCTCGCGGCCGGCGAGGAAGGCGGGCCGGTCGGCGCCGGACAGGCCGATGGGCTCGAACTCGATGCTGCCGTCGGGGTTGAGGCCGCCCCAGCGCTGCAGCGGGCCGTTGATGAAGGCGCGGTCGATGTCCTGGTACTCGTACTCGAAGTTGAAGCTCAGGTTGCTCGTCGGACGGAAGGAGATGGAGGGTGCGAACACCAGCTCCTCGCGGCTCTGGTAGTCGACGGGCCCTCCTTCGTCGAGGTAGGACAGGATAAGTCGGTAGGCGAGCTTGTCTCCTTCCCACAGCGGGACGGGACCTGTGGTGTCGAGCATCACGCGGCTGTGGTCGAAGCTTCCGAGAGAGGCCGTGAGCGTGGTCTCCTGTTCGAACTTGGGCAGCTTCGGTATGTAGTTGATCGCCCCTCCGGGGTTGGCGAGCCCGTAGAGAACGGAGCTGGGACCTTTGAGAATCTCCACCCGCTCGGTGTTGGCGGTCAAATAGAAGCGGCCACCAGGCGCAAAGCCGTTGCGCAGACTCTCAAGCTGAAAGCCTCTGGCGAATGCGGTGTCGTTGAGATTGGCGTGGGTGGAGACGGGGGTGAAGCGCAACACGTCGCCGAAGTCGGTGTATTGCAGGTCCTCAATGAAATCGTTGTTGATGACGTTGAGGTTCATGGCGAGCTGGTCGAGCGGCATCGCGATGAGCGAGGCAGTGGTCGATTCCCTCGCTTCATAGCCTGCGTTGCTGTCGGGGCTCACTTCGAACGGGCTAAGCGTGAAGATCTCTTCGTCGTCCTGGGCTTTCGCCACAGATAGCCCTAGTAGAGCTATGAAAACGCCGCTCAATAGGCGCGGCAGTATTGTATCTCGGGTTTTTCTATACATTGCAGTTTGTTTGTTGGTTTGTAGGGGAAAGGATCTGGTTTCCTTTTCTCCATAGGGAAGATGTAGGGCGGTAGGACGTGGGATCGTCCTGTTAGGGTTTTAAAGACTCTCGAGAACGGGTCTGCTTAGCCGACTTTTTACAATCGCCACCTCGAAGCAATGGCGTTGCTTTTGAACCTATTGAATTGTCAGATTAAGCTGGTTTACACCGTATGTCTGCGATCGCCTTCCGACTTGATTCTTTCATAAACCGCGGAGTACGCTGAGATCGCAGAGGATTTTCCGATGCTGTCCTAGCTCTACTTTGTTAGATTGTCATCTGTAGGGCCGGCGCTTGTCGCCGTGCCGTCGTAGATCTTGAGCTTGTCGAAAGGTAGAGAATAGATCCAACCAACGCGGTGTGTCGCCATTCGGCTGAGCTCATGGCCCTGAGCCTGTCGAACGGGCAAGCGACAACCCTACTCACAGGATAACTCCAGAAATCTAGTAAAGTAGAGCCAGAGCGTGCCCAATAAGTCGAATTTGTAGGGCTGCCACTTGCCCGCCTTGCCGAGCGGATAATGATTTTGCCAACCAATGATTTTGCAAAAAACTCCCGCAGACGCCAGGAGGATAGAGGAAGCAAAATCATTAAGGGCAAAATCATTGTTTCGAGAAGCGGCGGAAACGTGAGCCATCAATTTAGAACGCCTACTAGCGTGCCGTTTTAGTCGCGCCCGTGCTGGATTTCCTGTCAGGCGATGGGCTTGACTCTGCTATGCATCCTCCCTCTCTTGGTTTGGCGAAGCGAATGGAGAATTCCGGGATAGAATTGAGGCGAGGGGAGCGTGTTCGCTTGCGTTCGCTTGCAGCGGAGCTCGACCCGCAGAAGGCGCTTCGCTATCGCATTATACTATTGCTGGCGGAAGGAAATTCGCCGGGCGAAGTTGCCCGGATCTTGGGTATTTCGCGTCAGACCGTGCATGTCTGGCGACAGAAGTTTTTCGTGGGAAGATTGGAAGGTCTCGAAACGGTAGAAGCTGCCCGAAAAGGGAAGCCGCGAAGGGCGGGGAAGGTGGAGAAGGCGATCCTGAAACTGTCCTCGGCAAGTCGCGCGGACGGAAAAGCTTGGACCACTCGGGCGGTGGCCCGTCGGTTAGGCGTTTCTCACGACACGGTTTGGAGAGTGTGGAAACGCAACGATATAAAGCCCAAGACTTCGAGCTCCTCGCCCAATGGGAACGGCAAGGTCTCAGGTACGCGACAGCTGTCCAACGGAAAACGCGGTCGCATATCATTGAAGAACGTGGCTCGCGAAGCGGGCGTGAGCGTGAGCACGGCGTCCATGGCATTGAGAGGGGATCCGAAAGTGCTGCCTGCGACGCGAAAGAAGGTAGCGGAGGCGGCTCAACTTTTGGGATATCAACCCAATCCCGCTTTTGGCGTTCTGTCCAACATGCGTTGGGGGCGGACTTTTCGTGGAGCGAATATCGCTTTTATCAGCCTATCTAAGGACCACCAGCCCTTGCCGAACAATATCCTTCTAGAGGGGGCAAGACGACAAGCGAAACGATTGGGATACCATCTCGAGACTCATTTCCTCTCGAACTATGAGGATTTCGATTCGTTGGGCAGGGTTCTATATAGCAGGGGGGTGATAGGAGTGGCTTTGGGATTCATCCACATAACGCGAATGGATTTCTTTCGGCAGCTGATTCGGTCTTTGGCCGATTATCCTTTCGCTTTGGTCAGCTACTCCTGGGAACCCCAGGAAGTCACTACGCTGCATCCCGAAGTGGGCGGGCTGATGAAGCTGATGCGACCATTGATTGTGGAGAGCGGCTTCTCTCGCGTCGCTTTGTCGGAAACCAAGTATTCTCTGAATCGTATCGCTATCTTCAAGGATATCCAGAGAGCGACGCTCGGTAAGGGTAAGAAGGCTATACCCGTTTTTGAACACGAGGAGGGCGAGGAAGCCTTTCGGAAATGGCTGTCGCGGCATAAGCCTGATCTTCTGGTGGGAAGAGAGTGGCACTACGACTGGCTCTCGCGGCTAGGTTACAGATGCCCGGACGATCTAGCGTTTATTTGTATCGAGAAAAACGATCTTTCGAGAGACGATATAGCGGGTTGGGATTTGGGTTTCGAGGAATACGGCGAACTTGGCATCCGGCAGTTGGACTCTCATATCCGCAATCATCTGCTTGGTCTGCCGGAGCGTCCCATGACAGTCGTCCTCGAGCCTAGATGGATCCCTGGAAAGAGTTTTCCAGAGCAGTAGCAAGTATCCAAACGATAAATAGAATATTGTTTGAGGTAGGGGAGCCTTTGAAAGTGAGTCCTGATCTGGGAACGCGGGCGGCTCGCCCGCAACAGTGTTGTTTCATGCGGGAAACGTAGCGCGGAGCTTTAGCCCGCGTCCGTCGGAGATCTTGAGCTTGTCGATGGGCGGAGAATAGAGCATGCAATGTGGACGCGGTCCCGCCCTGCGGGATCCGCTCTACGTTTTGCGACATTGCATCCGTGCCACAACACTAGTCTGATCTTGCATGGTTGCGGGCGAGCCGCCCGCGTTCCCAGGGGGAGCGCAGTCTTAATCGCATTCGGGATTGTCGGGCTGTAATCAGAGCCCTACCTTGAATGACTCATTGGACGTTTCTCAAGACCTCCGAGCATTCTTAGCTCCATTTGTCGCTATATGGGCCGAGGCGGGCGGTGATGGTCTTGACTTCGGTGAATTCGTTGACGGCTTCGGGGCCGAGTTCGCGGCCCAGGCCGCTTTGCTTGTAGCCGCCGAAGGGCAGCTCGGGAGCTCCGTCCATGAAGGTGTTTATCCATACTGTGCCAGCCCGGATCTTGCGGGCGCAGCGCAGGGCGGTGTCGAAGTCGCGCGACCAGACCGAGGCGGACAGGCCGTAGAGGGAATCGTTGGCGATGCGGATGGCTTCGTCCGTATCCGAAAAACGGATAACTGTAAGCACTGGCCCGAAGATCTCCTCTCGGGCGATCGACGAGTCGGCGGGCACGTGGTCGAATACGGTGGGCTGAATGAAGCGACCGGTTTCGCTTTCCATGACCTCGCCACCGGTTTTGAGGCTGGCTCCAGCCTTTTTGCCGGCTTCTATATACTGCAGGATTTTCTCGTGCTGGCTTTGGTTGATGATGGCTCCGACCTGCGCGTTCTCGTCGAGAGGGTCGCCCACGCGGGTCTTCTTGGTTTTCTCGAGCACGCGCTCGACGACCTGGTCGGCAATGGAGTCGTGGATGAGAATGCGGCTGCCGCTGTTGCAGCATTCGCCGGCGTTGAAGTAGATGCCAAAAGCTATAGCGTCTGCAGCGGCTTCGATCTCGGCGTCGGCGAAGAGGATCTGCGGGTTCTTGCCGCCGAGTTCGAGCGAGACTTTCTTGAGCGTGGCGGCCGCTCCGGCGGCAATCTTCTTGCCGACGGCGGTGGAGCCGGTGAAGGAGACGATGTCTACGTCTGGGTGTTCCGCGAGGATGCGTCCAACGGGTTCGCCGTAGCCGGTGACTATATTGACGACCCCGTCGGGCAGGCCCGCCTGGGAGAGGAGCTTGCCGAGCTCGAGGGTAGTGCCGGAGGTGAATTCGCTGGGCTTGACGATGCAGCAGCAGCCGGCGGCGAGGGCGAAGGGCAGCTTTTGGCTGATGATGAGCAGCGGGAAGTTCCAGGGCGTGATGAGGGAAGCGACCCCGAGCGGTTCGCACAAGGTCATGCCGAAGAGGCTTTCTCCGAGCGCGTTGGCGGTTTCGCCATGCAGCGTCCGGCAGAGGGCGGCGGCGTAGTCCCAGATGCCGGCGGCCCAGCCCATCTCGGCTTTGGCTTGGGTGATGGGCTTGCCGCTTTCGAGGCATTCGACGAGTCCGAGTCGGTCCGCGTTTTCGCGAATGAGTTCTGCAGTTCGACGCAGGACCGCTTCGCGTTCGGCGGCCGAAGTGGAGGGCCAGGGGCCGTGGTCGAAGGCTTTGCGAGCGGCAGCGATCGCAGCGATGGCATCGGCGTCAGCGCTTTCTGGATACGTGGAAACAGTCTTATCATGACCGGGGCTTTGGCGTTCGATGCGCTTGCCGGTGGAGGCGTCGCTCCATTGGCCGTCGATAAGTTGCTGGTAGCGGGTGGGGTCGGGAATGGTTTTCATGGTAGAGTTGGATGGGGTTATTAGTATTTAGCCCACAGATTTTCACAGATGCTTTTGAAGGAATTCCTACATAGATCTCTTATATCTGTGATTGTCTGTGCGATCTGTGGGCAGTTTTTTCCTCTCTGCTAGGCGATGATGCTTTGCTGAAATAGCGCTTCTATTTTTTCCGTAGAGTAGCCGAGTTCTGCGAGGATGTCTGCGGATTGCTCGCCGAGTTGGGGAGCTGGTTTTCTCTCGGTTGGCGGGGTGCTGTGGAGTCGTATCGGATTTCCCAATACTCGGAGTTCGCCCGCCGCTTCGTCCTGCAGGGAGACGACCATATGGTTGGCCGCGATCTGCGGGTCTGCGGCGGCTTCGAGGAAGGTGTTGACGCGGGCGCAGAGCACGCCTTCAGCTTCGAGCTGGGTCATCCAGTTGTCTGTGGTGTCTTCGAGGAAGCGCCTGGCGAGCAAGTCGTTGAGGGCGTCGCGGTTTTCGATCTGGAGGCTTTCGGTGGAGAATTCCGGACGTTGGGAAAGATCCTCGAGGCCGAGCGCGGTGGAGATGTCGCGCAGGGCGTTGTCCGAGAAGACGGGAGAGATTTCTATATAGCCGTCTGCCGTTATGAAGGCTTTGTTGATCGCGGCTTCGGTGCCTCCGACGCGGGCGGGCTCGTCGATCTTGTCGCTGTTGAGTTGGGCGGCGCCGTCCCAGGCGTGAGAGTGGAAGGCGACGCTGAGCAAATCGGTGGTGACGCGTTGGCCTTGGCCGTAGCGTTCGCGATGGAGAAGGGCGATGAGGATGGCCTGCATGAGCATGAGGCCGGAGGGATAGTCGGCTGAGATGCCTCCGGGGATGGGGGCCTTGCCTTCGCCCGGGCGTACGAAAAGGCCGGCTTCAGCTCGGGCCATCATGTCGTGCCCGCCTCGATTGCGTTCGACGTAGGGGCCGCTATCGCCCCAGCCGCTGGAGGAGGCATAGACGAGCTGGGGGTTGATGGCGGAAAGGGTGTCGTAGTCGAGTCCCAGCTTTTCCATGACGCCGACGCGAAAGTTGTGCACGAGCACGTCGGCGGACTTCACGAGTTCGAGGATGATCTCCTTGCCGGTTTCCGCCTTCATGTCGATGGCGATGCTGCGCTTATTGCGGTTGAGGTTGGCGAAGGGCAGGCTGACGCCTTTTACGAAGGGGCCCCAGCGTCGACTCCAATCGCCGGAGCCGGGGCGTTCGACCTTTATGACGTCGGCTCCGTAGTCGGCGAGGAGCTGGGTGCCGACGGGGCCTTGGTAGACGTGGCTGAAATCGAGGATGCGGATTCCTTCCAGGGCGGAGGGTTGCATAGTGTATTCGGTTATTGGATATTTCGCTTGAGCGCTTGTGTGGCCGCTTTTTTGTCGCCCCTTTCGATGGCGGCGAAAATGGCCCGGTGTTCTTGATAGCTTTCCATCAACGTTTGGTGGCGCGAGTAGGGAAGGGTGAGCCGCACGATTATGGGCAGCCAGGAATTGAGCAGGGCATTAGGGTCGGCGACTTCGACGAGGGTGCGGTGAAACTGCATGTCGAGAGCGACTACTTCAGGCATGGACTCTTGGGTGCAGGCGATTTCGAAGGCTTCCAGGTTTTCGGCGAGCTGCGTTCTGGCTTCCGAGCCAGCGCGGTCGATGAAGGCGCCGACGGCGAAGGCTTCGATGTCCCGGCGGATGCGCACGAGCAGCTTGCGCACGTCAGGGGCGGGGCGAGGCGCGACGCAGACGCCTCGGTGAGGGCGCGCTTCGAGCAGGCCTTCTTGAGTCAGCTGCAGCAGGGCGTCGCGTATGGGACCGCGGCTGATGCCGTACTCCTTGGCCAAAGCGACTTCGCGCAGGGGAGTGCCTGGCTCGAGTTGCTCGACCAGGATGCGGCTTCGCAGGTTGTCTGCGATCTGTTCGCGGTAGGTTGAGACGAGAGGCGGTGGCATGGGTGGTTTTTTTGGAACAGGATTGTAGATTGTCAACAATCTACATTGACATGCCTGCGATTTTCCCGTTTTTCGGTCGCTCAATCATGGCCATCGAGATCGACAGAAACAGCGGCGTCGCCACGCTTTTGCTGGAAGCTGCGGCAGGCAAGCCGCCGACCTTGGATCATACCTCGCTGGCTAGGTTGGAGGCGGAGCTGGACGATGCGGTCGTTGCTGCTCCGACTGCGATGATCGTAAGGGCTGCTCAGGAGAAGTACTTTTGCGTGGGAGCCAATATCGAGGTACTCAAGGAGGTGAACGAGCAGAGCATGGAGACTTGGATTCAAGCAGGCCATCGCGTTCTGAACAAGCTGGAGGACTTGCCTTTTCCCACGATCGCCCGGGTTAGCGGCTATGCCATGGGTGGCGGTTTGGAGTTGGCTATGGCTTGCGACATGATTTTCGCCACGGATGATTCTACGCTTGCCCAGTCGGAAGCGAAACTGGGATTCGTGCCGGGCTGGGGAGGTTCGCGGAGATTGGCCCAGCGGGTTGGTTTGGCTCGGGCGAAGCGCATGTTTTTCAGCGGCGAAAGTATCGATGGTCGAACAGCAGCGGCGTGGGGCTTGGCGGAATCCTTCGCCGACGCGCTGGCCATGGATGCCGAGATCGAGCGCTTTGTCGGGCAAACGCAGGCTTGTTCTGCAGGCGCGGTGAATGAAGTTAAAAAACTGATACGGGATTCAGCTTTCTCCAGCCGGGAAGCGAATGCAGTGCAAGAGTTGGCGGCTTCGTTGCGCTGTATTCAGAATCCTTCTACACAGGAGCGTCTAGCCAAGTTTTTGAACAGACGAAAGTAGCATTCTAGCGCGGGCGGGTTTTCCAGCGGCGGTGGGCCCAGAGATACTGTTCTGGAAAGCGGCGGATCATTGCCTCGATCTCCAGCGTCATGCGAGCGGTGAGGGCTTTTGCCGCGTCCTCTCCGTCGGGCTCGTTGACGCTGCTCTCCACCTCGGAGACGTGTAGCTTGAACTTGAAGGCTCGGGGCTGCTCGCGAACGCAGAAGATCATGAAGATGGGCGCCTTGCTTGTGAGGGCAAGCGTGGCGGCGCCTCCGTGGGTGGAGGCGAGCTTGCCGAAGAAGGGGACGAATATGCCGGTCTCTCCTGCGTCCTGGTCGATTTGCAGGCCTACGATGCCTTTGTCCTTGAGGCATCGGTAGGCAGGTCGCAGGGCGCCTGTCTTGGCGAGCTCGGTTCGTTGGTAGTCTCGACGTTTGCGGGCGACGAGCTTGGCTATGTGGGGATTGTCGAGCGGGCGGGCGACGACCGCTAGCGGGTAGCCGAGCTGGCTGAGTCGCAGGGAGATGAGATCAGGCGTGCCAAGGTGGGCGCTGACGAGCAGAATGCCGTTTTTCGCGTCGGCTTCCCTTTCCTGCAGGGCCGCGAGGGCCTCGCTGGCGTCTATTCGGTTTTGGTATTTAGCCTTTCGGAGGAGGTGGGGAGCGATGAGCGCCTCCAGCCAGGACCACGCGTTGTAGCGAATCGACTGATGCAGGAGGTGTCGCTTTTCTTCGGGCGAGAGACTGTCGGAGAAGGCGATTTCGATGTGTTCGATCGTCTTTCGACGTATGCTGGGAAACGCTTTGTGGATGGCGACCAGGATCGCTTCCGAAAGCCGGTAGGCAAGGGCGAGCGGCAGGATGTGGAGGAGGGTGAGCAGCAGACGCAGGACGAGGTACTCGAGCAAGGCGATCGGCCTGCTCTTATGGGACTTGGGCGGCGACTGAATAAGGGCTCTCGACACGCGGATGACGTTCGATCGGTTAACAAATGTGTGAATTGGAGTCAATGCTCTGGAGGCGAGGCGTAGTTCGGCTACCTGGCGCAAGTAGCGTCCAACATCCCATTTGTCCCATCACTTTCAGTCACGCCCGAGTTTGGGAGTTCCGCGCTTCCGCTTGCCGATCAAGTTCGTGAAGCGTTTTGCTAAACGATAGAAGCTAAAGCGATTGGCAAGTCGACCTGGCAAACGTCTGCTGGTCTATGCCTGGGGCCGCTTTGTCCACGGTTAAAGGGAATACCCATTTCATCTGTTTGCGCTACGAAGTGGTTTCGTTTTGTCGAAAAATAGTGGATAAAGTAGGCCGCTAAAGCGCTTATGGGTGCCGAGGCGCATATTTCCGAGTTAACCCCTACCCCAAAAATCAAATCGGAACGATCGAGTTTCCTATCACCCCGATGAAGTAAGTCAAAGTGCGGAAAGCATTGGGCCCTACTTTTCCGATGGCCCCTACCCTATAACGGCTTTCCAAATCTGTAACCGAGACAGCAATGGCGTGCGAGAAGCCCTATGGTTTCCCGATTCTTTGCTGTCTCCACCAAACGAAAAAAGAGAGAAAAATGAGAAAAACGTACAAAGTTATCCCGCTATTCGTCCTTAGCGTCTTGTGCGCCTCGACAGCTTTCGCTGCTTCGAGTCCCACAGGCTTGTGGGGAACCCCCACCCCCATCAGCAATCACCCCAACCTGTTTTGGAACCAGAGCGAAATCAATCAGCTCCGGCAGATGATCCTGGTGGATCAGAGCCCGCAGCATCTGGTGGACGCCTACAACACGCATCACAAAGGCAAGATGGCAGTCACCCCGCCGGGAAACTACCACAGCCTTACCACTGCGCAGCAGAACCAGAACTATAGCCAGCCCAACGTGGCCGCGGCCATCTCCTACATGATAGAGCCCACCACGGCCAAGGCCCAGGCCATCAAGAACGCGCTTCTGGCCTATGATGGCTTGGTGGTGAAAGGGGGCGGCATCGAAGACGGCTACAGCGCTTTCGCCACCACTCTGATGTACGACTTGGTCTACAACGACCCTGTCATGAGTGCGGCCGACAAATCAGCCATGCGGGCTCATTTCAATCAAGCGGCCGGAATCAACAATTTTCTAGACAACGACGATGGCGACGGAAAGATCTTCAACAAGGAAGGAGGCAAACGCGTGGAGGGGTACATCAACTTCTGGACCCTGCGCGCCTCGGCCTCGGTGCTTTACGCGCTTTGCTCGGGCAATCAATCCCGGGTGAACTTCTGGCTGGATTCGGGCTGGCCTCACGACGACTTCGTGGTCGACGGGAACGAAACCGGCAACCGCTTC
>JANQRJ010000015.1 GCA_028284635.1 Pelagicoccus sp.
ATATCCTCCATGAGCATCTGCGTTCATCTGCGGGCAAAAAAACTCGATTTGAAACTTCACGATCAGTGTCGTTTGGAAATCATTGAAATCTTCCATTAAGTCACTTTTTATAAATGACTTACTTAATTTATCTTTGGTTTTATGAAACTGATGGGTTGAGGCAAATGCGCTCCGCGGGATCCGCGCTCCTCTTTGCGACCTCGCATCCATGGCATGACGCTAGAAGAGTTCGACGTTGTCGCAGGCGAGTTGTTTGGCGGTGTTTTTGCGGCTTTCGACGCGATCGGAGATGCCGAGAGCGTCTTCTTCGTCGAAGCCGGTTTCGGCCACGCGCGTGTGGATGGCTCCGTGGGTCTTGGCCAGCGTGGCGTCGACTTCCTCCAGCAGTCTGGCTCGAGCTTTGGGGGAGAGTTTGTCCAGGCGGGATTGAGCGAGAATGTCGCTAGAGCTTTGCTCCAATCGGTCTGCCAGCGTCTCTATATATTGCAGAGTGGAACTGTCTTCGTTGACGAATCTCTGCACTTGTTGCGACATGCCGGCTACGATGCCGAGGGATTGGAAGGCTCCGTCTCGCAGGCCGTGCAGCTCCGCTTCACGTTTTTCGCTCTGAGTGAATAGCTTCTCCAGTTGCTTCATGCCTTCGGCGTGCTCGGAGTCGATATTCTGGATGAGCTGGTCGACGGTATTGTGCATCTCCTTGATCTGCTGGGCGGTCTCGTTGCCGAGATCGCGCAACTGGGTGGAGATTTCGGCCGTGCGGGCGGCTAGGACTTCGAGGCCGCTGCCCTCGCCGACCTGGATCGATCTTACCTGGGCGTTCAGGGCTATGAACTGAATCTTTATGGAGATTTCGAATACGATTTTCGAGAGCTTCTCGGTAAGGTTCTGTACAGGCGTAATGGACTCTCTGGATTGCTGCGAAAGGTTGGTACTGTCCTTCAGCATGGCGCGGATGGAGTCGATCGACTCTAGAAGGGTTTGGACCATGCCGTCGGCTGAGGTGGTGATATGGTCGAACTGATCCATGGTAGTGGAGGTTCGATAGAGTTCCTTCGCTTCCGAGGCGATGCTGTCCAGGCCGGCATTTACGGCTTGGGAGGACTGGCGCATCTCCAGCGCTGCGGTTCCAAGTTGTCGTGAAATAACGACGAGCCAGGCGGCCTGTGATATATCCGTCGGCTTTTTAGCGAGATCCTGGAGAATCGTTTCGCAGCGCTGGCGTACGATGTCCTCGTACTGTAGCGACATTACTAGGCGGGCGACTGCGTTTTCGAAGTTGTCTGCGGCGAGATTGAGGTCCGCGCTTCGCTTTTCGTTGGCTTCGATCTGGGAGACTAGGCTTGAGATTGCTTCAGCTACTTTGGTTTCCTTGCTTTGAAACTCCTCCGCGTGATGGTCGAGGAGCTTTCGAGTGCTTTTCTTGCTGTCCGAGATCGCGCTGCGGGCTTCGTTGAGGTTTTCTATATTGCCTTGGAACGTTTCGTCTACAAGCCGGTGGAGGTGGGATATTTCCTCCGATACCGAATGAAAGGTCTGGCGATTCTCCTCGGATAGCTGAGCCGCTTCGATCTTGAAGAAGACGAGCATGAACTTCAGGGGCTCAAGTATTGCGACCATCGCCTTTTGCTTGTCCAACAGTTCCGTTGCGTTCGTCTCGCAGGACGACATGAGGTCGCAATGCTGGCGGTGTTGTTCGAGCGATCTTCCGACGTATTTCATTGGCTCCTTTAGTATTTCCGCCACGCGGAATAGAAGCTTGGTATTGTCCGTCTGGCCTCCAGCCGCCTCAAGTAGGACTTGGCAGTCTGCCCGAAGCTGCTTGGTTTGGGCGTCCAGGTCGTCGAGATCCGATCCGATTCGACCGAAGACTCTTCCGATCTCGTCTATGGCTTCCTGCAAGTGTCTTTCCACCCCAGCTTTGTTTTTCAGGGGCATGCAAGCCCTGGGCTTGAAGCGAAACCGACTTGCGGCGATCAACCGCGTCTTAAGTATTTCGATCGCTCGCATTAATGACTCCGTCGGGTTTTTCTATGGGCCGACTACTTCGGCTTTCTGATCGAGACGAGTGAAGGTGCATATGCGCTTGATGCTTTCGTTGCCGATCAGCATGCGAATGCGGCCGCCTTTTCCTTCTGCGGTTCTGATCGTCTTGACGATTACGTTGAGACCGACCGAGTCGATCATGCGCGATGCTCTAAGGTCGAGTTCGAGGACTTGAGAGCCGGACATCCTGGCGAGCAGCCTTTCGATCTCCTCGAGGTGAGTATTGGCGTTGGTGCTGACGATGTCTCCGCCCGCTTGGTATGAAAGCGCTGCTGTATTCATTTTAGTATATATATAGATTCCTTAGTTCGCTCCAACCTCTCCACGAAATTCCATAAGAATGAGAGTGCCGTTTTCCGACACGCATGTGCGTTCCGGTATGGTCTGCATCATTATCATACCACGGTGTTCGGGTATGAGAGCTTCGGCGGCTTTGTCCGCGTGAGCTTCCCAGTCGAACTCATGGCCTTCGCCTTCGTCCTTGATCTGGACGAGATAGGATTCGCCGTTCGGCGAGCGAGAGACTCTCAGTTCGCAGAAGCGATCGTCTCTAGCCTCGCAGCCGTGCTTGAGGGCGTTTATCAATCCCTCGCGGATGCAGACCAGCACATCCGAGAGTAGAGGATTCGTCTTCGGACCTTGGGCGATACTCAGGCTCTTTTCGCAGTAGGCCTGCCAGGTGTCTATATTATCTAGCTGATCGCCCGATATTCGAACCGATATGAGAGGGTAGTGAAAAGAGGCGGGAGAGTTTTCGTCCTTTTCTTCGAAACGCAGCACTGCGATGTCGTCCCCGGCGTTGCTGGTAAGATTTTCGTGAGGGAAATTCTTGTTCAAGAGCCGGTCCGCTAAGGCTAGCGGATCGATGCCTTGGTCTGCGGCCAGGTCGCTGAGTCCATCCGTCCATATGTATATACGTCCGGGGCCGAGCGGCGCTTGGCTGCGTGGAAACTCGCTTAAGAACCATCCTAGCGGCGGCGCTCCGACTTCATCTCCTAGAGCCGAGGCAAAGCCGTCGGGGTTCGAGTGGAATGGCCTGGGGAACCCGGCGTTGGCTATTTCGAGCGTCTTGCTTTCAAGGTCCATTATGAGAGCGCAGGTAGCGAGGGACTGCATACTGGCATCGCTGCTGTTCCATTCGGCGAGCAGGGCGTCGTTGAAGTAGGCGAATACTTCGTCTATGGTGGCTTCCCGCTCAAGCATACCGCGAGCGAGCCCGTGGAAGTAGGTCGACTGGAATGCCGAGGAAAGCTCGTGGCCGGAACCGTCCGAGGCCAGCAGTATCTTGCGATTGTCCGACAGTTCTACGGCGGATACGAAGTCTCCGCTGGCCTGCGATTTCGATATGAAGAAAAGTTCGATGTCTGGCCAACGAAGCGCGAGTTGCCTCTCTAGCAAGGCGCGTTGGTTGTCGGCCACCTTGTTGGCTTCGATCTGCATTTCCCGCAGCTCGCGCATGTGGCGCGTTCTTTCGATCGCCCTTTCGACTCGCTCTCGCACCGCTTCGAGGACCAGAGGCTTATGGATATAGCCGCAACCGCCGTTGAGGATGAGGGTTTCGAGTATCTCTCGTTCGCCGTCGGCGGTCATCAACACTACGGACAGAGTGGAGTCTTCCTGGGTGATGGACTTCATCAGTTCCAGACCGCTTTCACCTGGCATCCAGTAATCGGATACAACCAGATCGAACCTGGAAGATCCTCCTTGCTCGATCAGGGCTTTCGCCGTTCCTGCCCCCTCGACACTGGTTACCTTGCAGCCACAGCGTTCGAGCATGATTTTCCCGAGGTCGCGGCTGGACTTTTCGTCGTCTACGAGCAAAGCGTGCGGTTTTTGGGCACTGGTGTGGGTGTCCATCGGCTTGAGAGATCGGCTAGGTGTATTCCTGGGTTGAGCCTTGATGGGTAAAGCGTGTTCGTTCGAGCTGTTTTAGCCGGTTTTTGAATGCCTCTCTGGTGGCAGTCGGGATGGCTTGTAAATATACTTTTTAGGGGTCTTCAAAATTCGGGTAAAGATAAGCATTTCGCTCAAACTCGACGCTTGTTGCGCGTAGTAAGTGTCTCCGGTGACGCGCTCAAACGAGCAGATCGAACCTTCAGCACCCACACCAAACAGGTTCCTATGAAGACTATATTGACTGTCGACGACGCGTCGACGATGCGAAAAATGGTAAGCTTCACTTTGAAGTCTGCCGGCCACCAGGTACTCGAAGCCGCTGATGGAGCGGAGGCTTTTGCCACAGCCCAGACGCGGCCCATAGATCTGGTTATCGCGGATATAAATATGCCGCGAATGAATGGGATCGAGCTGACGCGCAACTTGCGCGGACTGCCTGCCTATCGATCGGTGCCCATCGTGCTTCTCACCACAGAGTCGGACCCTGCCAAGAAAAACGAAGGGCGGGCGGCCGGCGCTACCGGGTGGATAACCAAGCCCTTCAGCCAAGACCAGCTTTTGGCCGTAGTGGCCAAGGTACTCTAGCGCGGTCTCCAACCGAATCGATATATGAGCGAAGGAGGAGGCAGTGATTTTCAAGAGGAGCTGGTAAAGGACTTCCTCCTCGAAAGCGCCGAGGGCCTGGAGAGTTTCGAGCGGGACATGCTCGCCGTTGAGAACGGGGAGAATAGCCCTGATTTGCTCAATCAGGTCTTCCGTGTGGTGCACACGATTAAAGGCACCGCAGGGTGCCTTGGGTTCAACCGAATCGAATCGATCGCTCACTCTGGGGAAAGCGTGCTTTCGTTGGTGAGAGATGGCGAGTTGCCTGCTTCGAAAGAGGTTGCTGACGCAATGCTACGGCTTTCCGACGCTCTGAAGGCGATGCTTGATCTCATCGAGTCTTGCGGATCGGATGCCGAGGCCGGAGACTTTGCGGAGCTGCGCGAGTTGCTGGAAGCGGTGCGAGACCCCGATTTTGCAGCCACCCCAGTGGAGCCTGATTCGGTGTCTGCTGCGGAACCGGAGCCTCGATCCGAAGCGGAGCCGGCGGCGGAAGCCGATGGACGTTGGGGGCTGTTTGGCGACGAAGAACCTGCTGCTGAGAGTAAGGAGGAAACGGATACGCAGGCGCCTGCTGATGAGCGGTGGGGGCTTTTCGATTCGGAGCCGGAGCCCGAGAAGCCTGTCCCGCCAAGCGCAACGGAATCCTCCGCTGCGAACGACGCCCCGGAACCGGCCGGGAGATCTGGACCGGTGGCGGCTAACTCTACGATCCGCGTGGACATCGACTTGCTGGACAGGCTGATGAATATGGTGGGAGAGCTGGTGCTTTCTCGCAACCAGCTCCTTCAGGTAAGCCAGAAGCGCGACATTTCCCAAAGCGAAGTCTCGCTGGTCTCCCAGCGCCTCAATCAGGTGACCTCCGAGCTGCAGCAGAACGTGATGAAGACTCGCATGCAGCCGATCGGTACGGTGTGGGGCAAGTACCCGCGCATCGTGCGCGACTTGGCTGGCGAACTGGGCAAGAAGGTCTCCTTGCAGACCTTTGGAGCCGATACCGAGCTGGATCGGACGATCATCGAGGCGATCAAGGATCCTTTGACTCACATCATTCGCAATGCCGTGGATCATGGTATCGAAACGCCGGATACGAGACTGGCGGTAGGCAAGTCGGAAGAGGCGCAGCTTTTCATGCGAGCCTTTCATGAAGGGGGCCAGGTCAATATCGAGATCATCGACGACGGCGCGGGTATCGATGGGGATAGGATCCGCAGAAAGGCGATCGAAAAGGGACTGATTTCGGAGAAGGACTCCGAGCTTCTCAGCGAGAGGGAGATGGTCAGCCTCATCTTTCTGCCGGGATTTTCCACTGCCGAAAAGCTCAGCAGCATCTCGGGAAGAGGGGTCGGCATGGATGTGGTGAAGACCAACATCGAAAAGATCGGCGGCTCTGTGAGCATCGACTCGGTTCGCGGCGAGGGCACTACGTTGCGTATCAAGATTCCGCTTACGTTGGCAATCGTTCCGGTATTGGTCGCCAAGTCGGCCGGCCAGCGCTTTGCCATTCCCCAGGTCAACCTGGTAGAACTCGTCCGTCTCGAGGGCGAACAGATGGAGTCGCTGCTGGAAAAGGTCTACGATTCTCCGGTCTTTCGCCTGCGCGGCAACCTGCTCCCGCTCGTCTTTCTGAGCAAAGCCTTGAAGCTATCCGCTCCCGTCGCCAAGCAGGCATCTTCGATCAGCATTGTGGTGTTGCGGGCCGAGCGTCAGCTCTTCGGACTGGTGGTAGAGGAGGTCTGCGACACGGAGGAGATCGTGGTCAAGCCTCTGGGTCACTTGCTCAAGGGGCTGCCGACCTACGCTGGAGCTACTATCATGGGCGACGGTTCGGTGGCTATCATCCTCGACTCGCTCGGCATCGCCCAGCTTGCCGGCGTGCTCAACGCGTCCAAGCCCGAGTCCTTTGCGACGGAAGAGGAGAGCGAGGAAGCGGGGAACTATGGGATGCGCAATTCTCTTATACTCTTTTCGCTGCCCGGCTGGGGCCGTCTTGCCGTTTCGCTCGACGATGCCGAACGGCTCGAGGAGTTCGAAGCGGACAAGATCATTCGCTCGGGAAGGCAGGAGTCGGTGCTCTATCGCGGCGGCATTATGAAGCTAGTGAGGCTGGCGGACCACTTGCGAGTCGCTTCGGAGGAGTCGTCTCAGGAACAGGTGATCGTATACAAGATTGGCGAGAGATTCGTAGGTCTCGTGGTGGGGGAAATCCACGACATCATCGAAGAATCGGTTTCGCTTGAACCTGCCGGCGAGCAAGACGGCATCTTGGGATCCGCTGTGATACAGGGCGAGGTGACGGATCTCGTCGACGTGCCGCGCATTCTGAAGGCGGCTCGTATAGACATTCCCCAAAACGTGGCTTAGGATTATGGATACACAGACCCAGTTTTGCAGTTTTCAGCTCGCGGATCTTTGTTTCGGCTTCGATGTACAGCGCGTGCAGGAGGTGATCCGCAGCCCCTTGCTTGCTCCCGTGCCGCTCGCCCCGCCGGCGATCAGCGGACTGCTTAATCTGCGTGGGCAAATTCTTACCGCTATCGACTTGCGTCGCCAGCTTTGCCTGCCCGAAGAGGAGGACTCCTCGGAAGGCCGCATGCTCATGATCGTCTGTTGCGAGGAAGGGCAAGTCGCTTTTCTCGTCGATTCCGTAGGCGACGTGATCGACGTCGACGAATCCTCCTTCGAATCTCCGCCGGAGAATCTACCCGCTTCCGTCCGTCCGTTTCTGCGCGGCGTTCACAAGCTCGATAGTTCTCTTCTGCATGTGCTCGATATAGAAGCGACGGCGTCCGCTCTGAATCACGAAATTTCACTCTAATCTCGAAACCGAATAATCATGAGACTCAGTGTTAAAATAATACTTCCCACGGCCTTGCTTATCGCACTGCCTATCATCGTCCTGCTTGCGATACTCGGCATCCGCTTCAAATCGGTTGTCGAGAATTCGCTTCACGAGCTTTCCGTATCCGCTCGCTCGGTACAGGACAAGATCGACCGCAACTTGTTCGAGCGCTACGGCGACGTGCAGGCCTTCAGTTTGAATAGCCTCTTTCATCGCGACCTTGGCGTCCTGACCGAGCAGGAGCAGGCCGAGCTTAGCGAGAAGCTGGACCGCTACGTGCTCACCTACGGATGTTATGCCATGATGACGGTTACCGATACGGAAGGCCGTGTCGTTGCGGTCAATACGGTGGATGCGGCTGGCAAGCCTCTGCAGACGGTCAAACTGATCGGCGTGGACCTCTCTCGGGAGGATTGGTTTCGCGACGTCAGCGCTGGTCGCTTCTCCAGCTACAAGGGAAAAGGAGCTTTGACCGGCACGGTCGTAGGCGAGGCGCAGCAGGATCCGGTTGTCGAGGAGATCTACGGCAAGGATGCTCCAGCGTGGACGATGTCATTTTCGGCCCCGATCGTGGACTCACAAGGCGTAACGCATGGCTACTGGCGCAATCTGTTTTCCTCGCCGACTGTCGAGGAAATCGTGCTGACGGAATACGCTAGCCTCAAGGCCATTGGCATGCCCTCAGCGGAGTTGACGGTGCTCGACGGGCAAGGGCGGGTCATTGTCGACGTGGATCCATCCTACAACTCGTTTAACGGCAACTACCGCAATGCTCTGTTCAGCCTCAATCTTGCCACGGCTGGAGTGGAGGCTGCTCGGATCGGGATGGATAAATCCTCTCCTCCCAACGGCGGCATGTGGTCGCGTCACAAGCGCAAGAGCGACAAGTTTGGCGAAGACTATATTCAAGGAGCGGGCTACGCTCGCAGCGTGCCGGTTCTCGGTTTCATCGGTACCGGCTTCACCACTTTGGTGAGAGTTGAAAAGTCGAACCTGACAGCGTTAGTCGATTCTATAAGAAACACCAATATCACAGTGGCGATTGTGACGGTAGCCCTTGGCGTTGCTGTTATGGCCTTTCTGATCACGCGTCCCATCGTCAAGCGGGTCAAGCGTTCCGCAGACGCGATCGAAAAGCTTGCCGGTGGCGATCTGGACTGCTCGCTTGATACGGGCTCCAAAGACGAGATCGGCGACTTAGGGCGTTCTCTGCAGTCCGCTTGCGAGGGACTGCGCAAGACCTTCGGTTCGGACCGCATCGATTGGAACGGAGTGGCGGAGTTGCGTGGACAGGTTGATGCGGTAGGCCGTTCGAATGCGATGGTCGAGTTCGATTTGGAGGGGCGCATCTTGAGCGCTAACGATACTTTTCTCGAGACTATCGGCTACCAGCTCGACGAGATTGTAGGCAAGCGTCACGCGATTTTCGTCGAACCGCAGGAAGCCCAATCCGCTGCCTACGACGAATTCTGGGCGAAGCTGAAGTCGGGGCAATTCGATGCTGGGGAGTACAAGCGGGTCGGAAAAGGTGGCAGGAAAATTTGGATACAGGCGTCCTACAATCCGATTTTGGACATCGAGGGCAAGCCGTTCAAGGTGATCAAGTTCGCCACCGAGATCACTGCCGCGAAAGTGGACTCGATAAATATAGCGAGCCAGCTTGCCGAGGCGAATCGCAATCAGGTAGTCGCGGAGTTCGATGCTCAAGGCAACATAACCGACGCCAACCAGAATTTCCAAAGCTGCCTCGGCTACTCTGCCATGGAAATCAAGGGCCAGAATCATCGGGTGCTCGTCGATCCAAGCGAAGCGAGTTCCACCGCCTACCAGACTTTCTGGGAAGAGCTGAGGCAAGGCCGCTTTCGTACCGCCGAGTGTCGGATGCTCGGCAAGGGCGGGAAGGAAGTTTGGATGCAGGCTACCTACAGCCCTCGTTTCGACGTGTCCGGTACGGTTTGCGCCGTCGTCATGTCTGCGACCGATATATCTGCCAAGAAAGCTGGCGAGGAGACGCTCAAGCGCACGCTCGTCTCCGTGACGACTCATTCGCAGACGCTTGCCTCCGCTGCTGAAGAGCTTTCCGCCACCGCTCGAGGCATGAGCGGCAACACCGATGAAACTGCCCGCCAGGCAGGCGTCGCCAGTACTTCCTCCGAAGAGGTGAGTTCGAACATAGCGATGGTAGCCAGCGCTGCCGAAGAGATGAACTCCTCCGTCAGGGAGATCGCGAAGAACGCCTCCGAAGCCGCGAAGGTCGGTACTTCCGCCGTCAAGGTGGCCTCCGATACGAATTCTACCGTTGCCAAGCTGGGAGCCTCCAGCGTGGAGATCGGCGAGGTCATAAAGGTCATCACCTCCATCGCCGAGCAAACCAATCTGCTCGCTCTGAACGCCACCATCGAGGCCGCTCGCGCCGGCGAGGCTGGCAAGGGCTTCGCTGTGGTGGCCAACGAGGTCAAGGAGCTGGCCAAGCAGACCGCAGCGGCCACTGAAGACATTTCCGCCAAGATCGAGGCGATCCAGGGAGATGCTGAAGGGGCGGTGTCCGCGATCGACGAGATTTCCCAGATTATCGCTCAGATCAATACCATCCAGAATGATATTGCCAGTTCGGTCGACGAACAGTCTTCCACCACTAACGAAATCGCCCGCAATGTCGCTGAAGTCTCCCGAGGCAGCTCGGAGATATCCCAGAACATTGTGGCCGTCTCCACGGCAGCTCAGAATACCACTATCGGAGCCAACGAGACGCTGTCTGCAGCCCAGGAGCTGGCTAAGCTCTCTGCCGAACTGAAGTCTATAGTGGAAACCACTGGCGCTTAGTTCGCCGTCCTTTTGTAGATGATATACTTCCGCTCATGAAAACCATAGTGATTGACGATAGTCGCGCCATCCGCCGTCTGCTGTGCGGCCTGCTCAAAGGGCTCGATATAGAAACCATAGAGGCCGAGGACGGTTGCGACGCCCTCTCTAGGCTCGGCTCGGAAAACGCGGACGACATCGCTCTCGCTCTAGTCGATTGGGACATGCCGCGCATGACTGGCATCGAATTCGTGCGCGAGCTGCGATCCTGTCCTGAATATTCGGGTACGAAGATCATGATGGTCACCTCTCACAACGATCCCGAGGACCTCATGGCCGCCGTGCAGACTGGGGCGGACGAGTTTCTCATGAAGCCCTTCGACGAGCAGATGTTCAAGGACAAGCTGCGACTCCTCGGCATGCTTAACTAGTGGACGGACGCTACCGATGCGAAGAATCAAAGTGCTTGTAGTCGACGACACGGTCGTCATGCGAAGGCTCGTTTCAGAGGCCTTGTCGGGCGATGATGATATAGAGGTTGTCGGCGTGGCGGCCAATGGTCGAATCGCCTTGCAGAAGCTCGATGCGCTCAAGCCGGATGCCATCACGCTCGACTTGGAGATGCCCGAGATGGGCGGCATAGAGACGGTCAAGGAGCTTCGTAAGGATCATCCGAATACGCCCGTTATCATGCTCAGCGCCCTCACTGTAGAGGGCGCGGAATCCACGCTCGAAGCGTTGGCCGCTGGGGCCAACGACTATGTCACCAAGCCTTCGAGCTCAGGTGGCATGGACCAGACGATTGCCCATCTGCGACGGGAGCTGCTCCCTCGGATCAAGGGATACTTCGCGAAGGACGAGCCTGTGACGGCAGCTCCTCCGGTCCGTCCCGTTCCGACTTCGGGAGCGCCAAGGGTAGCGACTCGGGTCCAGGCAGTCGCGATCGCTTCTTCGACGGGCGGTCCGAATGCTTTGGAAGCTGTATTCAAAGCTTGGACGCAGCCTCTGTCTGTTCCGATCGTCATGGTGCAGCACATGCCGCCAGTATTCACCAAGTCCCTAGCCGACCGGCTTGATCGCCTCTCTGGAATGGCTGTGCACGAGGCGGAGGAAGGACAGGAGATTCTGCCTGGCCACGCTTATATCGCGCCGGGAGGTAAGCATCTAGAGGTTCGCCAGGCAGGCCCCCGTGTCGTCGCTCGCATCCACGAAGGGCCGCCGGAAAACTCCTGCCGCCCTGCCGCCGACGTGCTGTTTCGCAGTGTGGCGGAGACCTATGGCGCCTCCGCTCTAGCGGTCGTCATGACCGGAATGGGCAAGGATGGCCTAGCTGGTTGCGAAGTCATATGCCAGGCGGGAGGTAGGGCCGTCGCTCAAGATGAGGCCACTAGCGTAATCTGGGGTATGCCCAGCTATATAGTGCGAGCTGGCCTAGCGGAAAACGTGTTGCCACTCGATCAGATCGCCTCGTCCATATCCTTCAAGCTAGGAAACTCGCTCGCTAGCCGTTAGACACACCAATTTCTATCATGCCCATTTCATCGGAAAACTTCGACTACGTCAGGACAATGGCCCGCGACAACGCGGCCATTGTCTTGGATCCTGGAAAAGAATATCTTGTGGAGCTGCGTCTCGAGCCGCTCGCTGTTACCAGTGGCTTTGATTCCCTGGATGCGATGGTCAAGTCCATGCGCGATCAGCGGACTCTTGGAGATATCCACTTGAAGGCCATCGAGGCGCTTACCACCAACGAGACTTCGTTTTTCCGGGACCTGCATCCCTTCGACGTCATGAAGAAGACGCTGATTCCGGAACTGATTGTCCGGAAGTCGACAAGCAAGACGCTCAATATATGGTCTGGGGCATCTTCGACTGGGCAGGAAGCCTATAGCATCTCGATGCTCTTGCTGGAGAGCTTCCCCGAACTCAAGGACTGGAAAGTCAAGATCATCGGCACCGATCTCAGCAATAAGGCGGTGCAGACCGCCAAGGAGGGGATTTACTCCCAGTTCGAGGTCAATCGGGGCCTGCCGCTGCCCATGCTGGCCCGCTACTTCGACAAGGTGGACGATGGCTGGCAGATCAAGGAGGCAGTTCGCCAGATGGTGGATTTCCGCGTGATGAATCTCATAAAGCCGTGGCCGTTTATGGCGCGCTTCGACATTGTGCTGATGCGCAACGTGCTTATCTATTTCGATATGGATATTAAACGCCAAATACTTGGAGAAATCCGCAAGACTATCGACCCTAGGGGCTTTCTATTTCTCGGCTCTTCGGAAACGACGCTTAATATAGACGGCGGCTGGCAGGCCAATAGAATTGACAGAACGATGGTGTATCAGCTTCCCAATGACGAGCTGAACTAAGGCATTTTTCATATAGAAAGTCGCATATGGGTGTGTCGGTTCCGATCTGAACCCGGATCAACATGTGGCATGAGGTAGGGCCCGATCGTCCCGCTGTCGCGCATTGGCGTCAACTTAAGCCAAAAGGCGGTGGGCTGGAGGGCAATGCTCCGTCATTGCCGCAGAGCCTACAGAGGGAATAACCGGCGCGGCAACGACGGAGCG
>JANQRJ010000020.1 GCA_028284635.1 Pelagicoccus sp.
ACCGTTCTCGCTGGAGGCGAAGCGGCCGATCTTGAACGAGTTTGGCGGACGGCGATCCGGGTTGAGACGCAGGAAGACGTACTTGCCCGCGTTCGCGCCGCCAGCGTATTGCTCGTTGAGGTAGTTGGCGAGGGCGGAGAGGCCTTCGAACGAAGACGACTTGATCGTTTCAGGTGGACGAGAAGTGTTGTTGAACCATCTGACGAAACGATCCTCGATCTTGGTGGCGTCCGTGGCATCCGCGCCTCCGGCGTAGTAGTCGCCGGGCAGAACGTCAGGCGTATCGCGGACACCGAGACCATAGATGTCGACCCCGAAGTTGGCGAAGGTGGCGCCGTTGTCCGTCAGCTTGACCGAAAAGTTCGCTTCGAGGAAGGGGTTCTCCCTGGCGCCTACGTCGGGAAGCTGGAACGGATACACGATACAATGCAGCGTGCTGGATCTGTCTGGGCGACCAACCCTAATGGAACCAGAGGTCCTCTCGGTCACCGTGCCGCCGCCGTCGCCTTCGCCGGAAGCGTTGAATAAGCCGGCATCGCTGTTATCGGCCACGATTGTGGTCACGATGCCGTCGGGAGCGCCGCCGCCAACAAGCGATGCGTCGGCGACGTAGTAGCTGCGACCGTTGATCGAGGCGACCAACGTGCTGCTACCAGGCTTGAAGGTAAGGGACTGCACTCTCAAGTTGGGCAGGCCTTTATTGATGCGGAAGATCGGGCGACCTTCCTCCAGCAACCACACGCCACTCTCGTTGGTATTGCTCCGGAAGGGATCCTGATCCGTGGAGATGAAGACGCGCGTGTTGTCGAGCGGATCGATGGCCACGTCATTGATGGAAACGAGCGGACTTTCGCTTTCGCGGACGATTGTCGTCCAAGTGTCCGTGTCGCCATCGTACCGATAGACGCCACGCTGGGCGCTGCCGTCGAATCGATTGACGATGTAGATGCGGTCGGACTTGACTGGGTCGACCAAAACTTCCGTGACCCTGTCTACCGGTGAGTTGAGAGTGACGAAGTTGATTCCGTCAGCTGCAAGGAAGACGCCATCGTCGGTAGCCGCATAGATCGCGTCTGGAGCTGCTATGGGATCGGCGGATATGGCCCGCACCGTGCCCGTGATGCCGTTGGTGAGCTGGGTCCAGCTGGCGCCGGCGTCAGTGGAACGGTAGAGCTTGCTGTCCTGGACGATCCAGACCTTGTCGGTGTCCGTCGGGTGGGCATAGAGATCCAGAATGTTCCTGTTGGTTGGACCGGGGATCGTGGTGGCCTCCCAGCTTTCGCCGCGGTTGGCCGTGCGAATGAGGCGGGTGCCGAAGTTGAATTGCCCTTCGGCGAGGTAGATGACTTGGTTCGCTCCAGTGGTGTTAGTGAAAGCCACTTTCTGAGTGCCAAAGAAGGTCTCGGCTCCCCTACCCCTGCCGCCAGCCGCAAACTTCCAGGTTTGCAGGTCGTCGAAGCTGAACCACTTGCCGGAGTCGAGGGCAGCGGTCGCGGATTCGTTTGGATTGAAGGGATTGAAGATAAAGTCCTCGGAAACCAATCCCGAGTAGCCGGTACCCACGTAGACGCCATCGCCGAGGGCCATAGCCGAGCTGATGAACCAATTGGCTCCAGAGTCGCTGGTGCCGTAGATGGTCTCATTACTGCCCATGAAGACGCGAGCATCGTTGGAAGGATCGATGATCAAGACCTTAGGTTTGGTATTCGCATAGGCGTTGTCGGGATAGCCAACGGCGCCGGGGGCGCCCGTGTAATTGGTGCGAGCCCAGGTAGCTCCTCCGTCGCCGCTGCGCCAAACGCCGCGATCGGGATCGCCGACTGTCACTGTGGCGTAGAGAACGTCCACGCCGTCGTCGACAAGGTCGGCTTCGATAACGCGGAATTCGGAGCCAGCCGGAATGTCGGCGGAACTCGGTACGAAGTTCGCGCCCGCATCGGTAGACTTGAACACGCCCTCGGTGCGGGAGACGACATAGACGGTGTCGTTGTCGGAAGCGCTTTTGGTCACCCAACGAGGCGCGCTCGTCAAGCCAGCTCCCAGTTCTGTCCAAGTGGCGCCATCATCATCACTACGATAGAACCTGTTACTGGCAGTAACGTAAATGGTGTCGTCATCGGTGTCGCCATCGGTGGCAACGCTGGACTTGTAGACCGCGTTGTCAGTATGGCCAACACGGGGTAATGAAGACTTCTGAGCCCAAGTTTCCCCGCCGTCCAGAGATTCCCAGACTTGGCCGAGGTTGGTGTAGCCATTACTGCTGGTGAAGCGACGGAAGTTGCCGATAAAGGCGAGAACGCGACTGCTGTTGTTCGGGTCCACCAGGATCTTCTGAACCGGAGCCGTCATGCCAAGCCCGACAAAGGATGGGAAACCGGAACGCTTGTTGACCCAATTGACACCACCATCGGTACTGAGATAAGGTCCGCGGCCGGTGCCAACCCAGACGGTATTGGCATCCACCCAGGTAAATTGCTCGACGGTGTGTCCACCGCCGCTGAAGCCAAAGGTATCGACCCAGCTGATACCGCCGTCGGTACTCAAGGCTGTGCCTAGCAAGTCACCGCCTACAAGAATGCGATTGGGGTCGAAGGGACTTATGGAGAGAGCGGTGACCTGGCCACCTACGCCAGGCTCCTTGAGAGGAGCCCAGGAGAATTCCTCGTCTGCTTGGGCGCTTGTAGCGGCGAACAAGCACGTGGCAGCGACTAGCGACGCGCTACGAGCAAAAGAGCGGACGCAACGCGACAACTCGAATGGCTGATTACTACCAGGGGATCTAGAGATCATAATATTGTCTGTATTTTGGGATTTCAGTTTGGGATGTGAGAGTTGGAAAAGACACGGGGTCATGGGCAGATCACAGGACTGAGGGGAACAGTCCTTCGATCGCAAACCGGCACAGCGAGAATGTGACCGTGAGCATCAACGACGAAGCAGACACGATGGGGCGATAGGGGAAGGTTTGGCGTAAAAAGACTAAGATAACGTGCACGGAAACCCCGAGGTCAGGATTTCCCTTAAAAGAAATTCAAAAAAACTTAAAAAACGAACGAACTATTTCAGAACAGCCCGAATCTTAGTAGATTCCCGAAATCTCTTTCAGAATGCGTTTGGAAACCTCGGTCCCCTTTTTCAGGACGCCGACCACCATGCTTTCGTTGGGAGCATGAAGATTGTCCTCTGGCAAAAACAGGCCGATCATCACCGAATCCAATCCCAGCACCCGCTTCACATCCGCGATGATCGGAATGCTGCCCCCCTCTCGCAAAAACAGAGGAGGTCTGCCAAAAACCTCGTTGATCGCTCTATCGGTCGCTCGAAAGGCCTGGGCCAAGCGAGGCGGCTGATTCTGCGGCGTATTGGGCCGATCAGGCGGCACCACCAGGTATGGCACGCCGCTATGGCCCATGCGAAAATCGATGCGAATTCCAGCCGGCACGCGAGAGCGGATCGTATCCGCAACCAGCTTTCCGATCTTGGCCGGATCCATCTGTCCCACCAAACGACAGGTTATCTTGGCCTGAGCTTTGGCCGGAACAATCGTCTTGCTCCCCTCCCCTTGGTAGCCGCCCCACATCCCATTGAACTCCAGGGTCGGTAGATACCGAATCGCCTCGAAGGGAGTGTAGCCCGCGTGCGGATGCAAAGCCTCCACCCCAAGAGATGCCTTGTAAACCTCTTCATCCGAGCCGAGCCGCTTCAGTTCTTCGCGCTCCCAGTCCTCCACTTCGGTCACGTCGTCATAGAATCCGGGAACGTTGACCCGGTTGTCCGGCGTATGAAGGGAGGCGCAAACCTCAGCCATCGCCTGAAGCGGATTGTAGACCGCGCCACCATACAAGCCGGAATGCAGGTCCGAATTCGGGCCCACCAACTCGAACTCCATTTCCACGATCCCGCGCAAGCCCACCGTCACCGCGATCTGCTCCGCGCTCGGACTAAGCGTATCGGACAGCAGCACGAAATCCGCCTCGCTCAGCTCCTCCTGCCGTTCCTCCAAAAGCGGCAGCAAATTCGGGCTGCCGATCTCCTCCTCGCCCTCGATGACGAAGGTCAAACGCAGCGGCAGCTCCGGATACTCTTCCAACAACTCCGCCACCGCCGCAATGTGGGCCATCTGAGGGCCTTTGTTGTCGGCCGCCCCGCGACCATAAAGACGCCCATCCTTCTCGGTCGCCACAAAAGGCTCCGTCTCCCAGAGCTCGATAGGATCCACCGGCTGCACATCGTAGTGACCGTAGATAACGACGTGCGGCCAACTAGCCGGACCCGTCCTGCGGGCCACTACGATCGGATGCCCCTTCGTATCCACAATCTCGACACCCAGCCCCATCTCGCGAAACATTCCCGCCACGAAGTCCCGCGTCTTCAGCATCTCCGACCGATAGGCGCTGTCCGCCGAGACACTCTGAAGGCCAATATACTCCTTAAGTTTTTCGAGTGGATCAAACATCCCGAAAAGCAAACTGCCCGCCTCCGCAAAAGCAACCACAGCCTGAATTTGCCACTGGGCGCGTCTTAGCAAGAGAGTCACCTTGCTTGGAACTAGCGCTATTCGAGTATTGGCAGGAACATGGCTGGAGCCAATCCGGGCTAGGCTTCATTCTTGTAGCCGCGTTCGTGAGAACGCGTAGATCTTCGCGCGCAGCGGACAACACGCGGTTCCATAGTTGTCCGCTAAGGACTCCGCGTTCTCACGAACGCGGCTACGGGGAGACGCAGCGTCAAACTCCCGTCACTTTCATTCGCACCCCTACTTGGAACAGTACCGCAGCCCTAAAGAGCACCACTCGATCTCCACAGGCAGTGAACGCAAAAAAACCGCCTGCGTTCGGAGAAGAACGCAGGCGGCAGAGCTTTTAAAGTTTTCCGGCCAGCCCGGAAAAGGGATCTATCGAGTGATCAGCAAGTCGTCGATGTAGATCACGGCTCCGTTGAAGATGCCGGTCGTCACGAAGAACTGGTCGAGCTCCGTCGGGCTTTCGAGGAAGCCAATGCCCGTGCCCACCTGAACGTTGTCGATCGATACGTCGAACGTGCCTGCCACGGGATCGGCGACGATCTTGATGTCGTACCAGGTATCTGGAGCGATCGCTTGCAGCGGAGTGACGCTCGTAGAGCTGATCGCGTAGAGCGTGCCGGCAAGCGTCACCAGATCGACGGCGATAAGGCCCTCGCCGCGCAGCTGCACG
>JANQRJ010000027.1 GCA_028284635.1 Pelagicoccus sp.
TCGTTGCCGCGCCGGTTATTCCCTCTGTAGGCTCTGCGGCAATGACGGAGCATTGCCCTCCAGCCCACCGCCTTTTGGCTTAAGTTGACGCCTATGCGCATTTGCGGGACGATCGGGCCCTACCTCAAGCCGCATGGTGATCCGCGCTGCGAGCTGGGCCGCCTTAGTTCTGAGGGAAGTCGAAGGTCTGCGGCCAGCCGGGAAACTGCTGACTGTCGTCGCTTACGTCTTGCGTATGGTAGGGCCAGGACTCGACGGTTACCGTTCTATCCAGAAAGTCGATACGCAGCATTCCGAATCCGTCATTGAGCTGGGGGCGTCGTTCGCGGCCGACGCCTTTTTGCCAAAGCTCTTCGGGAACGAGATGCGAGGGCTGGTTGACGTAGAAGCCCATGAGGTCGCGGCGTTGCGGGTTTGCGGCGGCTAGCATTTCGAAGCGATTGCCGAAACTGTCCTTGAAACTGCCTTCGTAGTTCGAGTCCGAGCGTGGGTACCACCAGCGCCACCAGATCATGCCGACTGCGGGAGTGGAGAACTGGTGGACGTAGGAGGCCTCGTCTCCCGTATAGACTTTCGCGAGCGTCGTGAGGTGCTGATCGCCGGAAAATATAAAGGCTCCCGCTTTGCTAAACAGCTCTACGGCTCGATCGCGCTCGGCCTTTGGCCAGCCGTTAGTATCCGTGGATGAAAACTGTTCGCCTGTTTGCGGCCTGATTCCGATTCCCGCGTAGATCGTCTGGCTGAGAACGAGATTGAACTTGTCCGGGTCTTTTTCCTCGGCCCATTCCTTCAGCATCCGCATCTGTCCTTCTCCTAGCAGACTGAGTTCTCCCGACTCGGTCTCGCGGCTGGGTGGGGTTTTGAATTTGCGATCCTCTAGCAGTGCGATGTCCAGCTTGCCGTACTTGAATCGGGAATAGTAGTTGACGATTCCTGCGGGCGTTGGACCGACGTCGTAGGCGTCGGGATTGTGTCCGGTCATGACGCGCTGGACGAGGTTGACCATGCTGGAGCTTTTGATATAGCCGCCGTCTCTGTTGTCGCCCGAAAGGGCGATGACGCCGCCGTCGCCCCAGATGTTTCCTTGATACACGTCGTGGTCGTCAGTCTGCAGCAAGCATGGCCTCACGGCTGCGATATCGCGAAAGGCCCAGTGCCAGATGAGCCACTTATAGAGAAACTCGTTATAAGGGCTTCCTTTGTTCCAACCGTCGACTACAGGCATGTGTTCGTAGATCTGATCTCCCTGGAATACGGCTATATCGGGATCCTTTTGCGCGATGGATTGCGTGAGATTGGAAAAGGGGAAATACATGTTGGCCGGAGTCCAGCGGCCGACGACGTGGTGTCCCTTTGGGTCGCCGACGATCTGGGTAGCGAAGCGACCCATTACGCCCATGCAGGAGAGGCCGACGAACTTGATTTCGTCTGCTTCGGCGGGTTCGCTTCGTATGAAGAGGGAATGGCTGCTTTCTGTTCCGCGTTCGTCGGTGAATACGACGAGGGCCTCCCAGTCCTGGCTCGCATCCCAATTCTGGATACGGAAAAGAGCATGGTAGTCGGGGAGCGAGATGCCGATCGGCCGGGCCAGGCTTCGATAGTTCTCCTGGCTGCCTGCGGGGCGGGCCAGCAGGGAGACAGTGGGGCGGCGATAGGCATTTACGCCCTCTCTGTCCGAGGGATTCTTGTACAGAGCCTCGCCGTAGGGCATGATCTGGACTCCGACTTTCAGCACGCCTTCGGCGTTGCTGTAGAGCGCGCCGGCTATGGGGCTGAGCAGACGCTCGGCATGCCTTTCGAGTCGCCCTTCCGAGGCGCGCAGATCGGAAAAGACGTGACGGCTGCCGACGTCTGGAAAATGGGAGGCGAGGGCGACGCCGCCTCTTAGCAGGCTTGGATCGACGGCTTCGAGCTGCGTCTGGGCGAGGGCCTCGTCCGTATCCCTGTCGAGCGCTTCGAGCAGGAGCGTATAGTTTCCATCGTCTTGCGGCGTTCCGCTGAGAATGAGCCGGATGGGGCGGTTGGGAAGCGGGCCGCTTGCTTTCAGAGCGCGAGCTTCGAGTTTGGGATACTCTCTCGTTTCGAAGTCGACCCCCATGTCGCGAAAGACTGGATACAATCCGTCTTCGGTCTTTTCGACGAGAGCGAGAATGCCGCCGCCTAGACCAGCGTAGCCCTGCACGAGGGCTGCGGCTTTGTAGTGGAGCTTGCCAGCGCCCGCTCCGATGAGAAAGCCGGCCATTTCTCCGTCCATCGGGTCGGATCCCAGTTCGAGTTCAACGGCCAGGGTGAAGGGCAGGGGGTTCTCCTCGAGCGAGTAGGCGATCAAGTGGGCGGTACGCATGGGGATCGCTATGCCATCGGGTTGGCTCACCACTTTTCCCGCTTCCACACTCCAGTCCTGGGAACGGTTCCCCCATAACTCGGGGCCCAGGTAGGCGCGTTTGATGGCTCCCTCGAGGTCGAGGATCTTCCTGGCTTCGGTCCAGGCGGGCTGGGCCGAGGCGCTGTTTCCCAAGAGGTACGCGCTGCAGGCCAGCAGGCCTGCTTTCAGGGCGAGGAGGCTATAGGGTCCTTTTCTCATCTTCGTTTTCATTGTTTAAGTCGGTATCCAGCGTTTCGCCGCTTGCGACTCTTTCCTGTTTCGAATCTCCGATCTCCCTTGGCGCCAAGCGGCAGTCGAACGTCATTTGGGGAGCTTGCCTGGAGGACTATCTATTCCACCTCTCCGCGTCGCGCTTTCAGTTCCACATGCATCTCCTCCACTCGTTCTCGAGTCAGCGGGTATACATAGACCAGGAGGAGAGCGATCGAGTAGAAGACCACTGGAATGACGATGAACAGCACGCGCATCCAGAAGAAGGTTTCCGGAGACTGGTTTTCGTGCTGTTCGTCGACGAAACCGACCCATAGCAGGACGAAGCCGGAGCCTGCGACTGCCAGGGATGACGAGAACTTATGCAGCCAACTGGAGACCGAGCCTAGCATTCCCTCCCGCCGCTTGCCGTGCTTGAGCTCCTGGTGGTCAAGGTAGTCTGGACCCATCGCTGAGGTGATCAACCAGAAGGCGGCGATAGTGGGCTGGTTCAGGAAGCTGTTCAGGACAGTGAGATAAGGGTAGTCCGGATTGATGAGAAACCACTTGGTGAAGTCGGTGAGGATGGAGATCAGCAGGGTAGCCTTGAGCAGGACGAGCTTGTCGAAGCGGGCGACCAAGTACTTGATGAGGACGAACTGCACCAGGAGATTGGTTGCCGTGCCGACGTTGCCTCCTAGGGCCGATAGGGTGGTTCCGAAGGTCTTGTCCCCCTCCGCCACGTAGTAGACGTTGAGGTAGAGTCCGAGGAACTGGGGCAGGTCCCCGGCGACAAGCATGCAGATGATGATGCCTTTGAACTTCCAGAAGGTGAGGTCCTTGAGGAAGTCTCGAGCGGAATGCCAGGGGTTGTCCTTCTTCGTTTTCGCTGCGACCTTGAAGTAGCGCTCCTTGGTCTTTACGGCGGCCAGAATGCCCAGGGCAGCCATGCCGACTCCCAGCACGGCGGTGAATAGGCGCACCCCGGTTGTCGCGTCTGGCAGGGCTGATATCTCCGCTAGATAGAAGGCTGCCGGCACGATCCATATGATGAAGAAGCCGGGAATCACTCCTACCATGGCTCGAATGCCAAGGGCCTTGGTCCGTTCGACCTGATGGGGGGAAAGCTCGTTTCCCAGGGCATAGTACGGGACGGAGTAGACGGTGTAGGCCATATAGAATATGGCGAGGGCGACGCCGAGGTAGGTGGCCTTGGCGGTCTCGCTCCAGCCGTCCGAAGCGAACCAGACCAGCGGATACATCAAGCCCACCAGGATGGAGCCCACGAATATGTAGGGCCGCCGCCGTCCCCAGCGGGATCGGGTGCGGTCGGAGATGGATCCCATGAGAGGATCCCAGAGCGCGTCCCAGACGCGGGTGAGGGCGAGCAGGGTGCCTACCATGGCGGGACTGACGCCGAGCATGATGCTGTAGACGGGCTTGGAGAGCCCCTTGACGCCCCAGCCACCAAACTGGATGCCAATGACGCCGGCCGCGTATTGAAAGCGCTCGGCTATTGGCATCACGTTTTTTTCTTCGTTTTTCGCGGAGTCCTGGGAGTCGGTTGGCTTGGTTTGGTCGCTTGCGTCTTGCGTCATAGGGCGTTTACGGAATGAGGGGCCTGGCTTTTCGGTTTGCCGGCGAGCAGTGGTAGAGAGCTTCGCTCTCCCGGAGGAGGGCTTGTCTCACGTAGCTTGCTTCGCGGCGACTTCGTTGGTCAAAGGAACTCGGAGCAGATCTGTTGATCCCGTTGAAAATTCGAAGTTTCGACTCCAGAGGTAGGGTGAAACTGCTTCGAAAAAGTGAAAGGCTTGACCTCTTTGTAAAGCCACTGGCCTGGATTATTCGTGATCTTTGCTATCGAAGATCGAATGGGAGTCAGTTTAGCGGATCGGCAATATCCATATAGGCCGTTCGGGCTCCTTGGTCGGTGGGCAGGTTGAAATACAGCCGTCCACCGTCGCGCGAAAAGGATGGATTTACATGCGTCCCTCTCTTCCAAGTCAGGTCCGTGCAGAAGCTCTCGAATACCGTGATAGATCCCTGCTCGCTTTCCGTTTCCCGAAACAATTTAAGGACAACGGGCCGCGAGCCGTACCAGCTCTCCGAACCGCAACCGCCGTCTTGCAGCGACGAGCCGCCGTGCAGCCAACAATTTCCCCATACCGCGAACGAGATCGCGCTCATTCGAGCCCAAGATGCCACTACGCGAATCGAACTGTTTCCATAACTACGGCGCGAGAAGCGAGGCATAGAGAGCTAAGGGTAGGTGCGCGAGGCCTCTCCTACGCAAGCATGAATAAATCAAGTTGTTGAACCCCGCGAAAGGCGCGAACGCTTCCAAAATATCGAGACTGCGCTTCACCACACTGTATCAATGACACTACACTAGCTGGTGCCGATGGCCTCTTTTCGCCAAAAATGCGTAGTGAGTTTGGCGGCTTCGGCGCGACAGAGGAAAGCAGGGGGGCATTCCCTGCATCGAGCCTATGGCAGCTACCAGTATTCCTCGCGCGTGTCCGCGATACGCCCCGATGTATCGCGTTTCTTTCCTTGCGTCCGCGAACGCAGAGTTCCTATGGGCGGAAAGGCGCTTTGCTGCCTTTGGTCTGGATTCGATCCTCGCCGCGTTTTATACTGATTGAAGAAAACAAGTGTGATGCCACCGTTAGATGACAGCGAGAAAGCCTGGTTTGAAGAGAATCTGCGTCCGCACGAATCCATGATTCGGGCCTGGCTGCAGAGCCGCTACGGTTCGCTGTGCGATGTCGACGATGTGATCCAGGAGACCTACCTGCGCGTCTTCGAAGCCCGCAAGCGGACTGAGGTCTCTTCCCCTAAGGCTTTCTTTTTCGCGGTAGCTCGAAACGCGGCGGTCGATCAGATCCGGCGCAGCAAGGTGAAGCTGACGGAATCCTGCGGAGATTGGGATGATCTCGAAATCCTGGACGAAGCCCAAGGGGTCCAGGAAACGGTGGCCCGCAACCACGAGCTCGAGCTGTTGACGCGGGCGATCCAGCAGTTGCCGGACAGATGCCGCCGCGTCTTTACTTTGAGCAAGGTATACGGCTTGAGCTACGAGCAGATAGCCCAGTCGATGGGCATCTCGATTCACACCGTGTCGGCCCAGTTAACCAAAGGAACGGCGAGAATCACTGCCTATTTGAGGGCCCGAGAGGGAGATAGATGAATGGAAACAGGAATTCACGATGAGCGCACATGACAATTCGAAGCGGCATTCCGAGCGCATGGACCTGGAAGCTGCAGAGTGGCTGATCAAACGTGACCGGGGATTCTCCCCGCGCGAGCAGGACGAGTTTTTCGCCTGGCTGGCCGGAGATCCTAGGCGTGGCGAGCGTTTTGCCGAACACGGCAGGACCTGGAAGCGTCTCGATGTTCTTGTTCAGTGGCGGCCGGAACACAGCGATTCGCCTAGCCAGGACTTGCTGCAGTCGCGACCGCGGAGGTGGAACGGGTTCGGTTGGTTTGGAGGGATCGCCGCTGCCTTGGTCGTGAGCTTTGCGGCTTGGCAGTATTGGAGCGGCGAGAGCGAGGATGCAGTCGAAATCCAAAGCTTTGCGGCAGAGAATTACGAGCGTCACCGCCTGGCGGACGGAACCTATGTCGAAACCAACGGAGGAGCGGCAGTCAAGGTCGAGTACTCTCCAGGCATCCGCCGAGTCGAATTGGTTTCGAGCGAAGCTCACTTCGAAGTAGCGAAGGATCCGTCGAGGCCGTTTGTCGTAGCGGCCCGGGGAGTCGAAGTCCTTGCGGTCGGCACCGCATTCAACGTGCGCATCGGAGATGACGAAGTGGAAGTCCTGGTGACCGAGGGCGAAGTCCGTGTCGGTTCGGAACTCGTATCGACTGCGAACCTGCAAGACAACCCATTCGACGAAGCGAGCGAATCGCATTTATTCAGCGATCTTAAAGCAGGGCAAATGTCGGTGGTCTCTACGGGACCCCTGACTGAAAAACCCCAGGTAACGGATGCGGATATTTCAGCTGTAAAACGGATTATGTCCTGGCGCCAGTCGCTGGATTTCGACGCCGTGCCGTTGGGCGAGGTAGTTGCGGCGTTTAACGAACGCCATAGCGTAGAGATCGTCGTGGAAGATCCCAAGCTGCGGATTGCGCCCATCGTGGCGTCCTTCCGATCGGATGACCTGGAGCAATTCGTCAGGCTGCTGGAGTTTTCGATGGGCATCGAGGCGGTCTGGGAAGGAGAGCGTATCTATTTAAGGCAAAGCGAATAAAAAGAATAGAAAACTCTATCTGCGGATAAACAAAGATGCTCGTGGGTCGTGGTAGTCTAGGACAATAGGGAAACGAAATTCGAAACCCCAGTTTGGATCTGCTCTTGTTTGTAGCAAAAAAAATGATCAAAAAAATGAAATTCGAGTAGTGAGTTAGCGAGTCTCGGCGCGACTAGGTAGCTGAAGATCTCGCTTCATGGCTAGATATGTTGAACCCCAAAAGATCGATGCTTCTCGCGCATCGTTGCTTGCCGCCTGTTTTGCTATATATTGCGCGGCTTGCGCTCGTTGTTGCGGTAGCTCCGGCTATGCAAGCGGTCGATCAGTTGACGGATTTCGACGTTCCAGCGGGGAAGGCTATAGATACGCTAAGGGAAGCGGCGCGCCAAGCGGACGTTTCCTTTATATATTCGGTTCGCATCGTTCGCGGAGTGGAGACCAAGGCGGTCTTTGGCCGATATTCCCCGGAGCAGGCCTTCGAAATAATGCTCGAGGATACGTCTTTGGCGGTCTTCTGGCATGAATACTCCGGGGCCTTCGCCATCAAGAAGGTCCCGGAGAAGCAATCGAAAACAGACTCGCAAACTCAGAATATGAAAAACCTTATAGAAAAGCTTAAAAAAGCGAACAAGGCGCTGCTTCCCGCTACGGTGGCTGCTGTGGCATCGCCGGTTTTCGCCCAAGACGACGGGGAAGAGGAACTATTCCAACTCTCACCCTTCGTGGTGGAGGCGGTAGAAGGGACCTACAGCGCGACCTCGACCTTGGCGGGCACCCGTATCCGGACGGACGTTGCGGATATCGGTTCGTCGATCTCCATCCTGACCGAGCAGCTGATGCAGGATACGGGCGCGACCGACGCGGGCTCGATCCTCAATCTCGTGCCCAACGTGGAAGTCGCCGGCGAGCTGGGCAACTTCTCGAACGCCGGCGTCTCGGGCAACACCTACCAGGCGCAGGGCGCTCGCATCAACCCGCAGTTCGCCCAGCGGGTGCGGGGGTTGGTAGGAGCCCAGCTGACGCGGAACTACTTCCAGACCATCATTCCCTTCGACACCTACAATACCTCGCAGGTGACCGTCAATCGCGGCCCTAATTCGGTTCTTTTCGGATTGGGTTCCGCAGGCGGAGTGATCGAGAATTCGATGAACACGCCTGCTGGCGTCGACTCGACCACGCTGTCGGCGCGGTTCGACCAGTACGGCGGACATCGGGAGGTCGTCGATGTGTCGCGCGTCTTTGCGGATGATCGCTTCAAGTTAAGAGTATCCCTGATGAACGAGGACAAGCGTTTCCGGCAGGAAGAGGCCTTTGAAGAAGACCGTCGAGGATACCTCGCCTGGGATTGGAAGATTCGGGAAGCGGAAAGCGACGCTCTCTTTGGGGACACGAGCTTCCGCGGGTACTTCGAGGCTGGCGAGATCGACAAGAATCCGCCGGACGTCATTCCGCCCTCGGTCAACTACCCATTTTGGTTCGATATTTCGGACTATCAGCAGGTGGTGGGCAATTACCCAGGCATTGACTCCTTGGACGATGTCGACGGGGACCGCAAGACTGTCGCTCAGGGTGGAGATTGGCTCCCCAAGGCGCTCATCGACAACACCGACCGCTCGACTTTGAACGATACTCCCGATAGGACCCCCTCCTTCATCCACTTGGTCGATATCTACGGCGCGGCGGATGCGGACGGCCCCGGCATCTTCGAACTGGACGGCTTCATGACGCGGGCGCGTTGGGGCGGTTCGCGGGGCACGCAAGACTTCAAGTTTACGTCCGGCGATTGGGAATTGTCCGGCTTTTCGGCTCCCACTTTGATGAATCGCGATGTTTTCGATTTCGTGAATCACCTCTATACAGGCGACACGGATGACATCTCTGAAGACTTCGACGTGAAGGAGTTCTCCCTGGAACAGGAACTGTTTGGAGGAAATATGGGCGTCGAGCTTTCGTTCAACAAACAGAGTTTCGACAGGTCGCAATTCACTCCTTACTCCGGTGGGAGAGGCCGGCGCATCTATCTCGACATATCCGAATTCGTTACCATCAGCGAGGATCTCCCTTCGCCTGCGGGAGATGGCGCTCCTCCGATGCGCGCCAATCCGAACGTTGGACGACCGGTTCTTCAAGTGAACAGTATCGAGCGCAATTTCTTCGAGCGCGATCTGGAGACGTTTCGCGGAACGGCTTTCTTCAAACACGACTTGAACGACAGCCTTGGCGAAAAGTGGGGCAAGTGGCTAGGCAGCCACACTCTCAGCGCGATGTATCAGGATTTCAGTGACACGGACAAATCGCTTCGCGAAACCATGAACTGGGAAAGCGACGAGGTCGACGTCGGTGCGTCGAACATATTGAACCACCGCTACAACGATTTCCGTAGGAAGACCAACGCATTCGTCTATATAGGAGATTCGGCTCTGTCTGCGAGCGGTCCCGAAGGCGTGCGGATCGACCAGCCGTTGAGCAAGTCGGTAGTGCCGGTCGAAGGCGCAACAGGAACGTATGCCTACTGGGATCATTCAGCCAGGCAGATCATGACGACGACTGCCTATGGAGTCTTCATTCCCGACGTCAACGGCTCGAATATCCTGCAGCAGGACGTCGAGTCGGAAGCCTTCATACTGCAAAGCCGCTGGTTGGACGAGCATTTGATCACCCTGTTCGCCCGTCGCACGGACTCGGTATCCAATTTTGAAATGATCGAAGAGGGCAACGATCGCTTGGCGGACGGCCGCTTCAACTTGGCGGCTCATGTTCTCGAAGATACTCCGGCTTTCGAACAGGACGGAGAAACGGATACCAAGAGCTTCGTGCTGAAATTCCCCGAGAAGTACCTCTTCGAATTGCCCTTCGATATGGATCTCCGCCTGCACTACTTCGAATCGGAGACCTTCGAACCCTCGGGCCTCGCCCGTCGGCTTGACGGCTCGGTTATCGACAATCCGAACGGCATGACCGAAGAATACGGGTTCTCCTTCGATCTCTTCGATCGGCGCCTCTCGGTTACGGTGAATTGGTACGAAACCTCTAGTAACGATGCTCGGGTTGGCACCGCTCTCAGCGCCATTGAAAATTGGATAGGCTCGGAGTCCGAGTGGGCGAGGCGAGCGGCCGAATTCGAGCAGGACGGCGGGGCGGTTACGGATATTCTGGATTTCAGCGATCCCAGCAGTCCGGTGCCCCAAACCACGTTCTCCACTTGGGACGAGTACTTCGCGGCGATTTTCAGCGTAGCCCCGGAACCCTTCGCGACGCTTACCAATCCGTCTGTCGATCGGAGTACCGCCGTCGTCACCGGTACGGAGATCGAAGGGCTTAACTCTACTTTCGATTTCGTGTCGGAAGGCATGGAGCTGGAGCTTGCCGGCGCGATTACCGATAATTGGAATATCGTGTTCAATGTCGCCCAGCAAGAGACCGTGCGCAGCAATACGCTGCCTGGGGTGCTCGAATTCGCGGAAGAGGTCGAAAGCAGGCTGATCAGCTCTGGCCTAGCCAACCTCCAGGACTCGCCGAATTTGGGCGAGCCCAATGTCTTCGGCAGGCGATGGGAACGCGACGTTCTTTTCCCTATCCGTAGCGAGCAGGCCCAAGACGGACAGAAGAGCGCCGAACAGCGCGAATGGCGTTGGAACTTGGTTTCGAGCTACCGATTCACCGAAGGCGTCCTGAAAGGATGGACGGTGGGTGGAGTTGCCCGCTGGCAGGACGAAGCGGCGATTGGCTACCCGGTCATCTTCAATGAAGACGGCAATCTGGTGAACGACGTCGCCAATCCTTACTTTGGGCCCGACGAGTTCAATGCCGATTTCTGGGTGCGTCACGAGCGTACTATATTCGAGGACGTCGACTGGAGCATTCAGTTGAATGTCCGCAACGCCATCGGAGGAGACAGCGGGGAGTTCATCCCGATCTCGATAGATCCGCTCGGCAATATTCAAGGCGTGCGCACTTCGCCTGAGCGCCAGATCTTCCTGACCAATACCTTCAGGTTCTAAAAGGCGCTTTAGATACAGGTTTCATTGCAGTTAGTCCGCGTCGCCGCCTGATGGCGGCGGCGCTTTTTTCTATGAAACAGTCGAGCTCTATCTATCGGGGCTCGGCTTCAACCTAGAGCATTTTTCGTTTGGCTAGTCGCTGCTTCGAGAAGCTTTTTAAGGGTGGTGCGGTCCCGACTGAAGTCGGGAACGCATACGCTTGTGCAGTGTGACGCCAATAGGTCGCCTTCGGAGAAGACGACCCACCTATGGGGGCGACTAGCCAAACGAAAATTGCCCTAGTCTTCCGGGAAGCTGTCGCCCTCCATCCAGCGGGGCGCGAGATGCGCTTCGGGAGCGATCTCGTTGAGGCCTCTTATGTAATTGCGGATCAGCAGGTCTAGGTAGCGGGCGCATTCGGCGCCGTGGTCTTCCATGCGGGGATCGATGCCGGCGATTCGCCTATCGGAGGGATCGGTCTTTTCCCGGCTGATAAACTTGATGTCGCCAGGAATTGAATACCCCATTTCGAGAAGCCAGGCGTAGTGCTGATCGCGGCCGACCAGCAGATCGGGCTCGACGCGTCTTACTCCCTTTTCGAATTCCCGAAAGTCGCTTTCGCCCTTGATGGGAACGAGGTGCATGGGTGTTATTCTTTCCACCTGGGTGGCGAGCGCGACCAGCGGATCTGCGAACGTTTTTGCAACGAGGCTGAAATGGGCGGACCCGCTATGACGTATCTTTTTATTCAAAATTCCCCAAGTCGATAAAACGCTGGGAAATATATGGGCGCAGCTATTGCTGGTCCTGTAGCGCCAGGAGGCGCTTACCAGCGAAAACGGTTGCTTGGCGAGGCAGGCCAGGAGCTCTTTATATCGGACAGGGACCTTCGCTTCCTGTTGCGGGAAAAAGCCGATGGCGACTCCCTGTATGCCGCGATTGTAGAGCACTCGAGAAAGGCTCTGATAGTTTGGATAGTCGTCCAAGCAATGCAGCTCGGCAGCGAAGCCCAAGCGGTTGGCCTGTTGGGAGAACCCCTTCCATAGCTCCTGGTTGGGATGGATCTCCTTGGCTCCGTCTCCTTCCAATAGAAAGGCGACCGCGCTTTCCTGCTTTCGATGCTTCCATCGCATTTCCGTCAAGGCCTTGAGCAGAGGGTCCGGGCGATAGCCTTGGCGATCGGCGATCGTCCTGATGCGCTGAGCCGTCAGCTCGCTTATCTTCGGATCTCCTCGCAGGGCTCGCGATACGGTCGCTTTCGATACGCCTGCCTCCTGGGCGATGTCGGCCAGCCGAACTGCCGGGCGGTCTTTTTCAAGGGTATCGGCACGGCTTTCGCTTTGCCCTCGCGTCTTGTCGTTTTCGAGACTTCGGCTCGGTTCGACTGCGAGGGTGGCGACGGCCTTTCCGTCGGCTTGGAGGGGAAAGCCGAGTTGCTTCCAGGCCTGCTGGACGGTATCGACTTTGGTGAAGAGCCGCTTGGCGAGCTTCGCGGCGGTGAGGGCTTGTCCGCTATAGATAGCTTGGTTAGTGAGGGAGACGATGGAGGCTTGCAGGGTCTCGGTCGAAGGACGCCTTTTCCCGGCTTTTGAAGGCGCTTCCAGGCCGAAAGTTTGGTAGCGCTTCTTCCATTTGGAAAGCGTTTGTCGCGAGACGCCGAGATTCTGGGCGACTTTCTTCACGGCCTCGCCTTTGTTCAGCAGTGCCAAGGCGCGGTAGTAGGTTTGCGACGCCTTATCCGCGCTGTCGCTCCTTAAGAGAAGATCAATTTTTCTCGCGTCCCGAGAAGATATAAAAGGCTGTCGCTTTCGATTCACGGAAAGAGGGGCCAAGGCAAGGATTCAGGTTTCGCCTGCCGGTCAAGCTCTTGGGATATTTTGCGGAGCAGTTAAAGTCAAAACGACTGGGAGTCCGGTTTTGCAATAGCCTCGCTCTTGTTGTGGCGACGATGGGGAATGGAAGTTTCCATTTAATCAGTTTGCCCAACGAAAGGGTTTCGCTTTGCGGCAGAATGAGGGATAGCTTGTCGAGGCGGTCGCGCGTCGGTTGCTCTCTCTCAATCTCGTTTTCTATTACCCCCTTAATTTAGGGCGCTGTCCATTCCGGATGCCCTTCTCACCCCAACCCTAGAATATGATTAAGTCTATGAAGACACGAGTACCCTATATGTACGCGATAGGCCTGATGTGCCTGTCATTCTCCGCCTTGTACGGACAGTACGGCGACATTCCCGCCAGCCGCATGGCCCCCAGCGGGTGGCAGAACATCCAGTACAGCGACCCCGGCGGCTGGACCACCATCAACGTAACCCAGAACGGCCTCCCGGCCAACGATTCCAGTATCGACGCCGGCCAGAAGATCGAGCAGATCATTGCCAGCACCTCGGGCCGGCGAAAGCTCTACTTCCCCGCCGGCACCTACACCTTCAAGACCACTGCTGACATCAATGTCGGCGACATCTGGATCGACGGCGACGGCATGGACACTACCATCTTCAATTTGGACTTCCCCAAGTTCCAGAAGAGGGACGGCATCGCGATCAAAGGAGGAACCCAGGGCACGACTGTCGATATCGTGGGTACGCCTAACCGCGGGGACAGCCAAATCACCGTGACCAACGCTAGCCAGTTCCAGGTCGGCGACTACGTGAGAGTCAAGTACCCTTACACTGCGAGCGACGGCGACGTGGTGGACGTGGGCCAGATCGTCAAGGTGACCGCCAAGGCGGGCACGACGCTGACGATCGACCTGAAGATAGGCGTGGACTTCGGCTCCGGCGGCGAGGTGCGCGAGTACGACTTCGCCAAGAACGTGCGGGTGACCGACCTGACCATCAGGCGCCTGCGCCTGGGCGACCGCTGGGAGGACAACCTCAAGCTCTCCTACTGCCGCAACTTCCAGGTGAAGAACGTGGAGTCGATCAAGTCCACGACCTACGGGATCCGGGCCTTCCAGTGCCGCGACGGGATCATCTCGGAGTGCGAGGTGCACGAGCGCTGGGGCAACGAGGGCGGCTACGCCTACGGGATAGCGGCCACCTCGCTTTCGACGCGCATCCACATCACCAACAACTACCTTTACAACCTGCGTCACCACATCGAGCTGGCCAAGTCCCCCAACCACTGCGTGATCAGCTACAACGAGACCGGCCCGCTGCACGCCTACAGCGACATTGGGGCCCACCACGGGGACGAGTCGCACAACAACCTGTTCGAGGGCAACGACGGCCGCCAGATCGTGATGGCCCTCGACGCCCACGCCAAGGCCTGGTGGAACACTTTCTACCGCAACAAGGCCTCCAACACGGTGGGCTCGCAGAGCAGCCAGTTCGAGTCGACGACTATCGTCGGCAATGAGACGCCCGGCATTAGTTTCGCCGGCAGCAATAACTACAAGGGCTCGAATATCGTCAACGGAAGCTTCCAGGCTGGCTCGCTTCCCGCTGGCAGCAACCTCCCGCCTTCGCTCTACCTCTCCTCGAAGCCCAGCTACGTGGCCTCCTGGCCGCTCTTCGGTCCGGGCACCGGAGGCGGTGGCGGCGGCGGCATCACCGGCAACAAGCGCCTGAGGAACTCCGGGACCGGAGGCAACTACTTCCTGCGGGCCGTCTACAACAACGGCTATACCAACGGCTCGAACGTGGTGGTGAACAACTGGCAGAACTGGAACAGCCAGAAGTGGAACATCAGCAACCTGGGCGGCAACGTGCTGCGCATCAAGTTGAACACGCCCTCTGGCGACTACAATCTGCGGGCCGCCTACAACAACGGCTACACGAACGGGACCAACGTCGAGCTCAGGAACTGGAACAATTGGGCGAGTCAGAAGTGGGTTCACGAAAGCCTGGGCGGCGGCCTGTCGCGTCTCAAGGTCAATACGGCCTTGGGCAACTATTACCTGCGGGCGAACTCTAGTACGGGCCTGAGCAACGGCACCAACGTTGTCGTGTGGCAGTGGAACAATTGGGCTACCCAGAAGTGGACCATAGAAAACTATTGATATAGGCATTCATTGCAATCGAACGCGCCGTCGCCGTCAGGCGGCGGCGTTTTGTTTTATAAAACGGCCGAGCTCTGTCTATCGAAGCTCGGCTTAACCCTGGTGTTTGAAAAACAAGAGTAAGAGCAACCGCTAATAGACGCTAATAAACACGAATGATTTCTAATTTGAAGCTTTGATTCGTGTGTATTTGCGTCCATGACTGTGTCGCTTTGCTCGGTACGCGGTTAAAAATTCTCCGTTTTCCTGGAAACTATCCCCAAATCTGTCATGGCGTCACTGAGATCATTTTCGACTTTAAGAGCGAGTCGTCATTGGAAATTCAATACGCTTGAGTATTCGCTAGCTCCCGCCACTGCACACTGGCGTTGGCTTAACGGAAGAAACCTCATTTAGGAGGGCAACGCTCTGTCGTTGCCGCAGCGTTTACCTAACTGTTTCAAAAAAGCCTGAGAAGAGTGGCCCGCAGAT
>JANQRJ010000029.1 GCA_028284635.1 Pelagicoccus sp.
TGAGCTTTAAACAGAGAATTCTCGAAGAAGAAAAATTATCACAACCAGACGTGTCAGGCAATGTCGGCTAACGTCGCCATCGCCTGCACTCGACGTTGGAAAAAGTAATGAAGCATCAGATACATTTCTTGGTATTTTTCGTAGTGTTTCTAGCGAACGCTTCAGGAAGCACCTTCCATGAGCAAGTCAGATCATTGGACACCTCTGACGAAAAGAAACAACAACTCATTCAATCGTTTGAAGAATCCGTTATCGAGTCCTTTGTCAGGGGGTGCCTAGAGAAGCTTACAGCCTATCTCGAGTATTTCGCAGAAGCAGAAAGCCTCCAGGTATACTTTATAGATGACCGAATCCGGCGAAAAAATAGAAAGCTATGGTTTGACAGGCAGGAGCGGTGGAAACCTAGAGCATCTATCTCAGACAAGGATTACATTTCTAATTTGCTACACAATCTAATCGACGGGATCAAAGAATCTGAAAAGAGAGGTCTCAGTTTTGATGAAGAAGGAAGAATGCTAGTGCCAAGACCCTCCAACGCATTCAATGAAATTGAAATCAAATTGAAAGGTTTCAGAGATGGAATAGAATTTTCGATTTCATTGAGCAGGAAGCATACGACGCTATTGATGGAAACGTCGAAGAACTCCTCCATGACGATGAGGTATCGGTCTTCATCTGATATTTCAGAGATACTAACAAATATTTCCAACAAATCAGTGGTCACAACTCCGGAGGCTCCGCCTCCTTCGTCGTGACACTTCAGCGTTCGGTAAATAATGAATATCGAAACCGCAGATAGCTACTTCAGTAACCTTCCTACATGCATCAAAAAGGACTGGCTTCCTCAACGTGTCAGCAATCTTGGATGGAACTATGTAGGAGAAAAAAGTTCACCTGGCTGGTTGAGTGTTCTTGGCGAAGATCCAAACGTGTGGAGAGAAAGAATATGGACCAAAACAGAAATAGACCTAAAAGATTTAGTCCTCTCTAAAGCTAGCGAAAAAACAGCACGTGACCTTCTACTGACAGTTCACGATTTACCTCCAAACGAAAAATGGAAAGACCACAAGTGTCATGGATTAGACAAACTAGCGAAAATCAAAGATTACGTAATTAGAGAGAAGAAGTTTCCTTCTTATATCTTTGGAAACGTTAACACCGATGGAATCTTTCTGGTAGATGGCTATCACAGATATACCCTGTTTCGCACTTTCCAGAGAAACGGTGAATTAGATGAAATTTCGACATTGGCTACCTTCTATTCGGGAGAAATAAAAAAACCGAACAAGTCAGTTGTCACAACTCCGGGGGCTGCCGCCCCCTCCGCGTGACACTTCGGCGTTAGAAAAGAAATGAACAAACTAATCCTAGTCGCGTTTCTATCGGCTTGTTGCTTGGCAAAGGCTTCCGACATTTCGTTTCACGACCTGGTCTCATCTTTGGATACAACTCCAGAGAACAAACAAAAACTGATCCAATCATACGAAGGATCAGTCATCGACTCCTTAGTTCGGGGACGGCTGGAGAAAGCTAAAGGTTATCTCGAATATTTCTCCGAAACTGAAATCCTTCAAATCTACCACTCGGAAGATAGAGTCATGCGAAAACATCGGAAATTCTGGTTTGATAGTCCGGAACGGTGGAATTCGCGAGATTCAATCACAGATAAGGATTTCATATTCAGGATATTTCATCGACTAGCGTCCGGACTAGAGGAAGCCGAAAAGGACGACCTAAGTTTCGATGAAGAAGGAAGACTGGTAGAGCACTCTTATTCCTACACGAGAGAAGATCCAAGAATCAAAATAATGGGCTTTGTAGATGGAATTAGCCTGTCCCTGTCTTTAGGCGAACGATACACGATCCTGGAGTTGAATTCACACAAGAACACATCACTGACGATGAGTTTCGATTCACCACCAAACGTAGACGAACTAATTAAAGAAATTTCTAACAAGGCGGTGCAGGCAACGTCGGCTAACACCGCCGTCGCCAGACCTTAGCGTTAGCCATAAATATAAAATGAAAGTATTCATAAGCTGGTCTGGAGACCGCAGTAAAGCAGTGGCAGAAATACTGGACGAATGGTTGCAGTGTGTTCTGCAAGCGATTGATCCTTGGATGTCTAGCAAGGACATTGACAGAGGTTCACTTTGGTTCTCAGAGATATCCGATCAGTTAGCTGATACAAAACTCGGCATCATATGCCTTACACAAGAGAACAAAAACAAACCTTGGATACTATTCGAAGCTGGAGCTCTTGCAAAGGGATTAAAGAGTTCAAGAGTGTGTACCTTTTTGATTGATCTACAACCAACAGACGTAGGCAACCCACTAGCACAGTTCAATCATACCTTTCCAGATAAAGACGGCGTATTCGAACTTTTGAGAACGATCAATTCATCACTCGGCGATAAAGCTTTAAAAGAGAAGGTTCTCGAAAAAGTCTTTGAGACTTATTGGCCGCAATTCGAGTCACAATTTGAAAATGCATTGGCTTGTAGTCCACAAACCGAAAAGATCGAACCGCGGAGTGAAGAAAACATGTTGGTTGAAGTTCTTTCTTCAGTGAGAAGGCTCGACCGAAGACTGCGCGAAATAGAAGCTCCGAGACAGCAGTTGAGACTTGATGGATTGGAATCAAATCCGCCAGGAAGACATGATCCTAGAATTCCGAAATCTCATGCAAAAAGATTAGTTCTAGAGATGGTTGATGCCGATATGCCAAAGGAATACATCTATGACAAGATGAGGAACTATGGAGTACCACTTGGTTTTGTACGTCGCATGATGAGAGAGTCTCAAGAATCGGAGTCGAACGAGAACGACAAAGAAGACGAAGGCTAACCAGTCGTATCAGGCAACGAGCGCAAGCGCTCGCCGCCTGTACTCGACGTTGGCAATGAAAAGAAATGACCACTGAGTTCATAGATAAGAAGGAAACGATCTACGATTTTTATGACAGAATCGATGTCGAGTGTCCTGACTGTGGAGCTCACGCCATCGTTCGAAACACAACAGACAAGAGCTGGATGTTTTCACCCCGACGTTTCTCATGCACCAGTTGCGGGAAGCACAAAGAATGGAAAGAAAGCGGACTTGGAGCAGTTACAGATTCAGATCCTTATTTCGGATACAAACTCTGGTTTCTGGCGAACTCATGTGGTCACACTCTATTCGCACTTAACGAAAAGCATCTAGACTTTCTGCACTCTTACGTTGAGGCGACGCACAGGAAAAGACCAAGAAAAGAAAATGATGAGATGATTCGAAATGGAACGTTAGCTAGCAGATTCCCAGCTTGGATGAAATCGGCCAAGAATCGTGACGATGTTTTGAGATCCATCGAAAAACTGAAACAAAACAAAGGAAGTGCCAACAAGGCAGTGCTCACAACTCCGGAGGCTGCGCCTCCTACGTCGTGAGACTTTGACGTTCCGCGCGACTGCGTCGCGCGGAATGCGGCGCTGACTTCGTCCAGCGTCCTGTCCCGGCGCCTTGCGCCGGAACAAAACGCTAGATCCGTCTCCGGGCTTGCCTCTGCGCGAACAAGTTCGCTACGATCCAATCCATATGCGGCTCAGCGCTGCATTCTAGAAATTTATGATCAATAAAAAGGTACTTACCGCGATCTGCGCATTCACGCTCATCTCGTTTTCTCAAGCTGAGCACCCGAGCGAAGCTTTTGATGGATACAAGTCAGCGATTCTCGCTCAAGACGGCGAGATTGCAGTGCAACGGGTGACAAAAAGTACGATTCAAGAATACGAAGACTACTTGACTTGGGCTAAGACTTATGGGCGTGAAGAGCTGAACAAATTATCTTTCATAAACAGATTTCAGGTTATCATAATCAAGCATCGTGTGCCTAAAGAGAGGATACTGGAGATGAGCGGAGAAGAGATATTCGCGCATGCAGTAAACAATGATTGGATTGGTAAGTCCGGCGTTATCCCGATGAAAGCGGACAACTACGAGATTTCAGGCAATCGTGCAATTTCTGATGCGATTATTTCCGGCCAAAAACTCCCATACAAATTCCAATACATAAATGAAAATGGGGTATGGAAGTTTGACCTTACGATAATTATGAAGGCGAGCAATGAGCCGCTGAGGCAAGCTGCCGTAAACTCAGGCCTAACAGAAAACGAGTTCATCTTCAAATTGGTAGAGACTGTTTCTGGTAAAAAGGTTTCTGAGGAAATTTGGGAGCCAATAAATGAGACCTAGAACCATCGATTTCACTCAATTCGTATGGGCTTCGCCCATCCTCTTGAGTGAATCGGGCGTGCGGAACAAAATCCTAACTCTTGTACTGATCTACCTGATTGCGGTTGTTTCAACTGCTCAAGGGAACGCTGATGCAAGGAAGATCGACCATGCATACGGCCAAGCCGTTTCCGGTGATGTCAGACCCATCCTTTCATTTCTTGAGAAAGTAAATGAATCGGAACGTAGCGAATATGCCGAGCTTGCCGTAAAATACAATGCACGTTTCATAGAAGGTTCCGAGCAATTCGTATTCGAAGATCCATTCATATCGGAATTGCACAGATGCTTTAGAATCTATTGGCGAGCTTCGCTTCTGGATCCCGATTCAGAACGCCGGTCGAACAAAGAATTGAAACGGAACCTCAAGCGACTACTCCGGGATATGGGGAGCAAGTCAACAGGATCAAAGTACAATAGGATTGAGGCTGAAATCAAAAGACTGGCCGAAGCGAGAGGATATCACATCCTGATGGGGGTAACGCCACCTCTTCGAGAGTTAAAAGTTTGGAAGAAAGAAGAAAGAATCAAGTACGAGGTGAAGCTTCCGGACGAAAGCTTCTCGGTGGACCTAGTATTTTTGCAGGATTTCGTCTGCAATGGATGGCTGGGATTTGCTACGTTCAATAGAAGCCACACTGGAGGCTGGGCCACTGATCACGAAATCTATCGAGTAGGAGGAAAGCCTAGCGACGATGACGAGTGGTTTCGAGTCTCGCTAATTGGACATGAAGGGCGTCACGTGTCAGACAGAGCAAAGTATGGATCCATGCCTGGATGGGAACGGGAGTATAGGGCGAAACTTACGGAATTGATAATCGCCGACAAGACTTTCTGGAAACTGTTGAACAGATTCAAGAATGTAGCGAAACCAGACAAAAGTGCTCCGCACTCTTATGCCAGCTATCTAATCACAAAGAACCTGATCGGAGCTCTCGAAGGAGACAGGAAGTCAGAGGAGCTATCCAGTTTCGACTTTGAGGCTTACAATATCGAACGCTTGCAAGGTATCGCAGCCGAATTCCTGAATGAAAGCACCAGATCCCTTGAAAATTAGCGACAGCATATCAAATCGGTGCTGACTTCGTCCAGCGTCCTGTCCCGGCGCTTTGCGCCGGAACAAAGCGCCAGATCCGTCTCCGGGCTTGCCTCTGCGCGAGCAAGTTCGCTACGATCCAATCCCTACGCGGCTCAACGCCGCATTGGTGAGAAATATGAAAGAATCGATCACAATTAGAGATTTGAGAACTTCAGACGTTGAAGCCGTTTCTGAGTTGGGGATTCGATCCAAGGCCAGCTGGGGTTACACGGATGAAGAGATGAGTGTTTTTGCCCGTGAACTTACGATTTCCCCGTCTTCGGTTGCTAATTATTTTGATGCGCGCGTGGCTATGGAAGGAAATGCTCTCGTCGGATACTACACTCTCAAGAAACATCAAGACGGAATGGTTGAACTCGAACATCTCTTTGTTTGTCCGAATCGTTTCCGAGAGGGTATTGGCCGTGCGCTGTTGAATGAAGCATTATTGTTCGCAGGGAAAGAAGGAATAACTTCACTGACTCTCATCGCTGATCCGAATTCGGCTGGCTTTTATCTGAAGCACGGTGCACGGCATGTCGGGGAACATCAGTCGAGCATCAGTGGAAGAAGCATCCCCGTTTTCGAAATGCTAACGAATACATAACGTGCCAACAAAGCAGGTGAGGAAACTGCCACCCGCTGCGCGGGCAGCAGCTCCTCCCTTTGACGTTCTACAAAAGACAAACAATGAAATGTAAGAATAAAGTAGCCATAGTGGCTGGAGCGGCTGGAAATGGCATGGGTCGAAGTATTGGACTTACTCTGGCACGTGAAGGGGCCAAAGTTGTTGTCAATTACCTCACCAGTTCAGAAAGTGCGGAAACAATAGTAAGACACATTGAGAACCGAGGTGGGAATGCACTTGCATTGAGGGCTGACGTCACAAAGGAAGATGGATGCAAAGAGTTAGTTGATGCGGCTATTGAAGCATATGGCCAAATTGATATCTGTGTGTTCAATCCTGGTGCAGGATGGCATCCTGAGCCAGTTGAAAAATTGAATGCTCAAGGAGCTCTTGACGATACTTTTAGAGAGTTAGCGCCTATATACTATTTGATGCCTTTAGTCCTAACTGGAATGTTTGAAAGAAAATGGGGATGTTTGATTGGGCTCGGCCTGGATTCAAAGAAACCATCACCGTCCTATGCCTATAATGTCGGCAAAGCAGCTCGTAGTCATGCGCTTTTGAGTTGCAGAGATAGGCTATGGTCCCATGGAGTGACTGTTAATTTGATTTGCCCGGGCCCTGTTGACGCATTACCAAGTTTTGATTCTGCTGTTGAGTTGTGCGATCATGGAACGAGTTGGGAGAACCGAGAAAACGTGACTCCACAAGATATAGCAGAAGGTGTTGCTGTTCTTTGTTCGGAAGAGGGGCGCTTTATAACTGGCTGTGAATTACCTTTCGCTTTCAAATGAAACAGAGAAAGTCGAACAAGTCAGAGCACTCAATGTCGCTAATCGCGCCATGAGTGTCTTCACCGATGGGCGAGAAAATTGAGATCGCAATCCTGGGTATTTGCGCCAAGATACGATCATGACAAGGATTGGAGCATTGAAAACGGAGGCGATGGGCTTGACCGACTCCGACAGAGCCGTCTTGGCAAGCGAACTTCTTTACTCACTTCCAGCTGCCCTGTCAGACGAAGATGAAGGCATAGCCGAAGCCCTAAGGCGAGACGCCGATCTTTCAGCAAGCCCGTCAAGCGGAATGACTTGGGAGGAATTAAGGAAGGGAATTGGCCGAGGCTGATGGACTTGATCTTCCACAAATTAGTCCAGAGAGACCTTCGGGTTATTCTTCGGTACTAGGCGACGAAGAGGGCGGTCCGCAGCTGGCGGACCGCTTCTTTCTCGAACTAGAGAGACTGGTAAAGGGCATCACAACAAACCCTGAAAAGTTTCACGAGGTGACGAACGAATTGAGGCGAGCAAATATGCTAAATTTTCCCTGCCATATCCTGTTCAGCATCCATGAAAAGGAATTAGAGTCCTGGTTTTGCGGCATCACCGACGGCGCCCAAGCTACGGAATGAGCAGAAAATCGTATGCCCATAAATAAGCCGCTTGTGGCAATAGTGCGAAGCCGCCCCCGAGATTCCGGCGTTGCCTTCAAGCTCATCCTCAACCCTAATCCCATCGTTCGCTGAGGCACTGCGCCACAGCTTCGACGTTCGACGAAAGTAAATGAATAAAACATCCATAGTTGAAGTTGGAATCAAACTAATTGGAATTCATGCACTTCTGATAGCCTTAACCGATGGTCTCTCCTTCATCCATGGAGCGCTTTTGGAATGGAGCAATCTTGGTGATGGTATTTTCGGACGATCCTACTATGCAGGCAATGCGATAGCCTATTTCATCGTACCGCTACTCTTTTTTTCTGTTTCGATTTTTTTTGGCAGGCGAATATCACAAAAAGTTACGAGCGATGAAAAAGTAAATGGTACAGTTATTAAGGGAGAGCAAATCCTCGAAGTCGGACTAAAGCTATCCGGCTTGTACTTTTTGATCTACAACGGATCTGGAGCCTTATCCTTTCTCTTCGAAGTTTTAGCTATTGAAGCTGGCAGGCTAGACATGGATCCTCTGAGATCAAAAGCAGACCTTATCTACAATCTTGTTGCTATGATATGTGGAATTTTCATTCTAAAAAAAACTAAGCTAGTTATGAAGATGATGGAGGCCGAACAAAGCACTCCAGACAACGACGACAAGTCGCTGCGTCTGAGCTAGGCATTCCGCGCGACTGCGTCGCGCGGAATGCGGCGCTGACTTCGTCCAGCGTCCTGTCCCGGTGCCTTGCGCCGGAACAAAACGCTAGATCCGTCTCCGGGCTTGCCTCTGCACGAACAAGTTCGCTACGATCCAATCCCTATTCGGCTCAGTGCCGCATTAGTAGAGAAAAATGAATACGTGCGAGAATGAAGACAATCCTTCGCTAGAGGTTGGCGAGAATATCGAGCTCGTGCTGAGCGAAAGAGGCCTGCGGAAAGGAAAAATTCGAGAAGCGATCTGGCATTACGAAGATCGGAAATGGAATTAAGATCTCCAAGAACACCAAAGGAGTTTGAAGACTACTTCAATCTCCGTTGGAAAATTCTACGTTCTCCATGGAATCAGCCTCATGAGTCCGAAAAAGACGAATTTGAGCAAGGTGCCTTGCATGTAGGCGCCTTTGAAGATGATCTTCTGGTAGGAGTTGGGCGGATTCACGCGATTGATGAAAAGAAGGCCCAGGTTAGATATATGGCTGTATTGCCGGAATTCGCAGGAAAAGGTATTGGCAAATTGATACTTGAATATCTGGAGGCTCATGCGAAGGAGAGCGGGTTTCATAGCATTGAATTGAACAGCAGGGATACAGCCGTTCAGTTTTATTCAAAGCAAGGGTATGAGTTGATCAAAAAGTCGCATGTTCTCTACGGAGAGGTTTCTCACACTGTAATGCGAAAGGTGATAGTAGCCGAAGGCGAGTGAGGCATCGGCTTGCAGCGGGAGAAGGCAAAAGCGCCTTCCTATATGCTTGCGATAGACAGGCAAACTAGGCCGCGTGGACAAATTGCGGAACGAGCCTTTTCGAGGGGCTTTTGAGTCAAAATTGCGGCTATCGATCCGAGGTGAATCGGGATTCATCGAGGTGAGGGAACGCAATTTGGGCCAAAAGCCACCAAAATAGACGACATGAGCAATTTGTCCACGTGGCCTAAGAGCTCTCGTCGTTCTCACCTTCTTCTAGTTTCTCGACAAAGTCCTCGGCATCCCTTACGGAAGCGAAATCCTCCAAGGCTGAGAGAATGCGGCAGGAGTAGAGCGTCATCAGATCGTTGAGCTTGCCCAGAGCGAAGGGACTGATCTCGATGCGGTCATCCGGCCATTCCTCGAAAACCGAAAAGACCGAGGCGATGCAGATGAACAGATCCGCGTTCTCGTCGACCTTCTTCCTGGTGGCCGCATAGCGGCGTATCGTTTCTGGGTCCATTCCTTTGATCATGAGTCTACTCTAGCTTGCTCGGAATTTTAGAGCAAGCATTTTTGCTCGTAAAATACGAGCAATGCAAAAGACCATTCACAGCGAACATGGAAAAGTCATTGCCGATACCTTAGCCAATCTCAGGGCCAAGACAGGAATGACCCAAAGAGACTTAGCCCAGAAACTGGGTCGTGAGCATTCTTTCGTAGCCCACTGCGAATTGGGCGAAAGGCGCGTTGACCTCGCAGAGTTCTATTGGTTCTGTGAGGCTTGTGAGGTTTCCCCTGCAACGGAAGCATCCAAACTGATGAAAGCATTTGAAAAACTTAAATAGCGGAACAAGCAGTGGATTCAGCTCCGAGAGGCTGTGACTCTCTTCGCGTCTCACTTTGACGATTGACAAAAGAGATATGGCGAACTACGTTTATATCGCAACTAGTCTAGACGGCTTCATCGCAACTCCGGACGGCGGGATCGAGTGGCTAGAGGACGCGCCCAATCCCAGCGGAGGGGATTTCGGCTTTTCGGAGTTTATCTCAAGGGTAGATGCCCTGCTAATGGGTCGTAACACCTTCGAGAAGGTACTGAGTTTCGACCAGTGGCCATATTCGATACCAGTCTACGTTCTCAGCAACACGTTAAAATCTGTTCCCGATGAACTTAAGGAAAGAGTAGAGATAATAACCGGAAACTTGTCGGTTGTCTTATCGAAGCTCAGCTCGAAAAATCACAAAGACCTATATATTGATGGAGGGAAATTGATCCGGTCATTCCTGCAAGAGGACTTAATCGATGAATTGATTATCACACGGTTTCCGAAGTTACTGGGAAAGGGTATTCCTTTGTTTGAAGATCTGAATGAGTCTTTAGAGTTCAAGCATGTAGAGACCGAGGTGATCGAAGATTATCTCGTTAAGAGTAGGTATCGAAGAACGAAGCGTTGCGCGGCGGCAGGGCAGCTTCGCTTTTGATGAAGCGATAATTCTGACCAATTTATATGAAGCTAAAAATCCACGAAATCGAAATATATTCAGATAATTTTGACGAAACATCTGATTTCTATAAGCGCATCGGATTCCCGTTTGGCTTCGAGCAAAAGCATTTAAAGGTGTTCTCTTTTCCGGATGGCCATGATTTCGATGTTTCGAAGCACCATGAGGGGCAGCTGCGAATATCATATATGACAGATGATTTGGAGGGCTTTGTATCTAATTTACGGGACGAAGGAATCGCATTTGAGGGACCTTATGAATCTCATCTTGGCTTGCAGGAAGTGGTGTTGATCGATCCGGAAAACAATCGAATTGCGGTTCATCAAGCCACCGAGAGCTCTCCACCATCTATCAAAAATTTCCTGAAGTAGGATTTTTGAGCCCAGGTGAATCTTGCGCGGTATTGGTGTTCGCTGGATATAGGAGGAAATAAAAACCCATAGGGGGCTGTTTTAAGGTGCCGTCCTGTTTCTCCAAACTCTATCGAGTTCGGCTACGGAGGCGATTTTCAGGCTTTGGGACGGGCGTGATTAGGCAAAAGGAGGAGTGTCGTCGCATCTCGTTGCGGGAAAAGCCCTGGCAAATGCGATTTATTCGATTTGGGTATAAATACGCCACCGCTTGCGGTGTTTGACGCCCTCTGGCCTGAGGTCTCCTTGTCCTAGGCTGGGCCGATGCGGGGCATGGGCAGCGGCTCCTTGCCAAGCTCGGCGTCGAGGAGCCTGCGTGTGAGGGTGGCCTTCAGGGCTTGGGATTCGGGGTCGTCCCAGAGGTTGTTTAGCTCGTTGGGGTCTTTTTCCAGATCGAAGAGTTCGCCGTATTCGCGTTGGTAGTACAGGGTGAGCTTGTATTGGCTGTCGATGTAGGTCTTGACGTGGATAGTGGTGGGCTGGTGACGGTTTTCGACGATGGCATGGTCGCGGACTGCCTCGACCTGGCGAGTCCAGGCGGGCATCTGATCTAGGCCGGTCATGCGGTTGGGCTTCTTGGCTCCGGCGGCCTGGATGAAGGTGGGGGCGAGGTCGACGAGGCTGACGATGCTTTCGGATTCGATGCCTTCGGGAATTCTGCCTGGCCAGCTGGCGATGAAGGGGACCTTGACGAGGTCTTCGTAGTGGAAGGGGCCTTTGGCCTTGAGGCCGTGCTGGCCGAAGAAGTGTCCGTGGTCGGAGGTGAACACGATGAGGGTGTTGTCGGAGATGCCGAGCGCCTCGAGCTTGTCGAGGATGGAGCCGATGTACTTGTCCATGCAGCTGATCATGCCGTAGTAGATGGCGATGTCCTTGGCCATCTGCTCTTCGGTGTGGAGGTGGGACGAGCAGCCGTGCATGCCGCTTCCGCCGGGCTCCTGCCAGTCGGAGAAGTCGGGGTTCTCCTGCTGGGTCTTGCGGAAGTGCTCTGGGTTCTTGTCGTGCTCTCCGGGGACGAGCTTGGGCACGGTGACCTTTGCGGGGTCGTACATGGAGTCCCAGGGCTTGGGCACGAGATAGGGCGGGTGCGGATCGAAGAAGCTGGACCAGAGGAAGAAGGGCTCGCCATTGCGGGTGTAGTCTTCCATGAGGGCGTTGGAGCGCTCGGCGATCCATGCGTTGTAGTGGTACTCCTCGGGGATGCTCCAGGTGTGTTCCTGGGCTTCGGTGGGGTATCGGTCGTCCTGATACCTGTTGTTTTCGTGGCCGAAGCCTTTGGGCCAGCTGTTTTGGTAGTGGCGTTGCCAGTCCTTTAGGCCTTTCTCCTCCATCCAGAGGGCGTAGTGCTGTCCGACGTGACATTCGTCGGCGTGGTTGCGGGCGAGTTCGGCGCGGTCGAATCCGTAGAACGGCTGGTCGAAGTCCCTCCAGAAGTCGAGGTCGCGCAGCACTGGATAGGATTCGAGGGAGGGGAATTCTTCGTTGCCGATAAGGGGCTGGAAGTGGGCCTTGCCGACGAGGGCGGTCTTGTAGCCTCCTTGGGAGAGGCTTTCGCCGAGGGTGGGAATCGACTCGTCGAGCTTGGTGCCGAGGGAGTAGGCGCCGTGCTGGCTTGGATACATGCCAGTGACGATCGAAGCTCGGGTGGGGGTACAGGTGGGGTTGGGGCAGTAGGCGCGGTTGAAGATCGTGCCGCGCTTGGCTAGCCGATCGAGGTTGGGGGTGTGGACTTCGGGGTTTTGGCAGCCGAGGGTGAACCAGTGCTGCTGGTCGCTGGTGATGAGGAGGATGTTGGGTTTGTTTTGGGCGGACATATCGGATTGTATCTTCGAAATTGGATGGAGAATGGTTGCGAGGCTGGACTTTACGGTGAAAAACGGGTTTCGAACATGCCGTTTTGTCTGAATTGCCTGTAGAATAGTCTGATCCACGCATGTCTCTTCGTTACCAGGTCCTCCCTGCTTCTTCGCTCGAACTAGCGGCGAGCCACCCGATACTTGCCTCGCTCTACGTGCGTTCGGTCGGATGCGTGCCTGCGGGGGAGGGGAGCGACACTCGGAGGGGGCAGGGCATGGACGAGTACATTTTGCAGTATGCGGCGAAGGGGGTGGGCTGGGCCGAGCATGAAGGCGGGCGTTGGCGTCTGCCCGCGGGGTCGTGCATCGTGATCCCGCCGCGCATGGCTCATGCCTATGGGGGGGAGCGGCAGGATCCTTGGCTCAACTACTGGGCGCACTTCCGGGGGCGGTTGGCCAGCCGCTATTTCGAGCTGCTTGGCCTTGGAGAGGCTGACTGGCTGGTCGTGTTGCCGCCGGATCAGGAGATAGTCGATTGCTTTGAGGGAATTCTGGGGGCGTATGCGGACGGGCACACCTTGGCCCATCTGCTGAGAGGCGCCGCTTTGTTCAACCAGCTGCTTAGCCGTCTGTTTTTCCTGCAGCGCGGCAATCAGCCTTCGCCTGGCGGGCAATCTCCTGGAGTAGTGGCTTCGATTCGCTACATGCACGAGAACATCGGCCGCAAGCTTTCGCTGGAAGAGCTGGCTCGGGCCGCGTCCTTGTCGCGGGCTCGCTATCATCAGCTCTTTCGTATCCAGACGGGGGAGACGCCGATCGAGTATTTCAATCAGCTGCGGATCCGGAAGGCTTGCAGCGTCTTGCTTTCGAGTGACGACACGATCGAGAGCATTGCCTTGGGGCTTGGTTTTTCCAGCGCCTTCTACTTCTCGAGGGTCTTCAGGCAGACGATGGGGGTGTCGCCTTCCGTCTACCGGGCTCAGTCGCTGGGCTAGTTGGAGGGCTCGTCGGATCTTGCCGCGAGGCTCGGCAAAATGTTCCTCTTGGCTCTTTCGATGGGAGCCTGTTTCTGTTTAGCAAGTTTTAAGATACTGTTTGTCAGGGACTTGCTCTTGTAAATCTCAGGTTGGCATCGCGGTTGCTAAGTCGTTTTCGGTTTCGAACTAGTACGCGTATCACCCAGAACCCGAAAGATGAAAATCTCGACATGCCAATTGATGCGATAGCCAACCCCGCCCAAGCCCTAGACGGCGTCCTAGCCGCCTCCAGTACCCAGCCGACCGAGGAGCGGCTTGAAAGCCAAGCCCTTGGCCAGGCGGATTTCTTCAAGCTCCTTACCACCCAGCTTGCTTCTCAGGATCCGTTGGAGCCGATGGAGGACACGGCGTTTATCGCTCAGATGGCGAGCTTCAGCGAGCTGGAGATGACCTCCCAGCTAACCGACAGCTTCGAGCGCTTCACAAGCGTCCAGCAGTTTTCCGCGGCCAATGGCTACCTCGGCAAGACGGTTTCCCTTTCGAGTGGCGAGTCGGGCAAGGTGACTTCCGTGGAGTACCAGAACGACGAGGCCCTGGTCTTCCTCGATGGAGCGGCCTCGGGCCACAGCATAAATTCCATCTACAAGGTTGAGAACTAGATGGCGTACCTTTCCCAGTCAGCAACAATTTAGATACTATATAGAACATCATGGCATTTGGAGCACTAAGCAGTGGAATCAGCGCCCTTCGAAGCTTTTCGCAAGGGATGGAAGTTATCGGCAACAATATCGCGAATGTGAATACGGTCTCCTTCAAGAGTTCTCGTATCAAGTATTCGGAGACATTCAATCAGGTGCTGCAGCAGTCGGCGCCGTCCCCATCCGATGGCAAGGGCTCGAATGTGCAAGCTTCGCAAGTCGGTCTTGGCGTGCAGGTCGAGGGAATCGTAGGGCAGTTCTCTCAGGGTGGACTCTCCGCGACGAATCAGCTCACCGACCTAGCTATATCCGGCGAAGGCTTCTTTCTGGTCAAGGATGCTCGCAACAACAGCGCTTCCTTCGCTACGCGAGGCGGCGACTTCCGTATCGACGACCAAGGCTACTTGGTTACCAGCGGCGGTCTGCGCGTGCAGGGCTTGAATGATGGCTCGATCGGCTTCGAGGTGGATGTCAATGCGGATGGCGAGTGGTCCTTCGTTCCAAATCAGGATTCGCAGACCGGCACTATCGCTCCGGCGACGATGGGGGACATCCGTCTCGACTACAGTAAAGGGGAAGCCGGCGTGGTCGGAGCGGACTTCGATGACACGGGCCGGACTAGAAATTCCGTTATGTACACGAACGAGTTGGTTTCGCACGACGGTTCTGGAGCGCCGGTTTGGGGTCGATTGACGGTTGATGGAACTTCGGGGGAGATCACCAGTGCTATCTACGGGGACGCTGCCTTGAGCCAGCATCGCGTAGGAGGGTTTGTCTTTGATGATGCTGACACGCCTACTGAGGTGACGGCTGTCACTGGCTGGCATGCCTTCATGGAGCAGGCGGTGAACGATTTGGCCTCATTGCGCAATATTAGCGACCAGGGCGACCGCAGCGGCGTTGTCACTGACGCTCAGATAGAAGCGGCGGTGAGCAGCGATTTCTTCTATAGAATGTTCAGCGCGGATATCGATGCCGAGGCTGCTGCCACCGGAGCTATTTCCCTCGACGGCAATGCGGTGCGAGATCTTTTTATCGGGAACCCTGAGATCACTTGGCCGAGCACTATCGATTCCGACGGAACGGTAAATTCCATCATCGCCACCTTCCCGACGGACCTCGCCGCGGCGGAGACGATTATCAAGGACGTGCGAGCGGACAAGACTCCGGACCTGACCCGTTTCTCGGTCGACTCCGAGGGCACTATTCGTTACTTCCTGGCCAATGGCGACAGCTTCGAACGCGGTCAGATCCAGTTGGTCGACTTTAACGACAAGACCGCCTTGATACGCGAAGGTCAGAACCTGTATAGCGGCTTTGGAGCGGCTGGCTTGAAGGAGGTTTCAACCGCGAATCCCGACGGCCTTCAGACTGCGGGAAGAAATGGCCTTGGTTTGATCAAGCAAGGGGCCCTCGAGCTTTCCAACGTCGATCTGACCAACGAATTCGCCCAGATGATTACGACTCAGCGCGGTTTCCAGGCCGGTTCGCGTATCATCACCGTTTCCGACGACATTCTCCAGGAAGTGGTGAATCTGAAACGATAGTTTCCAACCAACATAAACATAGTAGTCAGTAGCTAACCCGAAACGACTGAATAAGATGGCAGAAGAACAAAACGCTCCAGAAGCCGCGTCCCAGTCCGCGAAGGGTGGAGGAGGTAGCGGGATGCTTCCCGCCCTCCTCGTCATCGTGCTCATGCCGGTGATCTCCTTCGCGATGTTCAAGTTCATGGTCATTCCCATGATAAAGGCCGAGCTTCCGGAGGAAGGGGCCGAAGAGCATCTCACTGCGGAGGATCTCAATATCAGCTATGATACGACTGGAGCGGAGTATTCGTCGGCTTTCGAAAATGTGGTCACGAATGTCAAGGGCACTAGCCAGACCCGCTTTGTGCAGGTGAGCTTCACTGTCTACAGCGCCAACCCGATGCTTGAGGCCGAAGTCGAAATGAAACGCCCGCGTATGATGGATGTGGCGATTACCGTGTTGGGCAACCTGACTTTGGCTGAGCTTGAGAAGAGCGAGATGAAGAACATCGTACGCAACCAGCTCCAGCAAGGCTTCAATCATGTGCTCGGCAAGCCGATCATCGAAGACATATCCTTCTCCCAATTCGTAGTCCAATAGCCGATACGCATGGCCGACGAAAACAGTCAGGACCCCACTGAAGGCGAGCTTCTCAATCAGACCGACATCGATGCTCTTATCCAAGAGGCGATGGAGGAGCCGGAGGAGATCATCTATGATCCCGAAGGCAATAAGGTCAAGACGCCCAAGGGGACGCGTATCGAGCCCTACGACTTTCGCAACCCGATCTTCCTCACGGAGGTTGAGTTGCGTCGGGTTCGCATCCGTCACGAGGAATTCATCCGCTATCTGGCGGCCAGGCTTTCCATTTTTCTGCGTCTCGAGTATTCGCTCAAAATGTCGCGTCTCTCGACGCTGACTTACAGCAAGTTCACCGAGACGATTCCCAATCCCGCTCACGTCGTGCTCTTCAAGATCGAGCAGCTTTTCGGAGTCGGGGTCATTGATATAAATCCTCGCCTGGCCCTGACCATGGTCGACCGTATGCTTGGCGGCAAGGGACACTCCGTGCAAGGAGAGCGCTACCTCACCGAGATCGAGACCAATCTTGTGGATGACGTGGTCAGCATCGTGCTTGAGGAGTGGTGCCGCCAGTGGAAGTCGGAGCAAGAGCTTGATACGTCCATTATCGGGCACGAAAGCAACGGCCGCTTCTTGGAAACTTCGCCAGCTGATGCGATCATGCTGGTGCTCTCCATGGAGGCGGGAGTGGGCGACTGTTCCGAGGCGATCCAGATCGGCATCCCTTACTACACGCTCGAGCCGATCATAAAGAAGATGCACGATGCCAAGGAGAGGGATCTCGGGCTTGACGGACATGGGGCCGAAAGCGCCTGGCAGAAGAGTTTCAACAATATAGACATTCCTGTACAAGCAGAGTGGGATGGCGATACGCTCACCGTGAAGGAAGCCCTCGCGCTTCGTCCTGGCGATGTGATGCGCTTTCCGAAAAGCGTTTTGAAGAACACGCGTCTTCGCTTGTCGAATACGGTGAGATTCATTGGGGAGATCGGCCTGGAGAACAAGAAAGTCGCGATAAAGATTAACGATAAGCTAGAGGAGACATCCGAAGAATGAACATGCTTGAAGAAACCAAAGACCTGGGGCTCTTGATGGACGTCCGGGTCAAGCTTGCCGTCCAGCTCGGCTCTTGCCGCATGCCAATGCGGGAGGTTATGGAGCTCGTGCCAGGCTCGGTCATCCAACTTAATCAGGAAGCCAAGGATCCCGTGGGACTCTATATAAACGAGAAACTGATCGCCTATGGCGAAGTTGTGGTAGTGGAAGACAATTTCGGTATAAAAATCACTGAAATGGCTTCAGGTTAGGAACTGGAAAGCAAGAGATTTTCGATAGGGCGGAATCCTTCGGCGAACGAGGGATTCCGTCTTTTTGTATGCATCCTTAGCGCATTTTTCGTTTGTTTAGTCGCACATAGGTGGGTCGGTTTCTCCGAAGACGACCGATTTGCGTCCCACTGTGCACGCGTATGCGTTCCCGACTTCGGTCGGGACCGCACCACCCTCCGAAAATGCGACTGAACAAACGGAAAATGCTCTAGCGCGGATCCCGCAGAGCGGGACCGCGTTCGTATAGAGGGTGCTTTACTAGATGATATTTGTAGGGCCGGCGCTTGCCGCCGTGCCGCAAAGAATGGATCAAACTTACGCGGCACGGCGGCAAGCGCCGGCCCTACAGTCCTAGCTGTTCCAACAATCTAACTAAAGTAGAGCTAGAATGGACCCTGCTTTACGGACGCGGTCCCGGTCTGCGTATAGGCGTCAACTTAACGTGAGAAGCATCCTTTGGAGGGCAACGCTCCGTCGTTGCCGCACCGGTTGTTCCCTGTGTAGGCTCCGCGGTCCCGCAGTCGCGGGAGAGCATTGCTCCTGC
>JANQRJ010000042.1 GCA_028284635.1 Pelagicoccus sp.
TATGCGCTTGAATCAGCTCCTTAGCCCTGAAGCTCTTTTAGCGGAGATGTCTTGTGATGGCGTAGTTGCTGGATGCAGGACCGATCGATCTGTCTGGTCCAACGGCATCGAGCGACTGCCCCACCTGCTGTGACAAGAGCTCGAGGATGGGGATAATTAGCTGGTGATATCGCAGGAAGGTTGCTCTAAAGGTATGATTATCTTGGTTATATTGCTTGGCTTACTTGTAGTGGGGGTTTTGGTTCTTTGTTATATTGGTTCACAACCAAAGATGCACAAAGAAATCCACATATCTCGAATCCGCTCCTTCTTGGAAGTCCTTATAAAGAAAGGCGGTGATGAGGATTGCTTAGTAGTAAGCCCGCCTAAATCGAATCAAGTTTTTCGGATTATAAGATACGAAGAAGGCAGGCAGTCAGGTTTGTTTATTTATCTAGCAAACTCTGGATGGCTTTCCGAAAATCTTGGCTGCATCACTTCGATTCTCGATAAAAAGGGAGTTCGTTATACTCGCGAAGAAAATGCTAAGAATGGTTCATTAGCTAGTGTAGTCGTAGATTTTGAAACAGATTTGGAGAAGGCGGAAAAAGTTATACGAATGCTCCTAGTAGATGTTTTATCACTTGGTGACGAAGCGACTTTTGACGCTCATTTTGAAATTGAGCCAAAGCGTAAGGATCCCAAGCGAATCGAAACTTAAATCTTTTATTGATCCATAATCTGCTCAGAACCTACAAGCCAACCAATAGCGTGGTTTCCAGCCAAACAGCCGAACGGATCAATCGTCAAAAGTCAAATATCCGCTTGATCCAAGAACTGGATACTCAAGTCACGTTTTCCCGCACCGTGCTACGGGTGTGTTTCAAATTGTCGCCTTCCGAGTCGCGACGCTGTTCCAAACTCTTGCGAGTTCGGCTACCGAAGCGAGCTTTGCACTGTTGAGGTAGCCGAACTCGATAGCACCGAAGCCCAAAGGGCGACAGCGAAGCCATTTGGCAAGCCCAGGCGATACTTTGAAACACACCCGTGACACATTGCTTCTCGGCAAGCTTGTCGCCCCCGACGAGTCGGGGTCATCCGTGAGCTTCGCTTCGTCGTAGCGGATGTCCAACTTGGCCACCCTCTTAGCTCCCATCTTCTCGTGGGAGTTTTAGCCGCTTTTCGCGTTGCTTACCACTTCGCCGGGGCTGGTGGCTTTGGCTTCCTCGGCCTCCTCTTTGCTGCCGTAGAGCCATTTGAAGAAGCCGCCTATGTCGTCGAAGATCAGCGTCGTCACGGGGACGAGGATCAGCGTTATGAAGGTGGCAAAGAGCACTCCCCAGCCTAGCGAGACGGCCATGGGGATGAGGAACTGGGCTTGGCGGCTGTCTTCGAACATCAGGGGGGTGAGTCCAGCAAAGGTGGTCATCGAGGTGAGCAGGATCGGCCGGAAGCGACGGGCGCCAGCGAGGCGAACCGCCTCGAGCAGCGACATGCCTTCCTTTCGCTGGCGGTTTATGAAATCCACCATGACCAGACTGTCGTTCACCACGACGCCGGAGAGAGCCAGCATGCCGAGCAGCGACAGCATAGTGACGAAACTCACCGGACTGGTATCGCGACCCAAGATATCGATGAGAATCCAGTCCATGATCTCGTGGCCAAGAATGGCTCCGACAATGCCGAAGGGTATGGCGGTCATCACTATAAAGGGCTGAAAATAGCTGCGGAACGGGATCGCCAGCAGCACGTATATAGCGATGAGCGTAAAGTATATGCCGCTGAGCAGTTCGGCATTGTTGTCGGCGGTCTGGGCGGCCCGGCCTTGCATGGAAAAGCTCATGCCGGAGTATTTGCCTACGATGCCGGGCAGCACCACTTCGGTCAGTTCGGCTTGGATCGCTTCCACATCGACGGTGGACTCGTCTCCTTGGGCAGTCACTCTGATGACGCGGTTGCGGTCGAAACGCTGGATGGAGGGAAGCGCCTTGCCGGGGATGACTCGGGCGACTTCCTCGAAAGGCACTTCAAGGCCGTTTCCAGTGCGGATCATCATGGTACGCAGAGCGGAGAGGGACCTGCGTTCGTCTTCCGGATAGCGTACCATGACTCTCACGTCGTCGCGGCCGCGCTGCACGCGCTGGGCCTCGATGCCGAAGAAGGCTTGCCGCACCTGGGAGGCGAGCTGGCGGGCGGTGATGCCTAGATGCTCGGCTTGAGGCTTGAGCTCGAGTTCGAGCTCTTCGGTCGCCCGCTGGAAACTGTCTTCGATATCGGTCAGGTCTGGAAAATCGGCCAAGCGGCGCTGCAACTCTCGCGAGGCGTCGAGCAGCTCTTCGATGCGAGGGCCGGAGAGCTGCACGTCGACTACGTCGTTCGAGCCGCGGGCGAAGGAGAACTCCAGCTTCTCGGCCTCCGGCACCGGCCCCACCTTTTGACGTAGGGCCATGGTCACCTCTCGACTGCTGAGCCTCACGCCGCTTTCCTCCGAGGAAGCTAGCTCGAGAACAACCTCGCCCTGCTCTGCTATGCCAGAGCTGGAGCGCCAGCTGCTGAACGGTTTCCCTCCGGCAGTGGCAAAGACGTGGTCGATGACCTCCGCCTGGTGCTCCTCCAGCATCTCGGCTTTGTATTCGAGGGCCGCTGCCTCAATGCGGTCGACCACGCTTTGCGTGGCGAGAAACGAAGTGCCGGCAGGCATCTCCAGGTTTATGGTGACCGAATCGCGCGGGATTCTGGGAAACGGGGAAAACGGCAGGTGTCCGGTGACGATGCGCACTGCGAAGATGGCCAGCAAGCCGAAGAACACCGCTGCTACCGCGTATCGATAATCCAAGCACAGCCTTAATGCTGGACGGTAGAACTTGTCCACGAAACGTTCAAGGCCGTCGGCGATTCTCTTTTGAGTGGCGAGGATCCAGTTTCGCTTCACCTTCCCCTCGCGGAAGCTGCGACAGTGCTTGAGATGGGCGGGCAGGATGAGCTTAGATTCGACCAGGGAGAAGAGCAGCACGGGCAGCACGACCAGCGGAACCTGCTTGAAGAAGTTGCCGCGAAAGCCGCTCATCAGGACGAGCGGATAGAAAGCGACGATAGTGGTGAGCACGCCGAAGATCACGGGGATGGCGACTTCCTGGGTGCCCTTGATCGAGGCGGTAAGGCTGTCCTGCCCGGCCTGCATCTTCTGATACACGTTTTCCCCGGTAACGATGGCGTCGTCCACCACGATGCCGAGCACCAGGATGAAGGCGAACAGGGTGATCAGGTTGAGCGTAACTCCATAGAGCGGCATGAGGAAAAACGCGCCGGCGAAGGAAATGGGAATGCCGAGAGCGACCCAAAAGGCTAAAGACGGACGCAAGAAAAGCGACAGCACGGTCACTACTAGGATGTATCCAAAGATGGCGCTTTGCTTGAGCGTATTCAGCCTGTCTTCGATGCGTTGGGAATCGTCGCGCCAGTAGTCGGCAACGATACCTTCCGGCAGGCGAAGCTTGAGATCGGCCAGGTAGCCTTTCACGGACCTGCCGAGTTCGATGATATTCTGGGTCCCAGTGCGGTAGACATCGATCGCGATGGCCCGGTCGCCGTCGAACTTGGATACGATAGGAGTCTCGTCGAAACCGTCGGTCACCTTGGCGACCTCGCCGATCGTAAGGCGCGTCCCGTCGGTGCGAGTCAATATAGGGATCTCGGCAAAGTCGTCCCGACTGTAGGCCTGCTGGGTGGTGCGCAGCAGGATGTCGCCACTCTCGGACTTGATACGGCCGGCGGACAGGTCGAGCGAGTGAGCGCGGATTGCGGAGCTGATGTCGCTAAACGAGAGGTCGTATTCGCGAAGCTTTTGCTCGGATATCTCGACGGAAATCTCGTAGGGGCGCACCGCCTTGAGATTCGCCACGGTGACCTGAGGAAGGTTTAGAATCTCGTCGCGCACCCGCTCGCCGAGCGACTTCATTTCCGTCTCGCTCAAATCTCCGGAGAGCACGACGGTGATCGCCCGTTCGCGCCGCTCCGGCATGGCGACCTGCGGGCGCTCGGCCTCCACGGGAAAGGTGCGGATGGTGTCCACCCGGTTCTTGATCTCGTCTGCAGCCACGCTCAAATCGTAGCCTTCCTCGATCTCGAGCGTGACCACGCCGGAGCCGGAACGGGCGGTGCTGCTCATCTCCTTGATGCCCTCTATATCGAAAAGCTCTTCCTCTAGGCGAGTGATGATGGCCTGCTCCACTTCCACCGGCGTCGAGCCGGGATACGGCACGGTAACGCTGATGTTTCGGGAGGGATAGTCGGGAAACTCCTGGAGGATGATGGTATTGAAAAGCGAATATATACCGGCGCCGACAATCGCTACCATAAGCAAGTTGGCTGCGACGCTGTTTTTGGTAAACCACTCGATGATCTTGTGCATTGATATGGGAGTTCGTGAGTTTTGGGGAATCGCTAGTGGGATGCTATGCTTGCAACGTAGCGCGGAGCTTTAGCCCGCGTCCGCGTCGGTTCCTATCCTCATCCTCTTCTTCATCCTCATCTTTATTCTGAGATGAGGATGAAGATGAGGAAGGTGGATGATGAGGGCCAATCGCGGACGCGGTCCCGCTCTGCGGGATACGCGCTACGGATAGCGAAAAACGGAGGGCCGACGGAAACATCATAGGCGTGTCACCCTTTGGGACGTCCTCCCATCTGCGGCATTTCAAGGCCGTTTTTGTTGGCCCAGGCTCGCAGCTCCGCCATGACGGGGCGCATTTCGCCTTGGCCTGACTTGATGGAGGAGAGCTTGCTTTTTAGTTCCTCGGGCAAGTCGTCTCCGAAGTGGGTCATCAGTTTGTCGATACGGGCAGACATGCCAGGAGGAGCCGAAGGAGCCCTTGGCTGACCTTCCACGTTTGCCACCACAGTGCCGCCTTCCACGGCATAGGGCACGTTCGTCAGACAGATCAAATCGCCGGCCTGCACGCCGGAGGAGACTACGATTTCCTTGTCCGTCTCCCAGATCACCTCCACCGGGCGACGAGAGAGCCGGTTTTGCCCGTCGACGACAAGCACGTAGCTGTTCTCGCGCAGCAAATTTCGCGGCAAGACGAATACGTCGCTCAAGACCGCACCTTGAATCTCCGCCTGGACGAAGGTGCCGACCTTCAGGGGCGGTCGGCCTTCCACGCTGTGGCCGTAGGGATCCTCGACTTGGGCGACTACGAAGATCTGCCGGGAAAGCTCGTCGATCGAGCCTTCGGCTCTTGCCACCCGCCCCTGCCAGAAATGATCCTGTCCGCCGAACGAGGCTCGCAGCGTCACTTTCGGTCCGCTCGACAGGGTTGGGCTGCTGCCACGGTAGGTGGAGGGAAGTCGTAGGAGAGCGAATTGGGAGGCGGTAAGGGGCAGACGCACTTCTGCGGTATCCACTGCGTAGATACGAGCGAGTTCGTTGCCGGTACTCACGAATTGCCCGACGTCCACGCTTTTCGAGAGGATGCGCCCGGAAAACGGAGCCGTGATCTTCGTGCGCTCGAGATTGAGCTGGGCGGTTGCGAGGCGGGCTTTGGCGGAGGCCGCGGCAGCGCGGGCCTGCCTGATCTGCGGCTGGCGCAGGGTCAGGGGGTTCGCTTCCTGTCCGGGATTGAGTCGTTCCCAATCCTTCTCGGCTTGCTCGTAGCGGGCTTCCTCCTGCATGAGCGTGAGTTCGGCCTGAGCCAGGGCGGCTTCAGCCACGATCAGCTCTGCCTGGTAGTCGCGATCGTCGATCTCCAGCAGCACGTCGCCTTCCTCGAAGAAGGCGCCTTCCTGGAAGTTCTCCGAGATGCGGACGATTCGGCCGCGCACTTCGGGAATCAGGGAGCTTTCGGTCCGGGCTCGCACCGTGCCCTGGGAGTGGAGGGTCGTCTGAAAGTCCCGTATGACCAGGGGGCGAACATCGACCTGAGGCGGCGGCGCCTGAAAGCGGCGTTGCGATGGGGGCTCGGCGGTTGCGACGTACCACCAGATAACCAGTCCGGAGATGGCAAGCACGCAGAATGGCAGCGATATTTGAAGCAGGCGTTTCATGATGCGGGAAATGGTGAGAGTTATTTTGGTCGTCGGTCGCTGGGCTCGATCCTTCTCTTACGCCTAAACATAATCTCGGACAATGGATTAAAAGTAAGAGCAGGAGGAGGATTAGGATTGCGGGTCGAAGCCGCCTCCTAGCGCTAGGTAAAGGTCGATGCGGTTTTGTATCCGCTGGTTGGTTACTTGGAGAAGCGAACGCTGGGCAGTGATGGAGCGGCGCACGGCGTCGAGGGCCGTGGTAATGTCGGTGAGGCCGCGACCGTATTCCTCCCAGGCGAGCCGCTCGGCTTCGATGGATTCCTCCGCAGCGATCTGGAGGAGACGCTGGTCTTCCTGGAAGCTGCTCTCGAAGGAAAGGGCGTCTTCGACCTCGCGGAAGGCTTGCAACACGGTCTGGGCATAGGTGGCCACCGCTTGCTCGTAGGTCGCCTTGGCTCGCTTGAAGTTGGCCTTGAGGCGGCCGCCTTGGAAGAGGGTTTGAGCGATGGCTAGCGACTGCGTCCAGATGCGGCGCTCCACGAATTCGAAGACTTCGTCGACTTCGGCGCTACTCGTTCCTCGGCTCAAAACCAGATCGATGCTGGGCAGACGGGCCTTGCTGGACTCGTACTTGCGTTGCTCAGCGGCGGCGAGGCGGCGCTCGGCAGCCAGGACGTCCGGCCGACGCAGAAGGAGATCGGAAGGAATGCCTGCCGACGAACTGGTCGTAATCTCGGGAAGCGGCGCCATGACCTCGAACTCGCTTTGCGGGTAGCGACCGAGCAGCACTTCCAGCGTACGCACGGCGGCGTCTCGATTGCGGCGGCGCTGCTCTAGAGAGCTGCGCGTGGAGGCGAGGTTCGCTCGCACGAGCCGCACGTCGAGAGCGCCGGCGATGCCGCTGGAAAAGTTGTCCTCCACGATGCGGGAGCTTTCCGTAAGGGCTTCGATAATACGCTGCTCGAGCGCGAACTGCTGCTGCGCCTCGAGGGCCGTATACCAGGCCTTGGCCGTACGGGCCGCTATGGAAAGGCGAGCCGCTTGATAGTCGGCCACAGCTGCCTCGGCATCGGCAAGGTCGCCGCGAGCCCCGTTGCGCAGCTTGCCCCAAAGATCGATCTCCCAAGCGAGTCGAGCGTTCAGACCGTAGGTCTCTGCAGTGGGCGTTTGCGAAACGCCGCTAGACGAGCTGCGACGAACGTTGTTGCCCGAGCCGGTGCCGCCGAGAGTCGGCCAGAGTTCGGAGCGATTGGACCGCGAGAGAGCCAGGGCGGCATCCAGGCGAGAGGACGCGGCCTGCAAATCGTAGTTGCGTTCCAATGACTCCTCCAGGATCGCTTCAAGCCTCGCGTCTTGGAAATCGGCGGCCCAGGCCAAAGGATCGAAAGCCTCGGAGCTGGACTCGGACGAGCTTTGCCAGGCCTGCGGGACTTCGACCTGTTCTGGGGGTCCCGCGTACTTCGGGCTGGACGCGCATCCGCTGAAAATCACGCACGCTCCCAAAAAGGCGGGGTTAAAAACGAGCGCGCGCCTCGAAAAAGCTAAATATGGCAGGACTGACCGAACGATCATACTCAGGCTGGAAAGTGAACGATGAAGAGACAGCGGATTGGGAATCACTGGAGCGTAGCGGGATGAGTCCCTTTATTATCTTTATTAGTAAGAATAGGATTCCAGGCGTTCCAGGATCAGCCTCCGGCTGTGCAACGCTTAGCGGTAGGAAGCGAATTCCCGGAAAACATAAGGAATAGCCATTTCCGAGCCAATGTAAGATGTCGCCTTGCACTTTTTCAAACAAATGTTTGTTTTTCTGCCCATGGCGCGACAGAAGCATGGCCATCAAAGTCGTGACGCCGGCCCAAACTCCTTCGAGTTGGGCCGGGCGTTGCGGTTGAAGAAACTCAAAGCGGTCCGACCTCGAAAGAGTTTGGGCAGCTCAGGCAACGGCTTGGCGTACGACCAGGCCCTGTTCGAATGACGGAAATCCAGATCAGAATCATCGAAGCGGCGGAGAAGGCTTTCGCCCAAAGCGGTTTCGCCGGAGCTTCGGTACGCGAGATCACCGCAGCCGCAGGGGTCAACGTTGCGGCAATCAACTACCACTTCGGCAGCAAGGAAGAGCTTTTCCTCAACATGATCCGCTATCGGCTCAAGCCCATCAACGAGCGCCGAATTCGCATGCTGAACGCCGCCGAGAAGGCGAAAAAGCCCATCCCGATCCAGCAGATCGTCGACATCATGATCCGCCCCCTTATCGAAGGCTTCATCGCCAACGGAGATCACGAATTCAGTTTCATGCGAGCCGTCGGCCGAGGATTTTCCGAGGAAACGAAGTTTCACCAGATCCTCTTCAAAGACGTGCTGGCCGAGGTCATCAGTCGCTTTCGCCAGGCTCTCGCCCTTACCCTCCCCGACCTGCCGCCCTCGGAGTTGGGATTCTGCTACCACTTTATCAGCTGCATGATAAGCGGCGTCATGAGTCAGCACCCGCAAATCGCCGTGATGACCAATGGAGCCGTAAAGCCAAGCGACGTGGATCCCATGACCGACCGGCTTGTCGACTTCGTGGCCGCTGGGATCACGTCACTCGCGAGCAACAACGCCGCGCCAAAAAAAGGCGTCTCCAAATCATGAGTTCTCTCTCCCGGCCAATCGCTCTCCTCTTCTCGACCCTAGCGCTCTCGAGCTGCGCCACCCATCGCAGCTCCGACCCGAGCGCCGAAGGCGCAGCTCTCGCTCCAGACGCCTGGTCCAATCCTGTTTCCCAGGCCGTTCCCACCCGAGACTGGATAGCCGATTTCCGCGATCCAGAGCTCAGCCGCCTCGCTGCTCTCGCCGACGAAAGGAACTTCGGTCTGGAAGCTGCCGAACGGCGAACCAACGCCGCCCGAGCCGCAGCCCGCATTTCGAGCTCTCTGCGCGGCCCCAGCTTCGACCTCGGCTTGCGCTCCGGCGAATCGAAGAGCTTGCTGCTCAATTTCGACCCGCCCATCTCCAGCACCAACGAGAGCCACGCCCTCACCCTCTCCGCCCGCTGGGAGCTCGATCTGTGGAATCGGCTCGGCAACTCTCGAGCCGCAGCCTTCGCCGAGTATCAGGCAAGCGAATACGACCTCGAAGCCCTTCGCCTGTCGCTCGCCGGACAAGTCGCCAAAGCCTGGTTCGACGCCATCGAAGCGAAGCTGCAGTACGAACTCGCCACGGCCACAGCCCAAAGCTTCGAAACCAATCTCGAAACCCTGGAGCGACGCTACACCCGAGGCATGGTCGATGCCTTCGACCTCAGACTCATCCGTTCCCAAGCGGCCAGCAGTCGAGCGGCCGCGGTCAACCGTCGCAGCCAGATGGATACGGCGATCCGCCGCCTCGAGGTCCTCCTCGGCAGCTATCCAGCCGGAGCCTTGGAAGCCGCGAATAGCCTACCGAAGCTAGGAGCCCCACCCGCTACCGGACTTCCCTCCGAAGTTCTCGCCCGTCGCCCCGACATCCTAGCCGAGCAAGAACGGCTTCACGCCGCCTTCTTCGAAGCCAAGGCCGCCCGCCGCAACTGGCTGCCCAGCTTCGTGCTGACCGGCTCCCAAGGCGGTCTATCCTCCGACTTCTCCAAGCTGCTGGAAGACGATTTCAACGTCTGGTCGCTCGTCGGCGAACTCAGAGCAGCTCTATTCCAAAGCGGTCGCCTCAAGGCGGAGCGGGCCCAGTTCGACGCTCTTCAGCTGTCTCGAATCGCTCAATACAAGGACTCCGTTCTGCAAGCCTTCCGGGAAGTCGAATCCGCCCTCCGCGCCGAAACCGACTTCGCCGAACTCGAGCGACAGACCGCCATCGCCGCCGAGGAAAGCGCCCAGGCCGAGGAGCAAGCATGGCGGCTCTACGAACGCGGCCTGACCGATATCACCGCCGTACTCGATGCCCAGCGCCGCTCCTTCGAATCCCGCAGCCAGCTCATTTCCACCAAAAACCGACGCCTGCAAAACCGAACCAATCTTCACCTAGCCCTCGGCGGCAACTTCGATCCCTAAATCCTCCTCTTCCCCCTAATCCCATACGATGGATTACGAGGAGGATCAGGAGGAAGATTAAGATTGATAAAAGTAGTATCCAGAAAATGAATTCAGAGAAAAAAAGCGCCATGACATGGTTCCTCAGATACGTCGCGCCGCCCATTGCGATCACGGCTCTCTCCATAGGCCTACTCAGCCTGGCAGCTTCCAAACTCAAGCCGAAGACCGAAGACAAGGAAACGATAGCAGTCATTCCGGCCGTCGAAGTCATAGTCGCCCAACCGCAAGCGACCCAAGTAGAAGTTCCCAGCCAAGGGGTAGTGCAAGCCCGCACTCAAACCACTCTGATCGCGGACGTGTCCGGACGAGTGGAAAGCGTTTCCCCCGTCCTTTCCGCCGGCGGCTCCTTCCGCGCAGGCGATACCCTGGCCACCATCGAGGACATCGACTACCAAGTCGCCCTGGCCAACGCCCGAAGCCGCCTAGCCGAAGCCGACCTCGCCCACCAGCAGGAGCAAGCTCTCGCCGAGCAAGCCATCGAGGACTGGAAAGCCGCCGCCCGGAAGGAGGATCCCAGCGATCTAGTCCTGCGCAAGCCCCAGCTCGCCCGGACGAAAGCGAACCTCGAAGCTGCCCAAGCCGCCGTCGCCCTCGCCGAACGCGACCTGCGTCGCACGAAAGTCATCGCCCCCTACGACGGACGCGTGCGCCAAAAGTTCGTCGATGTCGGCCAAATGCTCGCCGCCCGAGCCAGCCAAATCGCTACGGTTTACGCCACCGAAGCCGCCGAAGTCCGCCTGCCCATCTCTCTCGACGACACCCGCTATCTAGACCTCCCGGACGACAGCGCTGCCGACAATCTACCCGACGTCATTATCGAAGCCAATATCGCCGGCAAGATCTGGCAATGGCCCGCCAAGGTCGCCCGCAGCGAAGGAGCCCTCGATACTCGGACCCGGCTCCTCTACCTCGTCGCCAGCCTCGAAAACCCCTTTCAAAATTCGACCGATCCCGAAAAGCCTTCCCTCAAAGTAGGCATGTTCGTCACCGCTCGCCTGCAAGGCCACCAGCTCGAAGACGTTTTCGTCCTGCCCCGCAAGGCCCTTCGCCCGGGCGACCAGCTCTTCGTGGCTGACGAGGAAAGCCGCCTCTCCATTCGCAACGCCACCGTGTATCAGAAAAACGAGGACACCGTGATCGTCACCGGAGGTCTCGAGCCCGGCGAACGCATCGTCCTCACTCCGCTAGAGTATGCCGTTTCCGGCATGCAACTTCAGCCCATAGACCCTGGGAACGCGGGCGGCTCGCCCGCATTCTCGGATGAGACCGACAAGAGCGGGCGAGCCGCCCGCGTTCCCAGAGAAGCAGGTCCATGATCACCTCGACCCCACCCATCACCCAAAACCTGCCACCCATCACCCAACCATAACCATGATCGCCTGGTTTGCCCGCAACGGAGTCGCTGCCAACCTCCTCATGTTCGTGCTCGTGCTAGGAGGCATGGCCTCCATCTTCACCTCCAAGCGCGAACTCTTTCCCCAGTTCTCGCTCGACACCGTGATCGTGCGCGTACCCTTTCTCGGAGCCTCTCCCGAAGAGGTAGAAGAGCTCGTCATCGTGCGCATCGAGGAAGCCCTGCAAGGCGTCGACGGCATCGACGAGATAAACTCCACCGCCAGCGAAGGATACGCCTCGGTCGCCGTCACCGTCGATCGCGGCTACGATCTATCCAAGGTCAAAGACGAGGTAAAGACCCGCGTGGACGCCATCCCCAGCCTCCCTGCCAACACCGAACGCCCGATCATCGAAGAGTTGCTCATCCAGAAGGACGTCATCCGCATTTCCGTCTACGGAGACGCCAGCGAACGCGAGATCAAGAAGATGACCGAGCGTATCCGCGATGACCTGACGGAGCTGCCCGAGATCAGCCAAGCCATCGTGCAAGGCGTGCGCGACTACGAAGTATCCATCGAGGTATCCGAGAACTCCCTACGCCAGTACGATCTGACCTTCGACCAGGTAGTCAACGCGGTACGCGGAAGCTCCCTCGACCTGCCCGCCGGACTCATCAAGGCCGCCGGAGGCGAGATCCAGCTGCGAACCAAGGAGCAAGCCTACCGAGGAGCCGACTTTGAGGAGATCATTCTTCTCACCCGCCCGGACGGCGCCAAGCTGCGCCTCAGGGACGTCGCCACCGTCAACGACGGCTTCGAGGAATCCGACATGGCCACCTTCTTCAATGGCGAGCCCGCCGGAATCGTGCTCGTGCGCGAAGTCGGAGAGGAGGATCCGCTCGCCATCTCCGAAGCCGTCTACAAGTACGTCGAGGAGGCCCAGAAGACTTGGGTTCCTGACGGCATCCAGGTCGAAGCCTGGAGCGACTCGTCCTTCTACCTGCAAGGCCGCATCGACCTCCTGCTCAACAACGGCAAGTGGGGCTTCATCCTCGTGCTGCTCTCCCTCACCATCTTCCTCCGTCCCAGCCTGGCCTTCTTCGTGGCCTTCGGCATTCCCATCAGCTTCCTCGCCACCTTCGCCGTCGCCCCCTTTCTCGGCATCACCGTCAATCTGCTCTCGCTCTTCGCCTTCATCCTCGTGCTCGGCATCGTGGTCGACGACGCCATTGTGGTAGGCGAAAGCGTCTTCACGGAATACCAGAAGAACGGACCCGGCGTCGAAAGCGCCATCGCGGGCACCAAGCTCGTATCCACTCCGGTCACCTTCGCCATCCTCACCACCATGGTGGCCTTCATCCCGATCTATCTGCTGCCAGGCACCATCGGCAAATTCATGGCCGTCATACCGGGAGTCGTGTTGCCCACGCTCGCCTTCTCGCTCGTGCAGAGCAAGCTGGTGCTCCCCTACCATCTCTCGCTCTGCAAAGTCGGCGACAAGCACGGCCGAAAAAAGCTCAACCCGCTCTCGCGACTGCAGCGCGCCTTCTCGGACGGCATGGAGCGTTTCGTTCAGCGACGCTACCTGCCGCTTCTCGGCAAGGCTGTCCGCCAACGCTATCTCACGCTTTCCCTGTTTGTCGCCTGGCTTTGCATCTCCATCAGTCTTGTAGCGACTGGATTGATACGCTTCGTCTTCTTTCCCTCCGTGCCATCCGACTACATATTCATGTCGCTCGAGATGAACGAAGGCGCCCCACTCAGCGAAACCAAGCGCACCCTCGACCGCATCGAAGCCGCCCTCGAAAAGCTTCGCCAAGACGAGCAAGCCGCCGACCGCATCGACCCGGTCAAAAACAAGAGCCTCTTTCTTGGCTACAGCGTCATATCCGGCGGGCCCGACGCCAGCACCTTCTCCAGCGGCAGCAATATCGGCTCCATCATCCTCGAACTCGCCAAGAGCGAGACCCGCGACTCGAACGCCGACCAAGTGGCCACTCAATGGCGCGAGCTCGTCGGCGAAATCCCTGGAGCCAAGCGGCTCAACTTCCTCTCCAGCGCCGCCGGCCCCGTTGGCCTGCCCGTCGACGTGCGCCTCACCGGGCGAGACTTCGACCAGCTGAAAGCCGCGTCATTGGAAATCCAGGACAAACTCAAGCGCATCGACGGCCTCTACGACATCCGCGACACCTATTCGGAAGGCAAGCGCGAGCTCAAGATCAAGCTCAAGGACAACGCTCGCACCCTTGGACTGAGCGCCACCGACCTCGCCCGCCAAGTCCGCAACGCCTTCTACGGAGCCGAAGCCCAACGCGTGCAGCGGGACAAGGAAGACGTGCGCGTCATGGTTCGCTACCCCCGCTCCGAACGCGAGTCGCTAGGCAATTTCGAAACCATGCGCATCGTCGCTCCCAACGGAGCCCGCATCCCCATCTCCGAAGTCGCCGAGATCGAGATGGGCATCGGTTACCCTTCCATAACCCGCCTCGATCGCAAGCGCGTAGTCAATATACAAGCCGATGCCAACAAGGCCGTCGTCACCAGCGACCAGATAAGGGAGTCCGTCTACGAGCAGATCCTGCCGGAAGTCCTCGCCAAATATCCCGGCGTCAGTTCCGTGCTCGGCGGCGAAGCCAAGGACATGGCCGAAGCCGGACCAGCCATGATCGGCGGATCGCTGCTCGTGCTCGCTCTTATATATACGCTGCTGGCCATCCCCTTCAAAAGCTATGTACAGCCGATCATCGTTATATCAGTCATCCCCTTCGGCCTAGGCGGCGCCATCATCGGCCACCTATGGGGGCCGGGGTTCAAGCCGCAGGACCTAAGCCTACTCTCCTTCCTCGGCATCATTGCCATGGCCGGCGTAGTCGTAAACGACTCCCTGGTTATGGTCGAGCGCATCAACCGCCTGCGAGCCCAAGGCCTGTCACTCACCGAAGCGGTGAAAGCGGGGGGAGCCCAGCGCTTCCGAGCGATCATCCTCACCTCCGTCACCACCTTCGTCGGCCTGATCCCCATCCTCGGCGAGACCAGCCTGCAAGCCCAGTTCCTCATCCCCATGGCCACCTCGCTCGCCTTCGGCGTGCTCTTCGCGACGGTCATCACCCTATTCCTCGTCCCCTGCGCCTACTTGATTCTAGAGGACCTCAAACGCATCGCCCGCCTTTGGTGGCAAGGCTTCTCCCAACCGTTTCGACGAAACTAGCGGTGCCTAAGGCACCGGGGATTTAGGCTGTAGGAGTCTAGGCGGAAGGCTGAGAGAAAAGGTTGAGCGGGGTGTGATTTAAAGAGCGACCACCTGCTCCGCGACTTCCTGTAGCGTTTCCTCGTCGAGAGGCTTGTTGCGAAATCCCGTAACGCTCGAAAAGCCTTCGGCCCGAACTTGATCGTCCGGGTTGAGGCTGGTCGTCAGCATGAAGATAATCGCTCTCCCCTTGCATTTCTCGTCTAGCGTATCGTAAGCCTTCATAAACTCGAAGCCGTTCATGCCGGGCATGTTGATATCGAGAAAGATTACATCGGGTCGCGGGTGCGACTCGATATCCTTGAGATACTTCAAAGCGGCCTCCGCGCTGTTCTCCGCGTGTACCGAATTCGCGATGCCGGAATCTTTGATGACGATCTTATGCAGCGCATTAGTAGGAATATCGTCATCCACCAGGAGGATTAAGTTCAGCTTCGGATTCATTTCGATAGCGAAGCGATAGTCGTTCGCAGGTCAACATTCGCAGCAGGCTTTTCTCCAGTCTTAAGGCCGGCTCCCGGCAAATCGCTCGCAGGCGGCCGCTTGGACAGCGTGAAGATGAAACGCGCGCCGCCGGATTCGCTGGACTCGACCTTGATATCGCCGCCGCAAAGCTCGACCACCTTCTTGCAGATGGAAAGGCCTATGCCCGTACCTTCGTAGTCCGCCTTGTTGTGAAGACGTTGGAATATAGTGAAAACGCGTTCGCGGTAATCCGGGGGAATCCCGATTCCATTGTCGCTTACGCTGAACTGCCAATGCTCTTCGAGCTCGACGGCCTCGACACGCACCGCCGGGGCCTGCCCCTCCCTAGTAAACTTGATAGCGTTGCTGATCAGATTCTGGAAAAGCTGCTCGAGCTCTATCCTTGAACCGATAACGGACGGGAGCTCGGACCTCGTCACAGTCGCGCCGCTTTCCTCAATGGATACGCGGAGATTTTCCAAGACGGTATCCAGAATTTCATTGCAGGGGATTTCCTCCCATTCCCCTTTTCTTCCGAGCCGCGAGTAGTCGAGAAGATCCTTGATCAAAGCTTTCATTCGCTGGGCCGCCTCGTTTGCGTATCGAATGAACATGGCCCCTTCCTCGTCCAGCGCGGAGCCGTAGCGGCGGGCGAGAAGCTGGGTGTAGCTCGTGACGACCTGGAGCGGTTCCTGGAGATCGTGCGACGCGACGTACGCGAACTGCTCGAGCTCCCGGTTCTTAAACGCCAGCGCCTCGAACTGCTTTTCCAGCAGGAGCTGCGACTGCTTGAACTCCGTGATGTCCTGGAATACTCCCGCGAGGCGGACCGTCTTCCCGTTCTCGCGTTCGGGATACCCCATAGCCCGCACCCAAAGGCGCCTGCCCTTGGCCGTCACGAAGGGAAGCTCCAGATCCCAAGGCTCGCCCTCCTCGATACCCTTCTCTACCGCCGCGCTGACAACGCCCCTCGCTTCGGGAGCGTAGAACTGCAACGCGTCTTCCACCGTCGGTCGATAGCTCGTAGGCAGTTCGTGGATACGGTAGAGCTCGTCGGTCCAATCGAGCTTCATGGTGTCGAGATCGATCTCCCAGCCGCCTAGCTTGGCGAGACTTTGAGCTCTGTTCAGCAGCTCGTTGCGGGAATTCCGCAGCGCTTCGTACGCCTTGGCCAACTCCTTGTTGCGACGCTCCACCCTTTCGAGAAGCTGATGCTCGGAGAGGCGTTCGACGATTTCCCGAAGCTCGTCAAACGTCCGGACTTCCTCGCCGGAGCTCGCTGCGGGAAGATTCTTCTCCAATACCATCCAAAAGCAGCCTTCTCCGATTTCGCCGATATCGACCCGATCGAAGAAGCGGCGGAAGGGATCGTCCTTGCTCTCGGGTATTGCAACCCCCTCCTTCACGGAAAAGCGGATACGCCTCCTGTCCGGTTCGTCTAGATCGATCCGCAAGGCGAAGGAGTCTTCTTCGGCCAGCAACCTCCGCGACAGCTCGGAGAGCAGGGTTGCGGTCCTAGTAGCCTCCGTCTTCGACAGCAGGAGAGCGCGAGCCAAGCTCCACAGCTTGGTCCGCAGGACGACCGCTTCCTCTGTTCCGTCGACGTCTAGAGATGCCAGCTTCTTCATGCCTAGCCGAGTTTCAGGGCGAGGCATAGAGCATCGTCGACGCCTTTGCCAAACGTATCCAAAATTCCTGACGCAATCTGTCCGGCGCTTGCCGAGCGTTCGACCAGCGACGGATCCGGATCGAAGTATTCCCTGATTCCGTCCGAGTAGAGGACGAGACACTCGCCCGATTCGATAGCGATTTGCCGCTCCCTGAGCTTCGGCATCGTATACCCGATGATTCCATCTTGCGATACGAGTCGACGCCGATGCTCTCCGAAAACGACGCCCTGCACGTTGCCGACGGAGGCGTAGCGAAAAACGCGCTCCTGCGGCCCGAGGCGCCCGAACACCCCCACGCAGCCGCGCGTGCCTTTCAGCTCTCCGTCAAGCGCCGACAGGAATTCGACGGGAGCCAGCTCGTAGCTTCTCTCGAAAAAGACGCGAATCGCATTGGCTAGGGAGGCGGCTCCCGCTCCGTGCCCTGCCACATCGACCGCCACAATCGCAAAACCGCTGTCCAGAGGCTTGATCGCTCCCATGTCACCGCTCTCGGACCCTTCCTCGAACGGTTGGCTCGCGATCGCCCAGTCGATGCTCAAATCGCTTACTTCCATTTGCTGACGGATATGCAAGTGCCCTTCCCAGGCTCGCTCGATATATCGAACTCGTCCATCAAGCGCTTGGTTCCCGGAAGGCCGATCCCCAGACTTCGACGCGTGCTGTAGTGGTCCTGCAAAGCGAGATCCAAATCCTCGATGCCAGGACCATCATCTTGGGCAACGATACGCAAGCCGATCGCCTCGCCGCGCCGCGACGTCTCGATAGAGATGTACCCCTGACAAGCGTGAACATGGATATTGCGGGCCAGCTCTGACACCGCGGTTCCGATCATCAGCGAACGCGTGCGATCGAAGCCCAGAGAACGGGCCGCATCGACAGCCGTTCGGACGGCGAGACGCACGTCCCTCTCCGCTTCGATCTCGATTCGCTGCGCTTCAGACGTCATGTTCGCTCGCTAAAGGCAGCCAGTCCGGCATCCAAGTCCGCAACTACGACGAAGTCGGAAGAGACGGTTCCTAGATCGACCAGCGATGCGACCACCTCGGGGCGAATGCCCGTGAAGCGCGTTTCCGCCCCAAGCAATCTCGTCATCTTCGCGATATCGACCAGCTTTCGCAGCCCGAACGAATCTATGATCTCCACGCCAGACAGATCGATCAGGACGCCGCAGAGCGAATTTTCGTAGACCTGATCGAGAACGCGGCGCCTCAAACAATCGACGGCCGAGTCGCCCAATTCCGATTGGACGGAAGCCACCAAACCTCCGCGACTGATATGGTAGGAGATTCGCGGCTCGTTTGGTGCGGAAGCTTGAGAGAGCAAAGGCCTATCCCTCCCCGATCGCGACGATCTTTAGGTTCGCAAGCTGAAAAGCCGCAGCCAGCGCGTCCTTCAGAGTAGCGTTCGTCTTCACCTCTCCCAGCTCGATACCAAGACTGACGATCGTCTGAGCAATCGCTGGCGAGATGCCCGATATGATGCAGTCGGCGCCCATCAGCCTCGTAGCCTTGGTGATCTTGATCAGATGATTGGCCACAGCGCTGTCGACCGTCGCCACCCCCAGTATGTCGAGGATAATCACCGAGGATTTCGTGGCCACTACCTTCTGGAGGATCGCCTCCATGATGTCCTGACCTTTCTTGGAATCGACGATTCCATAGATGGGCAGCATCAGCACCTTGTCCCACACTTCGTGAATCGGTATCCGATTTTCGAGGTCGGCAGTATCTTTTTTTTCCATAGGTTGTTTCGAGTTAGGTTCAACGATTCGAAGATCCGATTCCTCGTCTTCCAACCAACGAAACCACGACGGACTCGTCGTCAAATCCCGCAGAGCGAGTTTTGCTCAGAATCTCCAAGTCGAGATGAACGCCACCTCTTTCTCGACTGCAAACGACATCAGTCTTATCAGCAGGCCTTATCCCCCTCTGGAGCGAGTCTTCTAAAACTCTTTCAAAGACATGGCCAGCTCTTGACGGGCGCAGCTCTAGCAGCAAAGCCTGTAGCTACCTTGTTTTAACGCGACCATCACGTTCGCCAACCATCGAGTAAAATACACCACCGACACATGAACGTCCTGGTCATCAACTGCGGCAGCTCATCGCTCAAATTCTCGGTCGTCGATACCAGCTCAGGCCAGGATCTGGCCAGCGGCAGGTTCGAAGAGCTGGGCGGAACTTCGCCAGTCGGCATCCTCAGCGCCCACGGCTCCAGCGAAAACCTCAGCCAAGCCCTGCCAAACGGAGCCGCCCACGCCGCCGCTCTCAAGTCGCTCGCCGAGTTTCTCGCCGGCCCGGAAAACGCCGACCTGAGCATCGCCGCCGTCGGCCACCGCGTGGTGCACGGAGGAGAACGTTTTACCGCCGCCGCCCAAATCGACGACGAAATCGAAGCCGCCATCGAAAGCTGCTCCACCCTCGCCCCGCTGCACAACCCAGCCAATCTGCTCGGCATCCGCAGCGCTCGCTCCAGCTTCCCCAAGCTGCCCCAGGTCGCCGTCTTCGACACCGCATTTCACCAGACCCTGCAAAAGGAAGCCTACCTCTATCCCCTTCCAATCGATCTCTACGAACAACACGGCATCCGCCGCTACGGCTTCCACGGAACGAGCCACAAATACGTCGCCGGAGAAGCCGCTCGCCGCCTAGGCCGCCCCCTCGAAGAAACCTGCCTCATCACCGTTCACCTCGGAAACGGCTGTAGCGCCGCCGCTATCCAGGACGGCCGCTGCGTCGACACCACCATGGGGCTAACCCCGCTCGAAGGGCTCGTCATGGGCACCCGCGGCGGCGATGTAGATCCAGGCATCATCCTCCACCTGCATCGCGCCCTCGGCCTGAGTATCGAGGAAATCGATACCATTCTGAACAAGCGAAGCGGCCTGCTCGGCCTGTCCGCGGAATCCAACGACATGCGACAACTGCGAGCCAAAGCAGCCGAAGGCAACCAGACAGCCCAGCTCGCCATCGCCATCTTCATCCGCCGACTCGCCAAATCCATCTCGGCCCTACGCTCCACCGTCAGCCGCCTCGACGCCCTAGTCTTCACCGGCGGCATCGGCGAAAACGACGAAGCCACCCGAGCCGAAACCATCGCCCGCATCTCACACCTGGGATTCGAACTCGACCCCGCCGCCAACGCCGCCGTGCGCAGCAACGGAGGAGGCCCCATCACTAGCTCCGACTCCCCCAGCGCAGCGCTCGTCCAGCCCACCAACGAAGAGCTCATGATAGCCCTCGAAACCCGCGACCTCCTCCAACCGAACTAATAACGAAATGAACCGAATTCGCAGATCGTTCAGAGAATGTCCAACAAGTCACCAAAGGTAGGGCTCGATCGTAGTTCGACAAAGCTCACCACCCTGAGCTCGCCGAAGGGCCGAGCGAGCCGCGTCGGTTCTTTTTCCACAAAACTCCACTAATCTCCATCTGCGTAAATCTGTGCAATCTGTGGGCAGAAACACCTCCACCTAACCTAGCATGAAACACGTCTTTCTCACCGTCGCCACTGGAGCCCGCGTCGGGCTTTCCACCGTATCCACCGGCTTGGTACGCGCGCTCGAACGCCAAGGCGTGCGCGTCGGCTTCTTCAAGCCCATCGCCCAGCCCATGACGCCCGACGAACACCAGGACCGCTCCACCCAGTTCATAAAAGCCGTCACCACGCTCTCTCCCCCGGAGCCCATCGAGATCTCCGAAGCCCGCCGCCTGATCGGCGAGAACAAGATTCAGCTCCTGCTGGAGAAAATCGTGCACCGCTTCGAAGACGCCCTCGCCCAAGCCGACGCCATCATCGTCGAAGGCCTCCTGCAGACCGACGACTTCCCCATGGGCGAGAGCCTCAACCGACAGCTCGCCCAGACCCTCTCCTCGCAAGTCATCCTCGTGACCCGACTCACCGAGCAAAGCATCGAGGAAATCAATCGCGAACTCGAGCTCGGCGTATCCGAATTCAAAGGACGCGTCGCCGGAGTCGTCGTCAACAAGGCCAACCTCGAAACCTGCCGCAGCACCATCAACTTCGGCGGAATCAGCCCGCAAGCCCTCTCCCAGTTCCTCCAGGAAAGCTGTCCCGTCTTCCGCCAGGAGAACATCGACCTCATCGGACTCGTGCCTCACGCCAAGCTCCTCCTCGCCCCGCGCCTCGCCGACGTGGCCAGGCTGCTCGACGCCAAGGTCCTCCAGCCAGGCGAAATGGACAGCCGCCGCGTCCTGAAGATAGAGCTCTGCGCCCGCGCCGTCCCCAACATCCTCCACGTGCTCAAAACCGGCAACCTCCTCGTCACCCCCTCCGACCGCAGCGACATTATCCTCGCGGCTTCCATGGCCTCCCGCAACGGAGCCCGACTGGCAGGCATCACCCTCACCAGCGACCAGGACCCCGACCCCCGCATCCTCAAGCTCTGCCACAAGGCCTGGGAAACAGGCCTCCCCCTGCTCCACGTCAACAAGACCTCCTTCGAAACCGCCAGAGCCCTGCACGACATGAACCTCGAGATCGCCGTCGACGACCTCGAGCGCATCCAGCAAGCCATGGACCATGTCGCCCTGCACGTAAACAGCGACTGGATACGCCAAACCCTCGCCTCCGCCGTCAAGCGCCAGCTCTCGCCCCCAGCCTTTCGCCACATGCTCACCCGCATCGCCCGCGAGGCCGACAAGCGCATCGTCCTGCCCGAAGGCGACGAACCCCGCACCATGCAAGCCGCCGTCGCCTGCGCCCAGCGAGGCATCGCCCGCTGCGTCCTGCTCGCCGACCCCGAAAGCATCCGCCTCAAAGCCGAAGCCATGGGTCTCAAGATTCCCGATACCGTCGAGATCGTCGATCCCGAAGCCATCCGCGAACGCTACGTCGAGCCCATGATCGAGATGCGGCGCCACAAGAACATGACCGAACGCATCGCCCGAGACCACCTCAGCGACAACGTCGTGCTCGGCACCATGATGCTCGCCCACGACGAGGTCGACGGCCTTGTCTCCGGCGCCGAACACTCCTCCGCCAACACCGTCCGTCCCGCTCTCCAGCTCATCAAGACCCAGGCCCAAGCCAAGATCGCCTCCTCCATCTTCTTCATGTGCCTGCCCGACCAGGTACTCGTCTACGGAGACTGCGCCATCAACCCCGATCCGAACGCGGAAGAACTCGCCGACATCGCCATGCAAAGCGCCGATTCCGCCAAAGCCTTCGGCATAGACCCCATCATCGCTATGATCAGCTACAGCACGCTCGGCTCAGGCGCCGGAGCCGACGTGGACAAGGTCGTCGAAGCCACCCGCCTCGTCAAGGAGCGCCGCCCCGACCTCGTTATAGATGGTCCCCTCCAGTACGACGCCGCAGCCATCGCCGACGTCGCCAAGACCAAGGCCCCCGACAGCCCCGTCGCCGGCAAGGCAAACGTATTCATCTTCCCCGACCTCAATACCGGCAACACGACCTACAAAGCCGTCCAACGCTCCGCCAACGTCGTCTCCATCGGCCCCATGCTGCAAGGCCTGCGCAAACCCGTGAACGACCTCTCCCGAGGCGCCCTCGTCGACGATATTATATATACGATCGCCCTCACCGCCGTCCAGGCCCAGCAAAACAGCCAAGCCACCCCAACTTGAGGTAGGGCCCGATCGCCGAGCGGGCCGTGGTGCAGGATCCATTCTCCGCGGCCCGCTCGGCGATCCGGCCCTACCTCAAGTCGTGTGTCGCTAC
>JANQRJ010000047.1 GCA_028284635.1 Pelagicoccus sp.
ATGCTCCGTCATTGCCGCAGAGCCTACAGAGGGAACAACCGGTGCGGCAACGACGGAGCGTTGCCCTCCAAAGGATGCTTCCTCCGTTAAGTTGACGCCAATGCGCAGTCGCGGGAGAGCATTGCCCTCCAGCCCACCGCCTTTCGGCTTAAGTTCACGCCAATGCGCCCTGCGGGATCCGCGCTACGACCGACCAGATAAAAAAGGCCAGCTTCCGAAAACGGGAGCTGGCCTTTTTCTGGCGACGATACTCGTCAGTTCGCTTCGCAAACCCCGAATCTGAAGCTCGCGTACGCAGCGATGGCGTAGAAAAGCGGATCGCTAAACGAAAACGAAAGCCTGTAGATCTCGGCTATCATGGCTCCGTTCAACCTGGTCGCGACCTCCCAAAAACCGACTTCGTACGCCGCAGCGACGTACGCTACCTCTGCGAAAAGCTTGCCTAGCAGGCATCCGAACAAGGTCAGACCCGCCGCGAAAAAGCCGAAGCGCAGCGTGACGCCTTTGCCCGAAAAACGCACCGCGAATCCAACCAACAGGCCCACGCCCAAAGCCAATACCGTAATTTGATAGCCCGTCTCGATCGAGACCGCAGTCCAAATTGCCGCCCCCAGTAGAGCCGCGAACGAACCGCCAACCAAGGCCAGAACAACGCTATCGCTTGAGCGTGAAGATCCCTCTGCGGACAGAACGTCTACGCAGCCGAACTCTGGAGCGGAACTGGAAACCGGATCGTGAGAGGATATCGATTCGTTCATGAGGGGGGACAAACTTAGAGATGGTTCCCCAGGAAAGAGTTCCGTGAAGCCTCTCTTTTCCCCAGTCAGAATAGGACAAACCCGCAAGATCCTCCGAAAACCCGTCGGACAACCGCTCCCGTCCGCCCCTTCTAGAGCAAATTTCGTCTAGGTGATCGCATTTTGACGATCACTTGATCAGGAGTCTGCGGCTTCTCGAAAAACCCGTCATAGATCGATTTAAGGTAGGGCCCGATCGCCGTGTTGCAGGATCCATTCTCCGCGGCCCGCTCGGCGATCGGGCCCTACCTCAAGCCGCATGGTGATCCGGGTGCAGTTCGGAACCAACCCATATGCGACTTGCCATACGAAAAATGCTCTACAGAGGCTCACACTCCTACGGCCTTTTCCAGCTCCTCGTGCAGCATCTCGCTGTTGGCCCCACCCGGCGGAACCATAGGAAACACGCGCTTCTCCACGTCGATGGGCACGTTGATCAAGACTGGACCTTCTGCAAGCAGGGCCTCCTGGAGCGTTCCCGCCGGATCCTCGCTCGCTCCCAAATCGTAAGCTGCAATCCCCAGGCCGCGAGCGATCATGGAAAAATCCAGCATGCTGCTGAAATTCGACGCGAAGATGTTCCGACCGTAAAACAAAGTCTGCTGCTGATGCACCAGACCCAGCGAGTTGTTGTTGCACAACACGATCTTCAAATCGACTCCCTCCTCGGCCGCCGTGGCTAGTTCCTGCAGATTCATCATCAGACTGCCATCTCCAGAGAAGCAGACCACCGTTCTTCCCGGCACTTCGACAGCAGCGCCGATCGCGGCAGGCACGCCAAAGCCCATCGTCCCCAGGCCTCCGGAAGTCAACCAGAGACGCGGCTCGTCAAAACAAAACGCCTGGGCAGCCCGCATCTGGTGCTGGCCCACATCAGTGGTCACGATAGTATCGGCAGGCAGGATGCTCTGCGTCTGCCGGACGATGCCGTAGGCCGAGGTGGGGGAATCGGCATCCGGCATACGCATCGGATAGGAGGCGCGCAGCTCCCCCACCCGGTCCATCCAAGCGGAATTGCGACGTGGCTCGACCTGCGGTATCAGAGCTTCCAGCGCCTCGCGAAGATCCGCCTCGATGGCGACATGAGCCGCTTTGATCTTGTGCAGTTCCGCAGGGTCGATGTCGATGTGCACGATCTTCGCGTCCGGACAGAACTGGGCGACCTTTCCCGTGGCCCGGTCGTCGAAGCGGGCGCCGAGAGCGATCAGCAAGTCGCACTCCTGCAAGACCAGATTGGTGAAACGGGCCGCATGCATGCCAAGCATTCCGATCGACTGCTCGTGGCTGCCCGGAAACGCCCCAAGCCCCATCAAGGTAGTCGTCACCGGTGCATGGATACGTTCCGCCAATTCGCGAATATGCTCGCTCGCTTCGGAAAAGATCGCGCCCCCACCGACGTAGAGCACCGGGCGAGAAGCCTCGCTGATCATCCGGGCCGCCGCTTCGACCTCCTCGGCAGCGAACTGCGGAGCCGGATCTCGACGGCCAGGCTCTGGCCACTTTTCGAAAGAAACCCGTTGCATCTGCACATCCTTCGGGACGTCGATCAGAATGGGTCCTGGGCGACCAGACTGGGCGACGCGAAACGCTTCCGGCAAGATCTCCAGCAAGTCGCGGGCATCCTTGACGAGATAGCTGTGCTTAGTGACCGGAACGCTCAGACCGAAGGTATCGATCTCCTGAAACGCGTCCGTGCCGATCAGGTCCTGAGGCACCTGTCCGGTGATGCAGATGATGGGAATGGAATCCAGCTTCGCGTCGGCCAAGGCCGTGATCGCGTTGGTCGCGCCCGGTCCGGAAGTAGCGAAGAAGACGGCTGGCTCGCCAGTCACCCTCGCCTGCCCGTGAGCGATGAAGCCAGCTCCCTGCTCGTGACGAGCAAGGATATGGCGAATGGATTCGCTGCTCGAAAGAGCGTCGTAGAGCGGCAGGTTCGCCCCGCCGGGGATACCGGCAATGCGTTCGATTCCCTGCCGCTCGAGGAGCTTAATGATGATTTCCGCGCCTGTGTGATTCATTTTTCGGATACTTTTTAGGTTGTTTGGCGCCAAACTCGGACCGGCAGAATCGTCATCCGAAAACGAACAACCCCGCCGATTCGCGTCGGCGGGGTTGTTTCGAATTTGCTTACTAGCTTCGCTCAACCTCTCGCAGACGCGATCCATCCGACCACGACCACCACGACCACGTTGAGCACCACGAGGTTGAAAGCGGAAAGCGTTGGCTTGTCGTTAGGATTCATCTTGAGAGGAGAGTCGCGAAGAAGGCGAATCGGCTCCAAGAGGTCAAGCCTTTAGAGCGTGTTGAAAAAAGATTCCCCTGGGGCCGGGGGCAAGCAGTCCATCTCGTAGCCGAACTCGATAGAGTTTGGATAGCGGATTTCCAAACGACCAAACTCTTGGCTGGTCTTCTCCCTTCGGTCGTGAACGAGTTCGGCTACGAGATGCAGCAGGGACGATCCCATCAAGCTGCCGTCTATCACCTACCCTACACCTGAAATTCGCCGTCGCTGTAGATAACTCGTTTCGAGCCATCCTTGAGGTGAGCGGTTACCAGACGATCGGACGTGGCCACTATATCGGTATGCACGACGGAATTGTTGTAGCCGAGCTTTTCCCACTCCTCCTCGCTGAGCGAGGAAGGATCGCCCGTGTAGGAATCTCGATAGGCAGAACCTACTGCAATATGGGTATTGCCGAATCGTCCGCCCACATTCTCGTCGTAGAGCGTCTCGCCCATGAATTTCGTAATGCGGGAGAACCGACGGTCGGTCAGGGAGAACTCACCGACCTTGTCCGCATTCTCCACGGCAACCATTTCCTTTAGCAGGTCTTCGCCCTTGCTGGCAGTCGCCTTCGTCACACGGCCGTCCTTGAATTCCAGATACGCTCCTTCGATGAGGGAGCCATAGCGATAGAGCGGCTCCGTGAACTGGATACGCCCTTGCGTCCCGCGCCAGTCAGGCGAAACGAAGAGCTCGAAACTAGGGATGTTGCGACCGGAACCGCCGAGCCACTTTCGCTTCTCTCCCAGCTGTATCCAAAGATCGGTACCCTCCGCCTCGATATGAAGCTTCTCGATAGGCAGCGCATCGAGCTTGTCCTTGTAGGAGTAGAGCTCCGTATAGAGGGCCTTCCACTTTTCAGCGGGCTCGTCCTCGTTCAGATAGCAGGCTTCGATGATCTGCTCCCAGTATTCCTCCAGCGTCATGCCCACCTCGTCGGCCATGGCCTGGGTGCCGTACATGGAAAGCGTCCAGGTGTACTTGCCAGCGTTTTCCTTGGCCCGCCGCCAATCCATATAGGGTTTGAGGGACTTCTGCTGAGTCATGATCCGCTTGCTCGGGATGCCATCCAGCTCCTTCTTGTCCGTATCGGCCAGGATGGCGACCGTATGGTCGATCTGGTCTACCATGCCCTTCAAATACTTCTCCGGGAAAAACGAAAGCTGCTCGTCGTTCGCCAGTTCGAAGAACTCCCGCATCATCCCGTCAGGCGAATATATGATGAGCGGATGGGCGCCTGCTTTCAGAACCGCCCGACGCAGGGTAATGAGAAAGGGCTTTGCCACCTCCGGGACGCGAAGCTGCACGACCTCGCCCGGCTTGACGCCCTCCCCGCTGTTCAACGCGAAGTTGATCATCACATCCGCGTACTTCTCCAGAATGGCTTCCGATGGCTGATAGGACATAAGGCGACAGCATCGAAAACTCGGCTCGGAAAGCAAGGCCAGCCAACCGCCTATTCTATTGGACTTGGGGGCCGGCTACGGCGATGACCTCGATGGCAAGCAAGCGGCCCTCGCCAGGGAGGCGAGCGACTTCCAACCAGCTAGTAGCTGGAGCGTCGGCAGGGGTGTAGTAGAGAAGACGTTGACCGAAGGCGGCTTCGAGTCTTGCGAGATCGGTGGTATAGATACGCTCCTGGGCGACGTCCACCATGGAGAGGCCAAAACGGCCCAAGGTAGATTGGATGCGAATGTAGATCGTCTTCAACTGCTCTTCCAAGCTGTCGCCAGGGGCGCTAGTGGCGGAAACGAAGACCACCCCGCCCACTCGAACTGCTTGCGGGAGGCCTTGGTCCTCCTCGAGTTCGGACATGAAGAAGGCCTCTCTAAATGGAGGCTCGAACTCTCCTTCTTCCTGAGCGAAGGACAAGTTTGCGGCTGACATCAGCGCGATAAGAGCAAAAAACCGGTTAACATTCATGTTTTCCGCCATAGCGTCCGTCATGAAAAAGGCGATCCCTCTCGCCGGAGAAACCAAGCTGTATGTTGAGACGAAAGCCAAAACCCGCGCCAGAACCCAAGCCTCCTCCCATCATTGCCATGCTGAGCGACTTTGGGGCAAACGACTGGTACGTGGCCTCAATGAAAGCGGTCATCGCCCGAGCCGCTCCTCAAGCCCAGATCATAGACATATCCCACGAAATCGAGCCGGGCAATATCCACGCAGGAGCGTTTGTACTCTCGCAGTGCTACGACGACTTTCCCAAGGGCACGACCTTCCTCTGCGTGGTCGATCCAGGGGTCGGGTCGCAACGACTGCCAATCGTTCTCTACACCGGCGACTACAATTTCGTAACCCCGGACAATGGGCTAGCCACCCTGCTAAAGCCTTGCATGAAGCGGGCGTTTGGCATCGAGCCCGGCATGTGCGGCTTCGAAGCGAAGACAAGCAACACCTTCCACGGTAGAGACATCTTCGCCCCAGCAGCCGCAGCTTTGGCCAACGGCGCCACCGCCCACGACATTGGGCGACCCCTGCCCGAATTCGTCCAGCTCGGCTTCCAGTTCAGCCCAGTCAACGAGCTCCCCCAAGCCGGCCAGGTCATCTACTTCGATCGTTTTGGCAATGGAATCAGCAACCTTGGCTTTCATGGGCTCAGCCCCAAGCCAAACGAAATCGAGATCGGCACCGGCCAGCGCGTACCGTTTCGACAAGCCTTCTCCGACGTGCCGACTGGAAAACCCGTAGCCTATATCGGCTCGGGCGACCTGCTGGAGATAGCCATCAATCGGGGCAACGCCCGTATTATGCTCGATCTGGAAAACTCGCCGGAAATCACGCTCCACTAGCGATCCATGCCATTCGAGCAGATCGAATCCGATTTCCCCGTCGTCCAGCCACCGGGATACATAGCCGATTTTCTGGCGGCGGCCTCCCTCAAGATCGACCAGTTCTTCGACGCCAAACGAGACCGCAGGCTCCCGCGCTACGTGCCAAGCGATCCCGAGACCGTGTATTCCGCTCTCGAATACGTGCGTCAGAAAGACCTCGCCCTAGGCAACGTCTTCTGCGAGTGGGGCTGCGGCTTCGGCGTCTGCGCTAGCATGGCCACCCTGCTCGGCTACGAATCCTACGGCATCGAAATCGAACCCGAACTCGCCCGCCACTCCAGGGAGCTCGTCGAGGAGCATCGCCTGAATACCCAGATTCTGAATACAAGCTTCCTCCCCGAAGGCTTCGAGAGCTACCTCGCCCACGGCGGCTACCGCTTGATGACTCCCCCCGGATTCGCCCGCAGCAAAAACAGCCTCAATCACAGCTTGCGATACGAGGATATGGAGCTTGAGATCGAGGAGATAGATCTCTTCTACTGCTACCCATGGCCAGAGGAGCAGGAGCTCATGCTCGAACTCTTCGAAGCCGTCGCTGCAGAGGACGCCCTACTGCTAGCGTTCTATGGACAAGGGGACATCAATCTCTATCGCAAAACGCTCTAACGCAGCTCGGCGCAAGCGCCGGCCCTACGGCAGCCCTGCGGACGCGAGCTGAAGCCCCGCGCTGCGAACGACCAACCCAACTTTCCCCATTGCCAGCGAACGGACGCCGCTTAATCTTGCCACCATCCTATGCCGTCTGGATTCACTCACGCTCCCAGCCCTAAGCATGCCGAACGCGTCGCTTGTCCCAGCTGCGACCTTCTTGTCGATCTGCCAGAGCTTGAAGAAGGGCAACGAGCGCACTGCCCACGCTGCCAACACCACTTGGCACTTTCGCCCAGAGGCGGGGTTGTGAGACCGCTCGCCTTCGCCATAACCGGGCTAATCCTGTTCATCGTGGCCAACTCCTTTCCCTTTCTCTCCTTCAAGGCCAGTGGCAGAGAACAGGTCATGAATCTCGCTCAAGCAGCCACCGAGCTCATGCGTCATGGCAGCCCAACTCTGGCCTGCATCGTACTGGCCCTAATCCTCATCGGACCTGCTCTCTCGCTGGCCTGTATTGTTTTTATAACTACTCCACTCGCCCTCGGTAAACGGTTTGTAGGCATAGCCACCCTAAGCAAGCTCGTTTTCAGAATCGGCCCTTGGACTATGGCAGACGTATTCATGATAGGAGTACTCGTGAGCCTGACGAAGATCGCCTCCCTAGCCACCGTAGTAATCGGACTGTCCTTCTGGGCCTACGCAGGCTTCGCCCTCATGTTCGTCGCCACCATGGCCAGCCTCGACCGTCGCCTTCTCTGGCAACGGATTGGAGACCCCTCCAAATGAGCCGGTTCCCGTCGGACAGCGCCGCCGCCCAAGGCCTGACCAGTTGCCCCACCTGCGAACGGCTTTGCCAGTCGAACGAAAGGACATGCCCACGCTGCGGAACGAAGATAGTCGTCCGTAAACCAGCCAGCATACAGAAGACCATCGCATTGCTCGTGACCGCCACCGTGCTCTACTTTCCAGCAAACTTTCTCCCGATCATGCGAACCGAGCAGTTCGGCAACGCTCAGACCAACACCATACTCAGCGGCGTAATCACGCTTTGGGGACACGGATCCTACGTCATCGCCTCCATCATCTTCTTCGCCAGCGTACTCGTACCCATAGCCAAGATGCTGGTTCTCTTCTGGCTCTGCTGGTCCGTCACCAGAGCCCGCCAACACTGCCAAGGGCAGCGGGCCTACCTCTACAAGCTAACCGAGACCGTCGGTCGATGGTCCATGATTGACGTATTCGTCGTGGCAATACTCGTCGCCATGGTTCAGCTCGGCGCAGCGCTATCCATCCAACCCGGGCCAGCCGCGCTCTCCTTCGCCGGAGTCGTCGCCTTCACCATGCTGGCCGCTTCCTCCTTCGATTCGCGACTCATCTGGGACTCCCTCGCCAAAGAAGAAACACAAGCATGACCTCGTCTCCCACCGCTTCCATCAAGTCCACCCGACGCATCTCCGCCATCTGGACCGTACCCATTCTCGCTGTCATACTCGGAGCCTGGATGCTAGTCCACTCCTACCGAAACCAAGGGCCGGAGATAGAAATACGCTTCTCCCGAGCCGATGGGATCGTGGCAGGCAAAACCATGATCAAAGCCCGTAGCGTCGACGTAGGCATCGTGGATAGCGTGTACTTGAGCGACGACTACAAGGATGTCGTCGTCAAGGCCCGTCTGAAGAAGGAAGGAACCGCCCTCCTCCGCCAAGACACCCGTTTCTGGGTCGTCCGTCCTCGCATCGGAGCAGGCGGCATTTCAGGAATCGGCACCCTTTTCTCCGGCGCCTACATCGAACTCGCTCCCGGCGAAGGCAAACCCGGCAAACGCGCCTTCACGGGCCTAGACGATCGACCCCTCACGCCAAACGGATCGCCTGGGCAAAGAGTGACCCTGCTAGGAAAGGAAGCCGGTTCGGTCAGCGCTGGCGATCCCGTTCTCTACAAAGGCTACCGCGTCGGCCAAGTCGAAAGCGGAACCTTCGATCCCGAGAGGCAATCCTTCAAGTACCAGGTCTTCATCGAAGCTCCCTACAACGAGCTCCTCACCGACGCTAGCAGCTTCTGGAACGTCAGTGGCATGGCTATCGAAGCCGACTCCAGCGGCATCGCCGTGCGAGCCGGCTCTCTCGAGACCATCATCTCGGGCGGAGTGGCCTTCGACCTGCCAGACGGAATACGCCCCGGCGAACCCGTCACTGACGACAGCGAGTTCATCCTGTATCCGAATTTCGCGAGCATCAACGAACAGCCCTACCAATTCTTCAGCGAATACCTGCTCCTCTTCGATACCTCGGTCAGAGGCCTGAAGCCCGGCGCCCCTGTCGAATACCGCGGACTGCAGGTCGGATCCGTTGTCGGCGTTTCCTTCCAATATCTCCCGGGAGAAGTCAGCATCGCCCGCGAAGAGATTCCCGCTCCCGTGTTGATCCGCCTCGACCCCGGCCGCCTCGAGTGGCCAGACAATCCCGAATCCCAACTCGCCCTCGAAAACGACCTCGTCAGGCGAGTCGACCACGGCCTCAGAGCGACTCTCAAGACCGGCAGTCTCCTCACCGGTCGCCTCTATGTTTCGCTCGACTTCTTCCCAGACGCCGAACCCGCTCGGATAGAATTGGCAGGCGACTACTTCACCCTCCCAACCCGCTCCACCGGCCTGGAGCAGATAGAGCAGAAAGTCGTGACGACCCTCGACATGCTGCGTGATCTGCCCCTGGCCAGCATGCTCGAGGAATCCGAGAAAGCCGTGAAGCAAATCGAATCGACGCTCGCCCTGGCCGAAACCGCCCTCGAAGAGCTCAGCGCCGCAATGAAGGAAAAGTCTGTCGACGAGCTGCCCGACGCCCTCAAAGCAACCCTCGAGCAGCTGAGAACCACCCTCAGCGGCATATCTCCACACTCCGCCATGTATCAAGACCTTGGGCTTGCCGCCGCCAGACTCAGCGCCGCCCTAAGAAACATCGAGCAACTCTCCGAAACCGTGCAGAACCGCCCCAGCTCGCTCATCTTCTCCAAACCCGCAAAGTCCGACCCGGAACCCAAAGCGAAACGCAAATAGCGCGGCTCCACAAAGCCAGACAGCAATGAACAAGCAAACCAAAGTCCTTCTCGCTCTCCTAGCTTTCGCTTTAGCCGGCTGCTCCTCTTCCACCCCACAGACAACCCGCTACACCCTCGCCGCTTTCGCTTCTCCTCCAACCATCGCCACCCAAAACATCGAGAAAGAGACTGTCGCCATCGGAAAACTCCTCCTTCCATCCTACCTCTCCCAGTCCAGCATCGCGCTGGAACTCGAAGATGGAAGCATCCACCTCGCCCGCTACCACCGCTGGGCCGAACCACTCAGAGAAGCCATCCGCAGCGACCTTGTACGCAAACTATCAATACAGCTGCCCGAACTGCGAATCGAACCGGAATTCCGCCAAGCAGCCAACGCCAAACAACGCCTGGACATCGAGATAGACTCGTTCCACGGAACCGAAAGCGGCGACATCACCCTACGAGGCAACTGGATGCTCTTCGACTCTTCGAACACCATGCTCGTCGACAGGCCATTCGACTTCACCGAATCCCAAAAGACGGATGGTTACTCCGCGCTAGTCGAGGTTCACTCGAAACTAATAGAGAAACTAGCCGAGCAAATAGCCAAAGGCGTGCAAAAACGTAGCGCGGAGCTTTCGCAGTCGGGTCGTAGCTCGAAGAGCGAAGCCTGAAGCCCGCGACCACGTCGTACGATCCATTCTTGGCGGCCGCGAGCTGAGGCCCCACCTTGCGGCCACCAAAGAAATAAGGATGTTCACGAAATACTTTTGAACATTCCTTCGCCATCTAAGTCCTACATGTGTAGGACAAAGCCTCTACGTTAATTTGATCTCCTTCTCGGAGACTTCTAAAATCCCCTTCTCGGCGCTCCCCAAACGCGCCTGAGATCCAATTCAACCCTCTAATATAAATCGTATGAATAATGTACTTGTTTTCGGTTTCCTCATGGGCAAGTCCCCCATGGAACTCTTCGTAGCAGGAGGCCCTATCATGTGGCCTATGCTGTTTCTCTCCCTCCTCGCCATGACCGTAGTCATCGAGCGGCTTATATTCATCGCTAGAGAACGATTCTCCCGCAAACCCCATATAGTCGGCAAGGTATTGAACCTTGTCTCCGAAGGAGAGTTCAAAGCGGCCGCAAACGTAGGCGTCGATAGCTCCGACATGCTAGGCCGCGTTCTGGGAAACTGCCTGAAAACGGATGACGAAGCCAAGGAGGACGCATTTGCCGAGGCCTCGAGCAGAGAAATCTCTCGCTACCAGCAAGGTCTCCCCGTTTTGGATACGGCCATCACGGCCGCTCCCCTTCTCGGATTGCTAGGCACCGTCACTGGCATGATGGGATCCTTTGGCGAGATAACGGGAGATCTCGGAGCTCCAACCGCCATCACCGGCGGGATCGCCGAAGCGCTCGTCGCGACCGCTGCAGGCCTCCTCATAGCCATCATGTGCCTCATGCCCTACAACTTTATAAACGCCCGCATCGAGGACGCCCGACGAGCGATCGAGGAAAGCGGCAGTCTCCTCGAGATCGCCCTCGCAGAAGCCAAGAAAAGCCCCGGCGAGCGACCCGGCGAAAAGGTAGCCCTGCTCCAGTAGAATCGATATAGCGACAACTCGCGATGAAACCTCTCCTCACCCGCTCCAAAAAGGAAGCCCGACTGGAAATCGTTCCGCTCATCGACGTTATATTCTTTCTGCTCGCCACCTTCATTCTCGTCAGCCTCTCAATGACGAAGCAGCCAGGCGTGCGCGTCGCCCTGCCGGAAACCATGACCTCGCAGCCTCACGAGCTGGCCGAGAACGTCACCATCACCATCAGTCCGCAAGGAGCCCTGTACTGGAACGACGACATGATAGGCTACGACCGCTTTCTCATCGAGCTCATGAAGTACCGCGAAACTTGCCGCCAGGAAGGACGAGAAGGTCGCATCCTCCTCAACGCCGACCGAAAGGCCCCCTACGGCAAGGTCGCCGTCATACTAGATGAAGTTCGGAAGTCCGGAATTCGAAAAGTCACTATAGAATCGCAAGCCAAGACATCGGCCTGAACCAAGGTAGCTATGAAACTAAAGCCGCCCCGCCCCGCGAAGATCGCTCGCGTCGAAATCATTCCGCTCATCGACGTCGTATTCTTCCTCCTCGCCACCTTCGTCCTCGTCAGTCTCTCCATGACCAGACTGCAAGGGATCAAGCTAGACCTACCGGCATCGCGAGCCAGTTCGACCGATATCGAAGAGCCGGAGACCATCAACGTCGCTGTCCTCAGCGGAAACCAATTCGCCTGGGACAAGCAGCTCGTCACCTGGGACCAGCTCCTTGCCAAGATCGCCCGATACAGCCGCGAAAGCCCGGATCCCCGCATTCTCATCGAAGGCCAGGAAGAAGCCGATTTCGGCAATGCTGTCGCCATCCTGGATGAAGCCAGGCTCCAAGGCATCTCCCAGGTATCCATCCAAACCAAGCTCCGACCAGTGGAGCTCAACTAGCCCTGTCATGAATATTCGAATACTCCCCGCATTCATCGTTGCCGGCGCCGTTCACGCCGTCGTCCTGTTCGCCTTCTCGAACTCGAACACGGAAACCCAAGAGAACGAACGCCACATCGAGATGGACCTCTTTCTCGAGGATCAAGACGACGCCCCAAAAACCGAAACTACCCAGGAAGTTTACGAGGAGCCGGAAGAATCCCTCCTTCCCAAGGAATTCGAAGCCCCCGGACTCGGCGAGCCCCTTCCTACCTCGGTAGCAACGCAAGCCATCACCCAATTCGTTCGCCCGGAAAGGCCTCGCTTGCCCCGTCCTGACGGAATGAGTACCGTGGGCATCCCCACCGCAGCCCAGAGAAAAGCCAGCGGTTCCGACATAGCCACTAGCATCCTCGGCGTCCTCGAGCTCGACCGTCCACCAGCCGTCCGCTTCGAAGTCGCCCCGCGCTACCCTGCCGAACTCGCCTCCTCCGGTCCCAAGGGATCGGCCACCATCCTCCTCATAGTCGACCGAAAAGGACGAGTCGTCCGCGTGATCCACGAGAATTCCAGCCACCCCGCATTCGCTAGAGCCGCTGAAATCGCAGGTCGCAAATGGCGCTTCGAACCAGGTCTCAAAGACGGCAAGCCCGTAGTCTTCAAGGTCCGCCTCCCCGTCAGCTTCAACCCCTAGCCGAAATGAGACGCAGCAACCCGCTCACCCTCCTCCTCGCCCTCGCCTTGCTGTCAATATCCAGCTCCGCGCGACCCTCCCCCGACTCGATTACCGAAAGCCAGCCCGCAACCAAAACCCTAATCGCTCTGCGGGAAATAGCGGATCTCCAAGAGGAAAGCGTCGAACAAGCCATACTGCGCCTCGAACGTCTCGAAGCCTCCCTCGATCCCAACTCCATAGACAACGCGTACGCGAAACTCGCCCGTATCCAAATTCTCCTGGCAGACGACCGTTTCGAGGAAGCCATCGAACCCCTGCAGGCCGCCATAGATACTCAAACGCTCAGTCCCGCCACCCAGGAGAGAGCCATTCGCAGCCTCGGGCAGATATACTATCAACTCGACCGTTCAAACGATCTGCTCGCCCTCTTCGACCAGCATTTCTCCGGCGAGGAAAATCTCGAAGCCGAAACGCTCCAGTTCTACGCGATCGCCCAGCTTCAGGCCGGACGCTCTGAGCAGGCTCTGGAAAGCTGCGCCCGCGCCATCGCCAAGCAGGATACCCCCAACGCCACGCTATATCAAATATCGGCCGCCGCCCTGCAGGAACTCGAGCGCTATTCCGAATCCGCCCGCTTCATCGAAGCTCTTCTCGAACTCGATCCCCAAGACGCCTCCCTGTGGGACCAGATCGTAGCCGCCCACTACCGTGCCGGCGATCTGTGGGCCGCCTACGGAGCCATCCAAAGAGCCCAGAAACGCGGCTTCAAGAACGACCCCGCCACCCAGACCTCCGAGGCTGAAATCCTGTATGAACTCGAGCAATACGCCGTCTGCGCCCAGTTCCTCGAGAACCGAATCGACCAAGATGACGATATAGACAAGCCCACCTGGATGCTGCTCGTCTATTCCTACGACCAGCAAAACCTATCGCGTCAAGCAATCGAAACCCTGCAGCGAGCCTCCAAAAGCACGCCCTGGCCCGAAATCGATCTCCAACTCGCCGACCGCCACTGGAAAACGAAGGACTACGAGGCCACCTACAACCACATCGCGAGAGCAAGCGAGAAAGGGCCACTAGCAAAACCAGCCAATGCTTGGACTCTAGCAACCGCCGCAGCTATACAGCTTGGTCGTCCTAGTGATGCCGAGCAGAGCCTCGACAAGGCAAGGAAAGCTGGCGCGGATCCCGAAAAGATCGCGCGCCTCGAAAAGTCTATAAAACTTCTCCACGAAAGATCGACCCCCTCCCGCTCATGAAAAAATACTATATAGGAATACCCGTTATCATACTTGCCGCCTTCTCATTCCACTATGTCAATTGGTCGAAGGAGAACAGCCGCATACTCCTGGCTCAGCAGCAGGCCGAGGCCGAAAGAGCCGCCGCCGAAGCGGAGGAGAAACGAATATACCAGGAACGCATGAAGGAAAAGGCCCTGGCCGAAGCGGCAAAGAGGGCCCGAGAAAAAGCGGAAAAGAATGCTCGCGACGAGGCTGAAGAAAAAGCCTGGGTTGCTCTCAACAAAGAACTCGACGAAGCCGTCAAGAAACGCGAGGAGCTTGCAGATCAGGTTTACGAAACAACCAACCATCTCTATCTGGAGGAGGAACGCCTGTCGCGAATTGAAGAAAGCTATAGGAGAAAGAAGGAAGAGAAGCGCTTCCTAACGCAGTACATTCCCGAAGTTCAAGCCAACCGTCAAAGCCTCGAACGGCTCCTAGCCCGAGCAGGCCAACTCGCCACAATACGCTCCCGCTCCACTGAAGAAACCCCAAAAGAATCAGCAAGAAGATGAATGACTCGAAACGCCGCAACGCCACCCTACTCGTCTACGCCGGAACCCCCATCATCCTGCTGGCAAGCTTTGTATTTCTGTATCAGGGCCACAAATACGAGTCGGACCGAAAAGAGAAGCTTGCCGCAGAGGCTGCCGCGCTCGCCGATGCCAAAAAAGCGGCGCAGCAGAGAGAACTCGAAGCGCAACTCGAAGAACAAGCCAGAACTATCGCAGCCGCCAAAGCCAAAGCTCTTGCCGCAAAGGAGGCCCGCATAAAGGCAGAAAAAGCCGAGAAACTGGCGGAAGCGAACCAGCGGCTCGCAGAGACGCGTAATCGGATTTCCGGGTTCTCGAGCAATCTGAAAGAGCTCGAGGCCAGAATTGAGACCGCTCGCAAGAAGCGAACGGAGATCGAACATGCCCACGTCGCGCTCGCCGTCGAAACAGCAAGACTCGCGGCCAGCAAGGATGCCGCCGACCTGGAAACGCAACGCCTGACCAAACGCCTCAGCTACGTGGTCGACAGCGAGATCGAACACGCCATCGCTCAAGCCTCGAGTCCACTCTAGCTCTGGGCAAAATTGATTCTGCAACTAAAATTGGGGCTCGACCAAGTCCCAGCGTTAGCAATGCATTTTCACCGCAATGCAAGAAAAGCCCACGCCTTCGACAAAACGCAGACTCTCTCTCCTCCTATTCATTTTCATCGGCGCCGTCATCGGAATCGTCCGAGCCGACGAGGCTTCACCGAACTTCATTCTACTCTTGGTCGACGATCTCGGCTATGGAGATCTAGGCTATACCGGGAATCCACACACGCCCACGCCAAACATAGACAAGCTCGCCGCCGAGAGCATCGAGTTCAAAAACGGCTATGCCCCAGCTCCGCAATGCTCGCCAACTCGGGCCGCCATCTATTCAGGCCAGTACCCCGCGCGCGTGCGCATCACTCACTGGATCCCTGGACCGGGCGAAGAGGAGATGGCCTATCACAAGCAGTACAAAGGCATCGACCTTCCCCGTCAGCGCGGCGCGCTCCCAATCGAGACCGTGACCATCGCGGAAAAGCTGAAAACTGCCGACTACGCTACCGCTCACATCGGCAAGTGGCACATCGGAGAAGGCGAGTTCGAACCGGTCAACCAAGGATTCGACCAGCAGCCGGGATACAGTCCTGGAGCCGCCCCACCGAGCTGGTTTTCGCCTTACGGCTTGGACACGCTCCCTGACGGACCAGACGGAGAGTACATCACCGATCGGCTGACCACCGAGGCGATCCTCTTCATCAAGGAAAACAAGCGGCGCCCCTTCTTTCTCTCGCTCGGATACTACACCGTGCACGCCCCGTTGACCGGCAAGCCAGAGAACCTTGCCAAAACTCAAGCGAAGGGATTCGGCACGGACAGACTCTCCAAGCCGCACGCCCATTTCGAAGCTATGAAGATGAGCCTCGACCAGAGCGTCGGCGATATCATGACAACGCTTGCCGACCTAGGAATCGAAGAAAACACAGTCGTCGTCTTTACGTCCGACAACGGAGGCGTCTACAAGCACGCCAACAATCTGCCCTACTCGTATGGCAAAAAGTCGTTCTACGAAGGTGGTACCCGAGTTCCCCTGCTCATACGCTGGCCCAAGGTCGTGCCAGCCGGCAGCGCAAGCGAAGAGCCAGTCAATGGCATCGACTTCTATCCAACATTTCTGGAAATCGCCGGCGTCACCCCACCAGCCAATCAGCCAATCGATGGAGTGAGCTTGCTACCGATTCTCAAGCGCCCCCAAACCCACTTGCAACGCGAGACAATGTTCTGGCACTACCCGCAGCTTGCGCGAGACCATGGAATAACCGTTCCTCCGCAAGGCGTCGTGTTGCAAGGCAACTACAAGCTCGTCTGGCCTTATCATCCCGACGAGGAACCGTCTCTATTCGACATCGCCGATGACCCTGGCGAAAAGGAAAGCATCGCCAGCCAAATGCCGGAAAAGGTCGAGACAATGAAAGCCTTGCTAAAACAGCATCTGCTCGAGACCGACGCGCAAATGCCGATACCCAATTCACTCTTCTAGCTAGCTGGAAGCTGACCTCTTGGCAGCCAGCTCCTCCAGCGCGTTGAACCCGCCAGAGTTAGGGGTCACGGTCGCCTCGCCCAGCTCGAGCAGGCGCACGAAGCGGCCCAGGTTGAGGATGTTGGTCTCGGCTTGTTTCTCGATGATCATCACTTGACCCGACACCAAGGAGTCACAACAAAGGCGGCATAGCCTCCCAAGCTTTGATTACCGACTGATTCTCGTCTTTCAATGGCCAAAGCATGAATGATATTGGAAACACGCAGTAGCTACTCTCACCAATAAAAATTCTCAAGGCACATTTCTTACACTTTTCTCTACTAAAACGGATTCAGCTACCAGATTGACTCTGCCACAGTTACCCTATTTTTTCCTACATAGAAAACATGAGATCACCTTTTACTTTAATTTCATTCATCAGTTTTCTTATTATTATGGTGATCGGAATCATTGTAAGCGTGAGCACAAAAACCTCCACTGACGATTGGTTTAGCCTTGAAAGATGGATCATCCTGGGGGCAGGAGCACTAATTAGCTCTTTTGCAAGCACAATCGCGTCTATTTTATCTCTCATTAGAAAAGAAGCCTCGTCAGAAAAATTCGTGGGTTGATTTCGGTTCAGGCAAACAGCCAAGGTTGTGATAGAGAGACACTTGCAGAGCTTCGAAGGTTCTATATCCGTA
>JANQRJ010000048.1 GCA_028284635.1 Pelagicoccus sp.
TACGGATATAGAACCTTCGAAGCTCTGCAAGTGTCTCTCTATCACAACCTTGGCTGTTTGCCTGAACCGAAATCAACCCACGAATTTTTCTGACGAGGCAGAATTTAACATTTTGCTGGAGGGCAATGCTCCGTCATTGCCGTGGAGCCTACACAGGGAATAAACAGTGCGGCAACGACGGAGCAAGCTTTGCCCTCCAAATGAGCCTTCTTCCGTTAAGTTGACGCTAATGCACAGCTGAGGGACGACCGATCCCTACCCTACGGCAGAGACCGCAAGAAACATCCAGCCTGGCTCCGTCCGTACCTCGCTAGCGAAAATCCTACGTCTAAATGGCTTTTCGGCGCTACGAACCGCCGATGGGTTGTTCGACCTTCACGCTTTCGAGGTAGTCGCTCAAGCAGGACCTGATTGCGAGAATCGAGGCGGGCTTGCCGATGAAGCCGTTCATCCCGGCTTCTATACAGGCTTCGCGGCATTCCAAGGTGACGTTCGCAGTGAGAGCGATGATCGGCAGCTCCCGATACTTTTCGCCCGGCAGATCTCGGATCCGGCGCGTGGCCTCCAGACCGTCCATGACTTCCATGCTTTGATCCATGAACACCGCATCGTAGTCGTCGACTAGAACCTTCTTGATCGCGGCGGCGCCATCCTCCGCTATATCGGAATCGACCGACAGAGCATCAAGCATCTTCACCAGTATATTTCTGTTCTCCCGGTTGTCTTCGACTATGAGGACTTTCGGTCGCGGACCTTCCGAGCCGCCATTCGAACTAGAAGCAGCTGGCAGGCTCACAGGCCTATATATAGGAAGATCGATTTCGAACCAGAATCTCGAGCCCTTTCCGAAGTCGCTTTCCGCCCCAATAGTTCCGGACATGGCCTTGACGATTTTCTTGCATATACTGAGACCGAGGCCTGTGCCGCCAAACTTCCTGCTAGTGGAACTATCGCTTTGCGTGAAAGGCTCGAATATAGAGTCGAGCGATGCCTTCTCGATGCCTATTCCGGTATCTATAACCTCGAAGAGGAAGTGGCCTTGATTCTTGGTCACCGACCTTAGCTGAACACGCACGGTAACCTGGCCAGCTTCGGTAAACTTGACGGCATTGCCGATGAGATTGATCAGCACCTGTCGGATGCGCACGGCGTCTCCGACCACCCACATCTGTTCGCTGAGGGGAGCCCCGATCTCGTCGAGAAGCTTCGAGATGCAGGTGACGCTGCGCTTTGGCGGCGCGGAGCTGGTGGCTTGCTCGACAAGATCGGTCAGACTGAATGCCGCGTTTTCTATCTGCATGGAGCCCGCCTCGAGCTTGGAGAAATCGAGTATGTCTCCGATAATCGACATTAGGTTCTGTCCGGCTCGATGAATTGGCTCCAGATTCTCGCGAGTACGGTCGTCTGGATCCGCCCCGAGCAGGAGTTCGGAGTAGCCAATGATGGAGTTGAGAGGCGTGCGGATCTCGTGCGACATCATAGCCAGAAACTCGCTCTTCGCCTTGCTCGCCTGCTCAGCTTTTTCGGCGAGACTGCGGAGTCGCTTGGCCGATTCCTCCACTTCGCCTAGCAGCCGTTCGTTTTCGGTGAACTTCTCGCGCAGGTCCAGCTCGAGGCGCTTTTCCACGTCTACGTTTTGCGTGGTTCCCACCATTTTCAGAGCCTTGCCATTCTCGTCTCGGGAAACGACCTCGCCCACATCCTTGACCCATACCCAATCGCCCTTGTGGTCGCGGTATCGGTGTTCGGACGACCAGGACGGCGTCTCGCCCGCGAGGTGAGCTTCGAGACTTTCGCAAAGGGCTTCCAGATCGTCGGGATGGACCGCTTCTTTCCAGGCCTCGCCGTTTTTCGGGATATTCGTGCCGTCGTAGCCAAGCACGCAGTTGGGACGCCGCTCGCTGGCGGAATAGGTGATGAGGTCATCGGTATCGAGATCCCAATCCCACCAAATGAGGTGGCTGATGCTGACGGCGGTTTCCAGGCGGCTCTGCGCCGTCTTGATATCGGTTACGTCAGAAAAGGTCACGATGACTCCAGCAGGCTGGTCGGGCTTGTCCTGCAAAGGAAAGATGCGAACCACGATCCATTTTTCGTCCTCGGTTCTCGCCTCGTAGGAGATCGGCTCGCCTCCCGAAAGCACCGTCTCCAAGCGTCGGACGAACTTTCGGTGGCTGCCGAGACTGTACGATATATCGTTAAGCGGACGACCGACGTCTTTCGGCAGCAGATTGAAGATCGAAGTCACCGAATCGTTGAACTTGCGCACTCGAAGGTCGGCATCGAGGTATATTATGCCTATATTGACCAGGCTGGAGAGCAGGCGATCGTAGTCGTTGTTGAGCTCATGCAGCTCGTGGTTCTTCTCCTCGAACTCGGAGTTGACGGAAAACAGCTCTTCGTTGACCGACTGGAGCTCTTCGTTCGTGCTTTGCAGCTCCTCGTTGGAGGCGAGCAGTTCCTCATTCGAGGCCTGCAGCTCCTCGTTGCTGCTTTGGGCCTGCTCGACGGCGGCTTGCAAGCTTTCGCGATTCGCCTGCAGCTCAAGCTCGAGCTCAGACACCCGCTGGCGCAGGGCCGCGCTGGAATCGTAGGACTCCTCGCGGCTATCCTTGCCCTCTGCGCTTTGCGGCTCGACAAGGGGAAGCTCCTTCCTGTTTTCCCGAATGGAAACGAAGTAGTGCATCGCCTTCCCCTCGTATGGCAACGGGCGCACGCTTACATCCACCAGGTGATTTTCTTCCGAGCAGTCCGGACAGCGAACGCCTCGCATGAGAAAGGGCTCGCCGCTGGAAGAAACGCGCTGCAGGCAAGTGCCGAGAGCCAGCGGCAAGTCTCCCACCAGCTGATTGACCAAGGACTTCGTGGCGCGGCCCTGGGCAGGCTTTATATATAGACTCGAATTGCCCACGTAGTGCAACACCTGCTGATGCTCGTCCAATATAAAGCCATCCCCAGCCTGCTCAGCGATAATCGCGTCGTAGTCATGAAGCAGTTGTGGATCGATTCTCACGTCCCGCGGACGCTTCATCGAGCTGGCAAAAGCCCTCGAAGCCTGCAAGGACGGGCCGGCTGGGAGGTTGACGACCGGCGTTTGGCGCACCTTGCGAAAGATGCGGCTCTGCATGCACACCGGCTCCACGCCGAAAGCCCCGTTGTCCAGGCTTTCGCTTGCTCCGAGCAACAGATATCCATTGTCGCGCAGACCGTAGAGCAGCATCGACAAGGCACGCTCCTGGGCGGGAGCATCGAGATATATAAGCAGGTTGCGACAGGTCACCAGGTCCAAGCGAGTGAAAGGCGGATCCACCAGCAAGTTGTGGGCAGCGAACACCACATGGGACCGCAAGGTGCTGTTGACCCGATATTGGGCGCCGTCGAGGACCAGATACTTCTCGCGGAGATCCATAGGAACGGACTCGACCGCTTCGGCTGAAAACACTCCTTCGGATGCCGAGGCCAGCGAGCCGCGATGCAGATCGGTGGCAAACATGCTCACATCTCCGTCATAGCCGATCTTCTCAGCTTCCTCGAACAACAGCATCGCCAGCGAATAGACTTCCTCGCCTGTAGCGCACCCCGCCACCCAGACCCTGAACTCGTGCTTCCGAGCGGAACTGAAAAGGGACGGCAGATCCGTCTCCCGCAAGCGCCTCCAAACCGCATCGTCGCGAAAGAAGGAACTCACCCCAATAAGCAAGTCTCGGTAGAGCGTATCGAGTTCGACCGAATCCGTCTTCAAGGTCTCGCCATAGTCCTCCAGGGAACTGTGATTGGAGAGCTCGACGCGCCGACCAATGCGACGCAGGACAGTCGACTGCTTATAGGATCGGATATCGAGTCCGTAGGCGCGACGGATCGCGGTCGCTACCAGATCATAACCGTCGAGTCGCTCTTCACTGGCCCCGGCCGAAACCCCTTTTCCAGAACTGATCTTCGCTAGGGCGCTCGGCATCTCTTCTGCTCGCAAGACGAGATCGTAAGCCCCGCTGACGATGACGCTGCGCGGCATGCCATCGAACTCGGCCAGCTCGGGATCCTGTACCAGAACCTTCCCACCCGCCGCCTTGATCTTCCGGCATCCTCGCGTTCCATCCGAACCTGTGCCGGACAGCACGATGCCCGTAGCCAAAGCTCCTAGCTGCTCGGCGAGCGACTCGAAGAAGATGTCGATAGGCAGCGACGGATTCAGCACTGTCTCTGCTAGGTGCAGACGATCATCCACCAGGCGAAGCGTCTTGCGGGGCGGAATCAGGTAGATGTGGTTCGGCCTTATGGCTTCGCCGTCGCTGACTGCGGAAATCGGCATCTTGGTATGTCGAGCCAGAAGCTCGCCCATTAGACTCTTGAAGTCCGGAGAGAGGTGCTGGATCACCACATAAGCGCAGCCGAGGTTGTCGGTCATCGCGTGGAACAGCGACTCGAGAGCCTTCAAGCCGCCAGCCGAAGCCCCAATACCTACTACCATGGGTAGATTCTTTGCTTTATCACTCATAGGTTAGATTCCTTATGGATCGTATAATTTGGGCTTATGAACTCCTTGCAACTGCTGAAGCCGATCCACGTAACTATCTATCCTTATGCGCACGAGCAACGTTATTCATTAAAATTTTGAATATTTAAAACAACATTAGCAAATCTGTCCCCCGCGCTTGATTTAAGAATTTCTGATGAAAAATATAAGAATCCTCTCGTGTAGCAAAAGGGTCGGCAAACCGAGTTCGACTCGTAAAAAGAGCCTTGCTTTCCGACGCGACCTGCAATGCTTCGCTCTCCATGTCTGAACGCCCTATCCTCGTAACCTGCCCCAAGGCCTGCCCGCCCTACTTGGCGGCAGAGCTGGCTTCCCTCGGTTACGCCGTAACCTCAGAAGTGTCCAACGGCGTCTTCACCCGAGGCGACTACGACGATTGCATGCAGCTCAACCTCACCCTTCGCACCGGCTTGCGCGTGCTCTGGCAAGTGGACAGCTTTTCAGCTTTGGACGGAGAGGATCTCTACTACCAGGCCAACCGCATGCCCTGGGAGGACTGGATCTCCGAAGAGGGCTACCTCTCCATCGTCTCCTCCATCCGCAACGACACGGTCAACAACACCAAGTACCCGAACTTGCGCCTCAAGGACGCCATCGTCGACCGCATCCGCGAGCAGACCGGCCAGCGGCCCAACTCCGGCAACGAGCGCGACCAGGCCGTCGTCTTCCTCTACTGGCAAGGCGAGGAAGTCTGCCTCTACCTCGACACCTCCGGAGTCCCCCTCTCCAACCGAGGCTACCGACTCATGCCTGGGAAAGCTCCCCTGCGCGAAAACCTCGCAGCCTCCATCATCGCCGCCACCCAGTGGGACCGAGCCTCGCCCTTCCTCAACCCCATGTGCGGCAGCGGCACACTCGCCATTGAGGCCGCTCTCATGGCCAGCGGAATCCCGGGAGGGCAAGCCCGAGACAACTTCGCCTTTATGCACTTCCTGCCCTACCAGATCGCAGCCCACGAACGCATCCGCGAAGCAGTGAAAAAGCGGATACCGGACAGTCTCCCCTTCCCCATCATCGCTTCCGACATCAACCGCCAAGCCATCCAGGCGGCGCAGACCAACGCCCGCAAAGCCGGAGTCGACCACCTCATTGAATTTCGTGTCTGCGACTTCAAGGAATCGCCCATCCCCGAAGACCCCGGCGTCATCGTACTGAATCCCGAATACGGGGAACGCCTGGGAGAGCAACGCAAGCTCGAGGCCACCTACAAGGACATTGGCGACCTCTTCAAGCGCCGCTGCCCCGGTTACTGGGGCTATGTCTTCACCGGCAACCGAGAGCTCGGCAAACGCGTCGGCCTGAAGACCAAGCGCAAGATCGAATTCTACAACGGCCCCATCGAGTGCCGGCTTCTCGAATATGAGCTATACGGAGGCACACGACGAACGAAATTCGAATCTAGAATCTAAACGTCAAAGATGTCAGAGCCCAAATCCCACAGCCGCCATGAAAAAGTCCCTTCTTCCCTCTTTAGCGTTTTGCCTGCTGCCGCTCGCCGTTCTCGGCCAAGCGAACGAACCAGAAGCTCCGGCCTCGAACGATGCCGCCAAACCGAAAGACTCGGAAATCGTCCCGACTCCACCCGCAGACTGGAAGCAATTCAAGCACGTCACCGGCAGCTCGTTCTACCATCCGAGCGACTGGAGCGTGCAGGACAACGGCAACGCGCTGCAACTCGTGCCTGCAAACACGCGCTTCGGAAAGGAGATGATATACGCGACGGGCATGCCCGCCCCAGGCATCGATTCGGCGGCCGACCCCCAAGTCGTCGCCTACCTCGATGCCGCCATGCTCCAGCTAAACCCGACCGCTCGACGCAGTGACCCTCCGGCCGAAAAACCGACCGCTAGCGGGATGGGTTCAGTCTATCACTACACCGCGGTCGACCCGTACACAGGCGCGCCGCTCGAAGCGCGCGTCTACATCATCGTCAAAAACGGCATCTCCGTCTCCTTCTCCCTCGTCGGAGACGCTACCTCCATCCATCAGCGGAGCGACACGCTCGATCGAATCTTCGCCAGCTACGCGATGGATGCTCCCGAAGTCGCGGACTCGGCAAACCAACCTTCAAGCGACGGAACAGACGCCGCTGCCAATATAGATGCCCAACTCCTCGGATACTGGTACGGCGAAGCGGTTTCCCGACCAATGGAAGGGACCATGGTCAACAGCCGATTCACCTACTACCTCGCCGAAGACGGCACCCTCTTCATGGGTTCGAACAGCGCGGTAGGCGTTGCCCTGCAGGACTCCTCGGGAGTCTACAACCAAGGCAGCGCCAGCGGGCTGCAGGACAACGTCCAGAGGGGCCACTGGTCCGCTCGAAACGGGGTACTCTCCATCCGTTGGCAAGATAGCAGCAGCTCTACAACCCGCTATCGGGTAAACGGGAGGACCCTCGAAATCCGAGACTTCCAGGGGAAGCTAATCAACTTCTACGAGCGCTGAGACTCCCAGGCCTTCGCCCCCAACTCTTCACTTTGCGCTCTTAGCTCTTCGCTTCTTCATCTCCCGCCACTCCTCGCGCTCGAGCAATGTCGCTCCGATGTGCTTGCGGCCAAGAGCCTGGCTGATCTCCACCTGCTTCTGCCGTTCGGCAGCTCGGGCCCGCTGCTCTTCGGTCAGCGTATCGAAACAATGGGGACAGCTCGTGCCTTCCACATACTTGTCCGACCTCATATCCTCCTCGCTCAAGGCGTGGCGGCACGCTCGACACATCTCGTAGTCGCCTTTCCGCAAGCTGTGATCCACCGCCACCCGGTTGTCGAAGACGAAACAGTCTCCCCGCCAAAGGCTCTCCTGCGGGTCCACCTTTTCCAGATAGTTGAGGATACCCCCCTCCAGATGATACACCTCCTTGAAGCCCTCCTTCAGCAGGAGCGAGGTCGACTTCTCGCAGCGAATGCCGCCCGTGCAGAACATCGCGATCTTCCTGTCCTTCTTGTCGGCCAGCTCTCTTCGCACGTAGTCGGGAAACTCGCGGAAGGACTTCGTACTCGGATCCACCGCGCCTTCGAAAGTGCCGATCTCGTACTCGTAGTCGTTGCGCGTATCGATCAGGACGACATCCGGATCCGAAATGAGCTCGTTCCAATCCTCCGGAGCAACGTACTCGCCAACCTGGTCGTTAGGGTTCACCTCCGGTAAGCCAAGCCGCACTATCTCCTTTTTCAGCCTCACCTTCATACGGTAGAAAGGAGCCTCGTCCGCCCAGGAACGCTTGACCGTCAGCTCGCCGATAGCCGGGTCGGACTCCAAGTAGTCCAGCACCGCCTGCACGCCAGCCTCCGGACCCGCCATAGTCGAGTTGATGCCTTCGGCCGCAAGCAAGATAGTGCCCTTGACCCCATTGTCCTCGCAAACGCGCAGCAGCGGCTGCTTGCGCGCCTCGAAGTCCGGCAACGGCACGAATTTGTAGTAGGCGACCACTAGCGACTTTTCCGAACTCATAGCGGCAAAGCTCTGCGCCACCCCCACACGAATTCAAGCCGAGAGTTTCACTCCAGCGTGCCACGCGATGCAAAGCCCGACCTGCCAAGTCGAAAGACAAAGCTCTCCTCCCTGCGCAATAACTCTGATCAGCTGATCAGAGTTATTGCGCAGGGAGACGCCATTGCCTCGCAAAAACGCCGTTCGGCAGACGGGCCGATGAAGGCCGAAAACGCGCTCCACCCCACCCATTCACGCGACGCGACACCCTAAAGTTTCTCCCCGCCAAAACGATTATAGAGTGCCGAGACCAACCCATCGCACTCTGAACTCATCTACATACAAGCAACTCTACTCAGATGGTCGGCAAAACGGCCAACGGTTGCGACGGGCCTGGAAGCTCGCCGGAGTGGCATTCTGCGCCCTCGCAAGCCAACTCCCCGCCCAAACCCTCAGCGAAGCTCTCGACGCCGCTCTGCGCAACTACCCGCGACTCCACCTGCTTGAAGCCCAAAGACTAGCGGATGAAGCTCCTCTCGAAGTCGAAAAAGCCCGTCGCCGCCCCCAACTCTCACTCGATCTTCGCGGCGGGGAGGAGCGATTCACAAACGCCGCCAACGCCCAAGCCACCGGCCAGACCGGCAACGCCTCTCTCCAAGGAAGCCAGCTCCTCTACGATGGCGGCCTCAGTCGCAACCGCATCTCCGAGGCCAGAGCGAATCTCCACTCCAGCGCCGAAGCTCTCCAAGACGCGCGGCAAGAAGTAGCCCTCGAGCTCGCAACCGCCTACGTCGACAATCTCAAGTACGGCAAGCTCGTCACCCTGGCCAAGCAAAACGTGGGCCTTCACCGCGACGTGCTCTCGAAGATCCAGCGCAAGTACAGCGCCGGAGCGGGACCCAAGGGCGATGTCCTGTTAGTCAAAGGACGGCTCGCCCTCGCTCAGGCCACCCTGGAAACGCGAAAAAGACAGCTCAAGGAAGCCCAGACCGCTTTGATCAGACTCACCGGCGGCATTCCGCAGCAAACGGCAGAGCCAGCCTTTCCCCACTGGGCAATGCCGATCTCGCTCGACGAGATAAACTTCGCCCAACACCCGAAAGTGCGGGCCGCGCGCTCCGAGAGAAGCGCCGCCCTCTCCCGCAAGCAAGCCGCCCAGAGCGCCTTCCGACCCAGGCTCTACTTCGTCATCGAGGGCGACGCCGAGGAATCCGACCGCTACAAAACGCTCCAGGAAGACGCCAAGGCTCTAATTACCCTCTCTTACGATCTCTTCGACGGAGGACGACGAAGGGCCGAAGTCAGACAACGCATCTCCGAGATGCAAGCCGCCGACTGGCGGGCCCAGGACGCCCTGCTCGAGATCGAAGCCCGTTTCGCCAATGCCTGGAACGAACTCGTCTCAATTGAAGAACGTATCCATCTGTTAAATACTCAACGCAACGCGCTCGAAACCGTCGTCGACGCCTACTACGAGCAGTTCGAGCTCGGCAAACGTCCCCTGATCAACCTCCTCGACGTAGAAAAGGAACTCTTCTCCGCCCGCTCCTCCGCCCAGGAAGAGCGCTACAACCGCCTTCAAGCCGCCTACCGCGTACTCGCTGCCACAGGGCAACTCATCCCCGCTCTGCGCTGAAGCCTAAGAGATCGCCAAAAAGGAAAACGAAAAGCAAAATGACCTCCCCACTCGACGAACAAAGCCCCAAAGGCCCACTCCGGGTCCTTATCGTAGAGGACTCGAAAATCGAAGCCAAGCTGACCGTGGCCCTCCTTCGCAAAAACGGCTTCGACGTGGAAAGCGAACGCGTCGAGACGGAAGGAGAGATGAAGCGCCAACTAGACGAGAGCCCTTGGGACATTATCATTTCCGACTATCAGATGCCCCTCTTCGACGGTGAAAAGGCTCTGAAACTTTTCCTCGGATACGATTTGGAGATCCCCTTCATACTCGTCTCCGGCAAGATCGGCGAAGAAGCCGCCGTCGACCTCATGAAGCTCGGCGCCAGCGACTACATAATGAAAGGCAATTCCGCTCGACTCATACCCGCCATCGAAAGCCACCTCAAGGAAGCCGCCATCCGCCGCGAAACCCGAGCCCTCGAAAAACGCCTTCAGGAAAGCGAAGCCCAATACCGCGGCTTCTTCGAAAACGCCGCCATCGGCATCTTCCGATGCGACCGAGACTCCCGTCTGCTCGACGTCAACAACTACCTAGCCCACGCCCTAGGCTATGAAGACCGGCATGACTGCATCTCCGACTCCGGAAGACTCAAACCAGAGATCTACGATCCCACTACCCGCAGGGTGAGCACTGTCGAACTGGCCATCAAAGCACGCAAGGAGGATAGCTTCGAAGCCATCTTCTACCGGCTCGACGGTTCCGTAATGGAAGCGAAGGTACGCGTCTGGACCAACCACAAGCTAGAGACCGACGAGACCTTCTTCGAAGGCACCGTCGAAGACATCACCAAGCAACGGAACACCGAGCGCAAACTCCGCGAAATGGAGCAGCTCGACGCGTCCCTCATAGACATCACCAGCAATTTATAGTGATCTCCGATCAAAAGAAGAATCGGCTGGCGCCGCCAGTCCAACCCGAAAAGCGGTTCGAGACCGAGGCCAAGCCGCCTACCGCCGAAGCGTCCGAGCGCTCTACCGAAGACGGACTGCTCGACTGCCTTATCCTGCTAGGCAAGCTGCACGATCGCCAGCTGTCCGCCGACATGCTGCTCGCAGGGCTCCCCCTTGTAGAGAACCGTCTTACCCCACGCCTCTTCGCCCGGGCCGCCACTGGAGCGGGCTTCTCTACCCGCATCGTCAAGCGCAAGCTCGATGCCATCCCCGAGCTCGTCTACCCCTGCGTCCTCCTCCTCTCCGACAACCGAGCCGCTCTCCTCGTGGCCCGCGAAGGAGACACCTACTCCGTCATCCTGCCCGAAACCGGCAGCGGAGCCGTACAGATCGACAGACAGAAGCTCGAATCCCAATACATCGGATCCGCCATCTTCGCCAAGCCGCAGTTCGCCTTCGAGCAACAGTCCGACTCTACCCCCACCGAGCTCGCCCCGAAGAACTGGTTCTGGGGAACGCTATGGAAATACAGCGGCATCTACCGCAACGTCCTGCTAGCCGCCGTTTTCATAAACCTCTTCGCTGTCGCCGGCTCTCTTTTCGTGATGAACGTGTACGACCGCGTCATCCCCAACAACGCCATCGACACCCTCTGGGTCCTCGCCTCCGGCGTCACCCTCATCTACGTCTTCGATTTCCTACTCAAGACCCTCCGGGGAGCCATGATCGACAAGGCTGGCAAGAACGCCGACATCCTCCTCTCCAGCTTCATCTTCCAACGCGCCCTAGGCATCCAGATGAAGGACCAGCCCGCATCCTCCGGCGCCTTCGCCAGTCGGGTCAAAAGCTACGAAAGCCTGCGCGAGTTCTTCACCTCCGCCACGCTCGCCACCATCGTCGACCTCCCCTTCGTAGCATTCTTCATCGCCTTCATCTTCTTCATCGCGGGCTGGATCGCGCTCATCCCCGCCGTCGCCATAATCCTGATACTCGTCATCGGGGCCGCAATGCATATCCCCCTCAAGCGAGCCGCCGAAAAGGCCGAAGGCTCCTCTGCCCAAAAGCACTCCCTGCTCGTCGAAGCCATCGGCGGACTGGAGGCCATACGCGGACTGTCCGCCGCAGGCATCTTCCAGCGGCGCATGGAGAATCTCCTCGGCTCCTCCGCCAAAAGCGACGTCTCCAGCCGACGCCTCTCCACCACCGCGATGAACCTCACCGCCTTCATCACCCAAATGGTGTCCGTTGTCATCGTCGTCGCATCCGTTTATCGGATACGCGAAGGTGAGATGAGCATGGGCGCCCTCATCGGCTGCACCATCCTCAGCGGCCGCGCGATGGGGCCCATCGGACAAATCGCCTCCCTGCTTTCCCGCCTCCAGCAGTCGCTCGCCTCGCTCAAGACCGTCAACGAAATCGTCGACCTCCCGCAGGAACGCGACCCCCAACGCAACTACATCCGCAAAGCCCGCTTCCAGCCCAGCATCGAGTTCAAGGACGTCACCTTCTCCTATTCCAAAGACGCCGAACCCGCCATCCGAGAGGCAAGCTTCCTCATCGAACCCGGAGAACGCGTCGCCATCCTCGGCCGAGTCGGCTCCGGCAAAAGCACTCTCCTGCGACTCGTGCTCGACTTCTACCAGCCCGACTCGGGCCGCATCCTCATGGACGGGACCGACATCCGCCAGCTCGATCCCGCCGAACTCCGCCGACGCATGGGCTACATCGGACAGGAAAACATGCTATTCTCCGGCACCCTCAAGGAAAACATCCTCATGGGAGCCCCCTGGGCCGACGAAGAACAGCTGCTCGAAGCCGCCGCCCTCGCCGGCGTCGAACGCTACGCCTCGCGCAACCCCCTCGGCTACGACATGCCCATCGGAGAACGCGGCCAGCGGCTCTCGGGAGGCCAGCGACAGGCGATCAACATCGCCAGAGCCACCCTCGGCAAACCCCAGCTCCTCGTCATGGACGAACCCACCAGCGCCATGGACGCCAATGCCGAACGCGAATTCATCGCCAACATGGAAAAGTACAGCAAGGACGGCGGACGCACCATCCTCCTTTCCACCCACAAGCCATCCATGCTGAAGCTCGCCGACCGTATCATCGTCATGGACCAGGGCCGCATCGCCGCCAACGGTCCCAAAGCCGAAGTCATGCGACAGCTCTCAGGAGGAGCAGGTAGAAACTGATGTCCAAGCCAAGCGAAAAGCCCCCGTCCGAAAACGCTTCCAGCGAAGCGCAAACTCCGAGCGATCCCCCAAGGAAGGACAAGGCCCGGCAAAGCGACCTCGACTTCGCCGCCGACACCAAGGCCGCCTTTCTCGAAAGCCGCGCCCCCTACGCCTCGTTGCTCCTCTTTCTCCTAGTCGGCATCGTCAGCGCCCTCTTCTTCTGGGCCCACTCCTCCAAGGTCGACGAAATCACTCGAGGCCAAGGCAAAGTCATTCCGTCCCGCAATCTGCAAGTCGTGCAGAACCTCGAAGGAGGCATCCTCGCCGAGCTGTTCGTCAAGGAAGGACAGATCGTCGAAGCCGGCCAGATCCTCCTCCGCCTCGACGACACCGCCTTCGCCGCATCCCACCAGGAAAGCCTCTCCAAAAGCGACAACCTCCAAGCCACCATCGCCCGACTCGAAACGGAAGCCAGCGACCGCGAAACCATACAATTCCCTGAATACATCCTGCAAAACCGATCCGACCTCGTCGAAAGCGAAACCAGCCTCTTCGCCGTCCGAAGAGCCAATCACCAAGCCAAGACCCGCAACCTCGAAAAAAGCCTCGAGCTGAAGCGACGCGAACTCTCCATCACCGAGCCCCTAGCCACCGACGGCGTCGTTTCCCAAGTCGAACTCCTCCGCCTGCAAAGCGCCATCAACGACACCGAAGGCCAGCTCATCCGCATCCGCTCCGACTACAGCCGCGAAGTCATGACCCAGCTCAACGAAGCGAAAGCCGAGCTCGAGCAAGTCCAGCAAAGCATCAACGCCTACCACGACCGCGTCCTCCGAGCCGAGATCAAGTCCCCCGCCTACGGTACTATCAACCGTATCCACTCCAAGACGATCGGCGGCGTCATCCGCCCCGGCGATCCCATCCTCGAAATCGTTCCTCTCGAAAGCGATCTCCTCGTCGAAGCGAACATTCTCCCCTCCGATATCGGCTTTATCCATCCCGGACAGGAAGCCATCGTAAAGCTCACCGCCTACGACTTCTCCATCTACGGCGGACTCAAAGGCACCGTCGAGCGGATCAGCGCCGACACCTTCACCAACGAACGCGGCGAGAGCTTCTACAAGATCCGCGTGCGCACCGGAGAACGCTCTCTCGCCACCGGCGACCAAGAGCTCCGCATCATCCCAGGCATGCAAGTGCAAGTCGACATCCTCACCGGCAAGAAATCCGTACTCGACTACGCCATCAAGCCCCTCATGCGGGCCCGCATGAACGCCCTCACCGAGCGCTAGCCCCGCCCCCTCTTCATCTTCATCTGCTTCTACTTCCCCTTCTTCATCTCCACTTTTCGGATGAAGAAGCAGAAGAAGATTATTTCTCAAATCGCCTTAGACGATCCCACCTTTCAGGCGTAGCCGCGTTCGTGAGTACCGAGTCCCCCTTGCGGGGCGACAGCGTAGCGAGAAACACGCCATAAAATCCCATCAAACCCATCCTTGACTTATCATATTTTCAGTATTTTCTGAAAATTCAAACAGATGCTCATGACGGAAATAGACCAGATCAAAGATGACTTCGTCGCCCAATGGGGAGCCCTTGGCAGCCAGTGGGGTATCAACCGTACTATGGCGATGATCCACGCTCTCCTCCTCGTTTCATCGAATCCTCTCAATACCGACGAAATCATGGACGCCCTCTCCATCAGTCGAGGCAACGCCAACACCAATCTGCGCGACCTAGTGAGCTGGGGACTCCTCCGTTCCGTCGTCGTCAAAGGCGAACGCAAGGACCACTACGAAGCCGAGAAAGACGTCTGGAAGATCTTCTGCATCGTCGCCCGCGAACGCAAGCGGCGGGAAACCGAACCTGCCAGCCAGGTCTTGCAAGACTGCATCAGTCGCTCGAAAAGCATCAAGTCCGCCGAGGCCAAGGAGCTGCACAAGCAGCTTTCCGCTCTGAACGAATTCGTCACGCTGGCCAACACCATCATGGAGAAAATCGCTTCCAAGGAAAAGAGCGCCCTCGTGCCCAAGATGATGAAATTGCTTTCCTAGCCATCTACGATCTCCGTATCTCAACTTTCAATACAATGAAGAAACTCGTCATAGCCGGAGGAACCGGCTTCCTCGGCCAAGCCCTTGCCCAACGCTTCATCCGCCTAGGCTGGGATGTCGTCATCCTCACCCGAGCGAAAGACGCCGGAGACGCGTACGGTCGGGCCGTCCATTGGGACGGCCGGACCCTAGGCCCCTGGGTAGCCGAACTCGAAGGCGCCTACGCTCTCGCGAACCTCTGCGGCAAGTCCGTCAACTGCCGCTATACCCCTCGCAATCGCGAACTCATTCTACGCAGCCGCATCGATCCCACCAACGTATTGGCAAAGGCCCTACAAGCCGCGAAGAAAACGCCCAGCGTATGGCTCAACGCCAGCAGCGCCACTCTCTATCGCGAAAGCTTCGACCAGCCCATGGACGACGAAAGCGAAACCTACGGGCAAGGCTTTTCCGAAGACGTCTGTCTTGCCTGGGAAAAAGCGTTCTTCGCTCCAGAGCTTCCCGACACGAGACGCGTGGCCCTGCGAACCAGCATGGTTCTCGGCAACGGCAAGAACAGCGTGCTCCCCACCCTCGCGCGCCTGGCCCGCTTCGGCCTCGGCGGTCGCATGAGCGGCGGGCAGCAGATGGTGAGCTGGATCCACGAAGTCGATTTCGTGCGGGCTGTGGCCTTCGCCATCGAGGAGGAGGACCTCGAAGGCCCCCTCAATATCAGCGCGCCTGCGCCTGCGACCAACGCCGTATTCATGAGAACCCTACGCTCCATTCTCGGCGTGCCCCTCGGTCTTCCTCATGTCAAACCGCTGCTAGAGCTTGGAGCCATGCTGCTGCGCACCGAAACTGAACTGGTTCTCAAAAGCCGCTTCGTCACTCCAACCCGCCTGCTCAAGCATCGCTTCCTCTTCCGCTACCCCTTCCTCGACGAAGCCATGGCCAACCTGCTCTCATCATCATCTTCTTCTTCTGCTGCTGCTTCTACTTCTTCATCTTCATCCCCTTCGCCCAATCCTGCTCTTCCTCTTAATCCTAATCTTAATCAATTCATGAGAAGAAGAATTAGATGAAGAAGCAGAAGAAGATGATGATGAGGCGCGCTCACATTTGAGCATTCCCGGCCATCGCCTACCCCAGCCATCTGCATGGCGCAGCACATGCTTTCCCTGGTTCGATCGTAATACGATTTCCCATTTTCGTATTACCCAACAGAACCTGAAACGCACCGTCCGCATGAAGCTAACCCATCTCCTTCGCCGCGCCACCTTGGCCGCCTCCCTCGCCCTCACTTCGATTTTTCTCGCCGCTCAAAGCGAAGCCGAGCCACTCAAGATCGGCTACTCCGACTGGCCAGGCTGGGTAGCTTGGGAAATCGGGATACAAAAAGACTGGTTTGCCGAAGAAGGCGTGGACGTCGAGTTCCTCTGGTTTGACTACGTCGCCTCTATGGATGCGTATGCTGCCGGCCAGATCGACGCGGTAACCATGACGAACGGAGATGCCCTCGTCACCGGAGGAACGGGCAAGCCCTCAGTAGCCATTATCATAAACGACTACTCCAACGGAAACGACATGATCGTCGCCGCTCCCGGCATCGAGAGCCTCGACGACCTGAAAGGGAAGAAAATCGGACTCGAAGAAGGTTTCGTCATCCACTTGCTCCTCCAGAAAGGCATGAAGCTGTACGGCATCGATCCAGACGAAATCGAGATAGTGAATACGCCGACCAACGAGACTCCCCAGGTTCTCGCCTCCGGCGCCGTCGACGCGATCGGCGCCTGGCAGCCCAACTCCGGCCAGGCTCTTAAAACGGTTGCGGGATCCAAGCGCATCTTCAGCTCGGCCGACGCGCCCGGCATCATCTACGACTTCCTTTCCGTTTCGCCGGAAAGCCTCGAATCCCGTCGCGACGACTGGATGAAGGTCGTCAAGGTATGGTATCGGATCGTCGAATACCTCAAGGACGAGGACAACATAGACGAAGCTCTGGGCATCCTCGCCAACCGCGTGTCCGTCAAGCCCTCCGAGTACGAGCCCTTTTTCGAAGGCACTTACATCCTCTCTCTATCGGAAGCGCTCGAAGTTTGGGAAAAGGGCGAAGGCCTCGATTCGGTATACGGATCCACCAAGCTTGCCAACACCTTCAACGTCGAACAAGGCGTCTACGACGAGCTGCTCAACATCGAGCAGTACCTCGACCCAAGCCTCACCCGCGAATTTGCCGCGAGTCTGAAGAAGTAGGAAAAAGCTCCAGCATCGCAGCCGCGTTCCTGGAAACGCCAAGCCGCTCCACATCGCGTTCTCGTGAACGCGGCCGCATCCCTTCGTACCCTCAAACTCACTACCTTGCCAAACAATGTATCCAAAAAGCGGAGGCGCGCCCGCTGGTTCGCCATTCGCAAGGAGCTCAGTCCGAAACGGCAGTTGCTTCTCACAATCGCCTCCTTCGCTTTGCCCCTGGGGTTGTGGGCCTTCGTAAGCTACACGCCCTTCATCTGGCATCCCGACGTGAAGCTCCAGATCTCGGCGGATCGAGAAAACGTCACCGTCGTCTATACGGCGGGCGACCACGTCAGCAAGGAGTTCTTTCCGACGATAGTCAGCGAAGTGCGGGCGGAAAACGTCGCTACGCTGGAGGCTCGCGAAGCCGGCCAAAAGCCCACCCAGTCGGGAAGCCGCGTCCGACGTGCCAATCGGAAAATCCTCCGCCACATCGCCCCAGTCGCGGTAACCAACGATTGGATAGAGAGAAACCAGCAGGAAGACGACACGGCGCTCTACGCCGTCTGGCAAGGTCTGGCCGAAGGCTCTCTCGTCGCCCGAAGCCCACGCCTGAGCGAGGAGAACCTGGCCATCGTCGCGCGAAACTGGGAGCTGCTCTCCGCTCGTTCGAGCGTATTCGATTCTAAACTACTGCCGGAGATTCCTCTGGAAAAGCTCGTGCCGCAAGGCGTGCTGGCCAATCCGGTCTACCTGCCCGCTCCACACGAAGTACTGCTAAAGGGGTGGGAGCTATTCACCGAACCGCCCGAAGGAGAAGAAACTACCATGGCCCAGCGGTACCTGCACTCGCTGCGCATCGTCTTCCTAGGCTTCCTCTTCTCCTGTCTGCTTGGGGTGCCCATCGGCGTGCTCTGCGGCAGCTACGACTTCTTCTCAAAGCTGTTCGAACCCTTCGTCGACTTCTTCCGCTACATGCCAGCGCCCGCTTTCAGCACGCTGCTAGTCGCAATCTTCCTCGCTCACGACGCTCCCAAAATCGCCCTCGTTTTCGTTGGCACCTTTTTCCAGATGGTGCTTGTCGTCTCCAACACCACCCGCCGACTCGACGAATCCCTCCTCGAAGCCGCTCAGACTCTCGGGGCCAAGAACCTCTCGCTGCTGCGCCGCGTCATCATCCCTGGCATTACGCCAAATCTCTACAACGATCTGCGCATCCTTCTCGGCTGGGCCTGGACCTGGCTCGTCATCGCCGAACTCATCGGCGTCAAGAGCGGCCTCACCGAGTTCATCGAAACTCAAGGCCGCTGGCGAAACTTCGACGCCGTATTCCCAATCATAATACTGATCGGCCTCACCGGATTTTTCACCGATCAGATCCTCTCTTCCCTGCGTCCGCGTCTCTTTCCCTGGATACCCGAGGCCTCGGAAAGCAAGCGCGGCCCCATCGGCCGCTTCTTCTCCTGGATTCTAGACCGGAGCGTCTACCAAGCTCCCAGCAACCGAAGAGGCTAACGTCATGAGCGAGCACAAAGCCGTAGAACTGCCTTCCTACAAGGAGCAAAGCCCCGAAGTCAGCCAACGCTTCGCCGAGCTCCACCAGCGACCCGTCAAACTCGACGTGCGCAACCTCGGAAAGACCTTCACATCATCCAAGGGAAGCATCGAAGTCCTGCGCGACGTGAGCTTTCAAGTCCGCCGACGCGAATTCATCTCCGTCATCGGTCCCTCCGGCTGCGGCAAGTCCACCCTCATCCGCATCCTAGCCGGTCTCGAAGAATCCACTACAGGCGAGTTTCTCCTCGACGGACAAGAAGCGTTCGGCCCCTGCGCCGAACGCGGCATGGTCTTCCAAAGCTACACCCTCTTCCCCTGGCTCAGCGTCAAGAAGAACGTCATGTTCGGCCTCGAAGTCGCAGGCCGCTCCGACCCGCACGCCGAATCCGAAGCCCTCGAGTGGATAGACATCGTCGGCCTGAGCAGGTTCGCCGACGCCTATCCAAGCCAGCTTTCCGGCGGCATGAAGCAACGCGTAGCCATCGCCCGCGCCCTGGCCAACCAGCCAAGCATCCTCTTCATGGACGAGCCCTTCGGCGCCCTCGACGCCCAGACCCGCGCCCAGATGCAGGCCTACCTCCTCCAGATCTGGCGCAACGTCGACATCACCATCCTCTTCGTCACCCACGACCTCGAAGAAGCCATCCACCTCTCCGATCGCATCCTCGTGCTCAAAGCCAACCCCGGCGAAATCCAGGAGTTCATCGAAGTGCCCGTGCCACGCCCCCGCGATCCCAGCCAGTATCTCTTCCCCGAGTTTCTCGCCACCAAGCATCGCCTCGAGGAGCTTATCCACCCACACCGGGACATCGAGCAGGATGACCTGCACATCACCCGCATGACCACCGTAGGCGACGACGCGGAATAGAATTATGGATACGTCCGACAAACACGCCTGGGCTTCCCTCACTTGGGAGGAGATTCGACAGAAGATCGCCACAGGCATGGACGCCGTCATCTTCCCCATCGGAGCTACCGAGCAGCACGGCCCCCACCTCGCCACCGGCATGGATAGTTCGCTCGGCAGCAAGCTCTGCCAAGCCGTCTCCGAAGCTACCGGCGTACCCAGTCTTCCAATACTCCCCTACGGCTGTTCGCTCGGCCACTCCCACCGCTGGCCTGGCACCCTCGCCCTCCAACCGCAGACCCTCATCTCCATCGTGAGCGATCTCGGGGATTGGCTCTACCGAGCCGGCATCCGCAAGCTCTTCCTCGTCAACAGCCACGTGACCAATGCCGCGCCCCTGCGCTGCGCTCTCGAGCTTCTCCGCGCCCGATACGACGATCTAAGTATCGGCCTTTTAAATACTGGAAGCCTTACGCCCCGCGTCGCCACCGCCTTCAGTGCGGACGCCGAAGACTGGCACGCCAACGCCGCGGAAACCAGTCTCATGCTGGCCATCGATCCCGCTTCCACCCGACCCGCTCTCTTCGAACAGGCCGACGACCCCGATCGGACCGCGGCCTGCGTTTTCTCCCACCCCGTCAACCGAACCAGCCGAAACGGCGTAACCGGCTCCCCTTCCCAAGCCAGCCGCGAGGCCGGCGAAGAGCTTTTCGCCATGCTGCGCGACGACCTCTGCGAGATCGTCCGACGCGGCCTCGCCGAAAAACCGCCGCTCGATCAGTCGTTCTTCGAACACGCCTAGCCGTATCCAAACTTCCCTACAGCCATGAGTTCACTTTCGGAAATATATCGAGATCACCAAACCGCCCGCGGCTTTATCTACGAGGACTCCTATCCGTGGGACGACGACCAGCTCTCCCAGATCGAGCGAAAGCTCGCCGACAGCGGCGTCAAATATTGCGTCGGCTCCTACGTCGACATCCACGGCGTCCCCAAAGGCAAATTCGTCCCGCTAAGCCACTTCAAGCACTTCGCCCACGGCTCCGAGCTCTACACCGGCTACGCTCTCGACGGCCTCGGCCAAGCTCCCAACGACGACGAAATCGCCTCCGTGCCCGACCTCGGCATGATCATCCCCCTGCCCTGGAACCCCGAAGTCACCTGGATTCCTGCCGACAACACCCTCCACGGCAAGCCTTACGAAGTAAACGCCCGCGTCGCCCTGCAAAAGGTCCTCGGCCAGGCAAAACAACTCGGCTTCGGCATGAATCTCGGCATCGAATGCGAGCTCTTCGTCCTCCAGCAAAACGAGGACGGCTCTATCCAGATTCCCAATTCGGACGACAACCTCACCAAGAGCTGCTACGATGTAAAGCGCTTCATGGACCGCTACCCCTGGCTCGACAAGATGGCCTCCGCCATCGATCTGCTCGGCTGGGATCTCTACTCCCTCGACCACGAAGACGCGAACTCGCAGTTCGAGTTCGACTTCAACTACGCCGACGCCCTCACCATGTGCGACCGCTTCACCTTCTTCCGCATGATGGCCAAACACTACGCCACCGAGGAAGGTCTCATCGCCACCTTCATGCCCAAGCCCTTCGCCGACAAGACCGGCAGCGGCGCCCACTTCAACATGTCGCTATACGACCTCGAAAGCGGAGCCAACCTCTTCAAGCGACCGCACGACGAAGACCCCCGCGGCCTCGGCATCAGCGAGCTCGGCTACCAATTCATGGCCGGAATCCTCAAGCACGGCCCCGCCCTCTGCGCCGCCTTCGCCCCCACCGTCAACAGCTACAAGCGCCTCGTGCGACGCGGCCTCATGGCCTACTACTCCTGGGCCCCCGTATTCAATTCCTACGGACGCAACAACCGCACCAACTCCCTGCGCGTGCCCATGTCCGGCGGCCGCATCGAGTCACGCAACGCAGACGCCTCCTGCAATCCCTACCTCGCCGCCACCCTCGCCCTCGCCGCCGGACTCGAAGGCATCAGAGAAAACCTCGACCCCGGCGAAGCCCAGGAGGACAACCTCTACGAACTAAGCCCCGAAGAGCTCGCCGAGCGCGGCATCAGCGAACTCCCAAAAAATCTCGCCGAAGCCGTGCAAGCCTTCGCCACCGACCCGTTCGTCAAGGAAACCCTCGGCGAGACGCTGCATTCGGAATTCCTCACCTACAAGAGCGAGGAGTGGCGCCACTACCACCAAAGCGTTAGCCAATGGGAAATCCAACAATACGCCCGCCTCTTTTAACTTGATCCACTATCCTCTCAAAATATTACTTTTTTCAAAATTCGTAATACTAGAGAAATGTCCGACCACCTCGAACGCATCAGCATAACCATCCCCCGCTCCGTCCTCGCCCAGTTCGACGCGACCTTGGAAAAGCGCGGCTTCGCCAACCGATCCCAGGCCATTACCGAAATCGTCAACCGCGAAATCATCGAAGCAGGCGGCCAGATCGGCGATCAAGTCATGGCCGGCACCATCACCCTTTTCTACAGCAACCGGCAAAACAATCTGCAAAAGAAGCTAAGCGCGATCCAACGCGAGCACATCGCCGAAGTCATCAGCTCGCTACACGTCCACCTCGAGGAAGACCACACCATGGAGGTCCTCGTCGTGCAAGGCCCCGCCAACAAGCTCCGCTCCATCGCCGACGAGCTCATAACCTGCAAAGGCGTCAAGACCGGCAAGCTCAACCTCTCCACAACCATCATCCCCCCCGTCCACCAAAACCCCTAATCTTCTTCTGCTTCTACTTCTTCATCTTCTTCAAAAACCAATCCATTGAGAAACAGAAGTAGATGAAGAAGTAGAAGCAGAAGAAGATTATAAAGATCACATAACCCATGAAAACCGAAACACTCATTCACCAGGAAACGCTCACCGGCGCCGGAATGTGGTCCAAGGTCGTCAAACGCGGCCGCACCCTCCGTTTCACCGACCTCGAAGGCGGGGCGAACGTCGGCATGCTGCTCTACAACGCCCACGAAAAGCAGGAGCGCTACAACATGCCCGACACCCTCAAAGGGCAGCACGTCTTCTATCTCGCCGCCCCACTCTGCCTGCACTCCGATATGGGCCGGCTCTTCGCCTCCATCACCGCCGACACCTGCGGATGGCATGACACCGTCTGCGGGGCCTCAGATGCCACGTCAGTGAAAAACCAATACGGCGAAGGCGACTTCCAGGAGCTTCGCAACAAATTCCACCGCAACGCCCGAGACTGCTTCCTCATCGAGCTCGCCAAATGGGATCTCGGCAAACGAGACCTCGTGCCGAATCTCAACCTGTTCTCCAAAGTCGCTTCCGACGAAGCCGGCGATCTGACCTTCGTCGAAGGAGCATCCAAGCCCGGCAGTCACATCGACCTCCGACTGGAGATGGATACCCTCGTAGTCCTAAACACCTGCCCCCATCCCCTCGATCCCAGCTCTACCTACCAGCCAAAACCCGTCCAACTCGAGGTCCACGAAGCCGAACCCGTCGATCCCGAAACCGATCCGTGCCTGAATTCCCGCCCGGAAAACAAACGAGCCTATCTCAATACCAAAACCTACCACTCCCTCCGTTTTTAATCTTCTTCTGCTTCTACTTCTTCATCTGCTTCTCGTCCTTCAGTTTTAGAAGAAGATGAAGAAGTAGAAGCAGAAGATGATAACAACATAAACCATCTAAAACCATGCTAACCGAATCCACCCTCGACCCTGCCGACGCCACCTACCGCGAAGTCATCAAAGCCGGTGACCACTGGACCCATCTTATAAAGAAGGGACAAACCTTTCGCATCCTCGACCTTAAAGGCAATCAGGCAGCAGATACGCTATTCTACAATGCGGACGACCCTGTGGAACGCTATAGTGCCAGCGATACAATCCGTATGCAGCAGACATTGTATCTCACCACCGGTACCACGCTGTATTCAAGCCTAGGAAATCCCATGCTGGAAATCACCGCCGACACCTGTGGACGACACGACACTCTCGGCGGAGCCTGTTCCCGCGAATCCAACACCATGCGCTACGCTATCGAGAAGGAGTCGATGCATGCCTGCCTCGATAACTTCATCTGCGGCCTGCATAACTACAGCGACGATCTCGGCAAACGCGATATCACCTGCAATATTAACTTCTTCATGAACGTGCCCGTCACCCCCGAAGGCAAGCTCACCTTCGAAGACGGCATCAGCGCCCCCGGATACTATGTGGAAATGAAAGCCCTGATGGACGTCATCGCCCTCATCTCCAACTGTCCCCAACTCAACAACCCCTGCAACGCCTACAACCCCACCCCCATCGAAGCCCTAATCTGGGACTGAAAATCTTCTTCTGCTTCTACTTCTTCATCTTCTTCTAAAAATGCCTTTCGCCCACGAAAACCTCATCGCCTACCAGAAAGCCATCGCCTTCGTCTCCTGGACCCAATCCCTAATTGAATCCCTCGCATCCACCATCTCCGCCAAGAATCAGCTAGAACGCGCTTCGACCAGCATACCGCTGAATATCGCCGAAGGGAACGGCAAGTTCTCATCGAAAGATCGTGCGCGTTTCTGGCAAATCGCGCACGGTTCAACAGTCGAGTGCGCCGCATGTCTCGATGTTCTTGTGGCGCGAAAAGTCGTAACAGACGATCGGATACATGAGGGGAAGCAGTTGCTAGAGGAAATCGTTCGAATGCTGCTAGGCCTGCTCAAACGCTATGACAGCCAGCTCGTGGAAGAAGATATGGCGCCTTACAATCTTCGGTCTATTTTAGAAGAAGATGAAGAAGTAGAAGCAGAAGAAGATTAATTAAACCCCTTCTCCCATGAAAGTCCTCATCGCAAATCGCGGGGAAATCGCCTGCCGCATCATTCGCACGCTGCGCAAGATGGGGATTCCTTCCGTCGCCGTCTATTCCGATGCCGATAGCTATGCCCAGCATGTCGACCTCGCAGACGAGGCGATTCGCATCGGCCCCGCCCCCGTCAAGGCCAGCTACCTCGACGCGGAAGCCATCTTCGCGGCCGCGAAGAAGTCGAACGCCACCGCGATCCATCCAGGCTACGGACTGTTGAGCGAAAACGCGGAATTCGCCGAAGCCTGCGAACGACGCGGCATCGTATTCCTCGGCCCCACCGCCAATCAGATGCGCCAGTTCGGGCTGAAGCACGCCGCCCGCGAGCTCGCGATCGCCAACGACGTCCCACTTCTCCCCGGTAGCGGAATCCTGGATACCATCGATCTCGCCGTGCAGGCGGCCAAGGATCTCGGCTACCCCGTCATGGTCAAATCCACCGCAGGCGGCGGCGGGATCGGCATGCGACTCTGCTGGAACGAAGAGGAGCTGCGCGACTCATACGACTCCGTCAAGCGGCTCTGCGAGAACAACTTCGCCAATGGCGATGTATTCATAGAAAAATACGTCCAACACGCCCGTCACATCGAAGCCCAGGTATTCGGCGACGGCCGCGGCAAGGTTCTCGTCCTCGGCGAACGCGACTGCTCCGTACAGCGCCGCAATCAAAAGGTAATCGAAGAAACCCCGGCGCCTAGCATTTCCGCGGACGTCCGCGACGCCCTTCTCGGGGCAGCCAAACGCCTTTGCCAAGCCGCCAACTACCGATCCGCCGGAACCGTCGAATTTCTCTACGACTACCACACCGAGGAATTCTATTTCCTCGAAGTGAACACGCGCCTGCAAGTCGAGCACTGCGTCACCGAGGAAGTCACCGGAATCGATCTCGTCGAGTGGATGATCCGCCTCGGAGCGGGCGATATGGAAGATCTGGATACGATAGAGGTCGCTCCGCGCGGCGCAGCCATCCAAGCGAGACTCTATGCCGAAGATCCGGCAAAAGGCTTCCAGCCAAGCTCCGGACTCCTCACCTACGTCGAACTGCCGCAAGACATTCGCGTCGACACCTGGATCGAAACCTCCACCGAAGTAACGCCGAACTACGACCCGCTTCTCGCCAAACTCATCGCCAAAGGAGACAATCGAGGGCAAGCGGTCGCTCGTCTTCGTCAAGCTCTCGGCGAATCGCGCGTACGCGGCATCGAGACCAACCGCGAATACCTCTGCCAGATTCTCGATGCCGACGAATTCAAGCAAGCCACCCACAGCACCAAGTTCTGCGACAGCCTCGACTACAAGCCCCACAGCATCGAAGTGCTCGAACCCGGCACCCAAACTACCGTGCAGGACTACCCCGGCCGCATCGGCTATTGGGATATCGGCGTACCCCCGTCCGGCCCCTTCGACCCACTATCCTTCCGCATCGCGAACCACCTGCTGGGCAACGACAGCAACGCAGCGGGACTCGAACTCACCGTCAACGGCCCCATCCTCAAATTCAACAATGATACGCTAGTCTGCCTCGCCGGCGCCTCCATGCTCGCCAAGCTCGACGGCAAGCCCATCGAATTCTGGAAGCCGATCGATATAAAGGCCGGCAGCATTCTCAAGATAGGCAAAATCCAAGGACACGGAGCCCGGGCCTATCTCGCCATCCAAGGCGGCCTAAAAGTCCCCGACTACCTCGGCAGCAAGGCCACCTTCACCCTCGGACAATTCGGCGGCCACTCGGGCCGCGCCCTCCAAATCGGCGACACCCTCCACTTCCACGAGAACGCGCTTCCCCATTCCCCATTCCCCATTCCCCATTCACACCTCCCGCAATATACAAACGAATGGAAAATCCGCGTCCTGTATGGCCCCCACGGCTCGCCCGACTACTTTACTGAAAAGGATATAGAGACCTTCTTCGCTACGACCTGGGAAGTTCACTACAACTCCGCCCGAACCGGCGTCCGACTCCTCGGCCCCAAACCCGAATGGGCCCGGGCCGACGGCGGAGAGGCCGGTCTCCATCCCTCGAACATCCACGACAACGCCTACGCCATCGGCGCCATCGACTTCACCGGCGACATGCCCGTCATCCTCGGCCCCGACGGCCCCAGCCTCGGAGGATTCGTCTGTCCCGCCACCCTTATAAAGGCCGATCTCTGGATCATGGGCCAGCTCTCCCCCGGCGACAAAATCAAGTTCGTCAAAGTGGACCAAGCCACCGCAACCGAAGCCGAGATCGCCCAAGAGTCCCTCTTCGCAAGCGATCCCCAAAAATCTTCAATTTTCAATTTTCAATCTTCAATCCCCAATCCCTCCCCCGACTCCGCCATCCTCCACATCGCCGACCGCGATCCCCGCGTCGTCTACCGCCGCTCCGGCGACAAGTATTTGCTCATCGAATACGGAGAGATGGTCCTCGACCTCAACCTCCGCTTCCGCGTCCACGCCCTCAAGCAGGCCATCATCGATTCCCAGCTCCCCGGCATCCAGGAGCTCACGCCCGGCATCCGCTCACTCCAGATCCACTACGAGAGCCTGCAGATCCCCCTCGGCCACCTCGTCGACAAGCTCGTCGAAATCGAGGAACGCCTGCCGCCAATATCCGAGATAAGCGTCCCCACTCGCATCGTCCACCTCCCCCTCTCCTGGGACGACGAAGCCACCCGACTCGCCATCCGCAAGTACGAGCAATCCGTCTGGAAAAACGCCCCCTGGTGTCCCAGCAACATCGAATTCATCCGCCGTATCAACGGCTTGGATTCAATCCAGGACGTCAAGGACATCGTCTTCAACGCCAACTACCTGGTCATGGGCCTCGGCGACGTCTACCTCGGAGCCCCCGTCGCCACCCCCGTCGACCCCCGTCACCGCCTCGTCACCACCAAGTACAATCCCGCCCGCACCTGGACCCCGGAAAACGCGGTAGGCATCGGCGGCGCCTACCTCTGCATCTACGGCATGGAAGGTCCCGGCGGCTACCAGTTCGTCGGCCGCACCATCCAGATGTGGAACCGCTACAAGGCCACCAAGGACTTCGAGCCCGGAAAGCCCTGGCTCCTGCACTTCTTCGACCAAATCAAGTTCTACGAAGTCGAAGCCGACGAACTCCTCCAAATGCGCTCCGACTTCATCCACGGCCGCTTCCAGCTCGAAATCGAGGAAGCCACCTTCGACCTCAAGAGCTACAACCGATTCCTCGAAGACAACCAGGAATCGATCGCCGCCTTCAAATCCCGCCAGCAAAAGGCTTTCGACAAGGAACGCGAACGCTGGAAAGCCAGCGGCCAAAACACCTTCGAATCCGACCCGGCTCTGGAAGGACCCCACGCCGATTCCGAGCAAGAAGTCCCCGAAGGCTGCAAGGAGATAAAGGCCCACGTCCCCGGAAACGTATGGAAAATCTCCGTACAGGAAGGCGATACCATAAAGAAAGGCGAAGCCATCCTCATCGTCGAATCCATGAAAATGGAAATAAGCATCTTCGCCGAAGAAGACTGCCTTATAGAAAAACTCCTAGTAGCCGAAGGCACCCCCATCACCAACAACCAAACCCTCTGCTATATAAAACCGCAATAGAGGTTCTTTGCCCGCAGATGACGCAGATCTGCACAGATAGATCATATAAAAGTGAGTCGAAACATACCTAACCCAAACGTTTCAAAAATGAAGTTTTTAGGAACCGCGAATGGA
>JANQRJ010000054.1 GCA_028284635.1 Pelagicoccus sp.
AACGGAGGAAGCATCCTTTGGAGGGCAACGCTCCGTCGTTGCCGCGCCGGTTATTCCCTCTGTAGGCTCTGCGGCAATGACGGAGCATTGCCCTCCAGCTCGCCGCTTTTAGGCTTAAGTTGACGCCTATGCGCTCTGCGGGATCCGCGCTACTCTTTGCGACATTGCACCCGCACCTAGTGATCAAATCTCTAGGTTCTTTTCCACTATATTTACGAAAACCGCACAGCAAGCGTTACGTCGCCTAGGCCCTTTCGGTTTCGTCGAATCCTTCCCTTGTTGGCCTCTGGCAACGCATTCTAATTCCGCTGATCAACCAAGTTACTTTCTGCCCATTAGAGGCGCAAACCCGTTGCTTACCACCTTCTAGAGCATAGCCTTCAATAAGAGGGAAATCGTCCTATGCAGGAAGATCGCAAACAGAAGTACAGCCGCGTACCACACTCTCCTGAAGAGATCTTGCGTCGCCGTAACGATCGTCTCGAAACCGGTTCGGAAACGAAGTCCAACGCCTCAGGCTTCCCTGAGCTTTCAGACGAGGTCGTCGACCAGATACTCGCCGAGCAGCGCGAAAAGGAAAACTGCGCTCACGAGTAGAAGCCGCTTTGGCATCGTATCGCAAAGAGCAGAGCGGAACCGCTCTGCTCTTTGCGACGTTGCATGCATGGCCCGACACTAGAGCGTTTTCCGTTTGTTCAGTCGCATTTTAAAAGAAGATGCAGACATCAGCGAAAATCTGCACAATCTGCGGGCGAAAAACATGACTCCCCATATAGCTATCCTTGGAGAATACGACAGCTCGCGACCCGCGCGAGCAACCATAGGCTCGGCTCTAGAGCATTCGGCTCAGAAGCTTAAAACATCCATTGAATATTCGTGGATCTCCGAAGCCGACGCGGAGCAGATCGACTTGCAAAACGTTGATGGACTCTTCATCGCCCCTGGCGGGCCTGCCGAAAGTTCGGATAATATCATCAGAGCAATCCAGGTAGCTCGAGAGGAAGTGATTCCCTGCCTCGGAACATGCGGCGGCTTCCAGAGAATCGTTTCGGAATACGCGACCAATGTGCTGGAAATCGAGAATATCGAACACCAGGAGTCTACTCCAGATGCCATCAACCCGTTCTTCTCTGCCCTTCAGTGTTCGCTTGCGGGCAACGCGGCTGAAGTAATGCTAGTCGAGAACTCTCAGGTTGAAGCGATATACGCAAAAACGAGTATCCATGAGAACTTCTTCTGCAGCTACGGCATCAACGATAGCTACCTAGATCGACTACAAAGCCATAGGTTGAGAGTATCAGGATATGACCAAAACGGAGAAGCGCGAATAGTCGAACTGCAAAGCCACCCTTTCTTCATAGGCACCCTATTCGTCCCACAAGTAGCTTCTTCCCTCGAGAGCCCTCATCCCATCGTCACGGCATTTCTTGCCGCAGCCATTGCAAACCGAACTCTATCTATCGACTCTCTCGCCTGATCACATCTTCAGAAAGGAACACGCGAAAATCAGTCAGCAGAAACAATCATGAATCAAACGTCTTCGATCTGAAGAATGTCGCTCTTCGAAACAATGATTTTGCCACTAATGATTTTGCTTCCTCCACTCCTACCGAAGACCGAGTGAGTTTCTTGCAAAATTATTTTGAGGCAAAATCATTATAAGACTGTTTGTTTGTCAGCTTTCTAACTTCTGGGAACGCGGGCGGCTCGTCCGCAGCAATGCAGGATCATGCCTGTTGCGGGCGAGCCGCCCGCGTTCCCAGGAAAGACGCTGCCCCTTTAACTTATGAGAAGATTCATTTCTAGGGTTTTCATTGAAACGAAATCGAATTTGAGAATAGTTGCAGAGTTTTTCTCGCCTATACCCGACTCGCGCCACCTCGAAACCGAATCCACCAACAGCTAACACTCTATGAAAACAGCAATCCCTACGTTCCTCATCGCCTTCACCTGCCTCCTAAGCGGCTGCAGCCAAGATGCTTCAACCGAGCAACCGGAAGCCATTTCTCCCAAACAGGCCATCGAGACCTATCTGAAGCTGGCAACGAATGGCGATTGGGAACGCCTGGCAAACAACTACTACGGAAAGCCGGAGGAGGCCGAAACCGTGATCAACTACTTCAGCAGCCCACAGGGAGGTCCGAGAGCCATCAACGCCTTCAAAGCCGCTCTGAAAGAAGACATCCAGACCGACGAAACCGGCAAGGAAGCTACCATAAAATTCGGCGACAATGGATACCTGAAACTCGTCCTGCAGGAAGACGGCACTTGGAAGTTTCTAATGTGATATGCAGTTCAAGTCCGGAAACATGGAATATCAGTAAATATCAACGCGACCAGTGATTCGAAAACAACGATCAACATGCCAGCGATCTACGACACCATAGGGCAGAACTACACGGCAACTCGGACCGCCGATCCAAGAATCGTTACACGTCTTGTCGAGCTTCTCGATCTGCCGACGGATTCGAGAGTTTTAGACGTCGGAGCTGGGACGGGTAACTATAGTCAAGCCTTGGCAGAGGCTGACTATCAAGTCACCGCACTCGAACCCTCCGAAGTCATGAGAAACCAAGGAAAGCGCCACGGAAGCCTTTCCTGGGTTGCCGGCACGGCCGAAGAGCTGCCTTTCAAAGATAATAGCTTTGACGCTGTCGTCATGACGCTGTGCATGCACCACTTCTCTGATTGGAAAAAGGGGCTTGCCGAGGCGCGAAGAGTGGCCGGCAAAGGCCCAATCGTCATCCTGACCTTCGACGTGGAGTTCGATTCCGGTTTCTGGCTCTTCGACTACTTTCCAGGTTTCCTCGAAAAAGACAAAGCCTGGTTTCCCCGGATCACTGAGCTTAGCGAGTTCGTCGAGCAGAGATGGAACTTAGGTCTCCAGATCCATCGCTTCGCCCTCCCTCCCGACCTCGTCGATCACTTCGCTGCCGCAGGATGGGCAAGGCCTGACATTTATCTGAACGAAACCTACCGCTCAGGCATATCGTCCTTCTCTTCCGTCGATCAGAAAAGCATCGACGCGGGGCTGAGACGACTCGCTGAAGATCTAGACTCAGGAAGCTGGGATTCCAAATACGGCAAGCTGAGAAAAGCTCAGTCGCTAGACGTTGGATACGTTTTTCTGAGAATAGGCGGCCAGTAGAAAAGATCGAAAAGCAACATGCTCGCCATCTTCGACATAGATGGAACCATCTGCGACACGCAGGAAGTCGAGGGCAAATGCTATGCAAACGCCATTCGACAAGCGACAGGCATTTCGCTCGAAACCCTCGAATGGACAGCCTACCCAGAGCCGACCAGCAGCGGAATCGTTCGACATCTACTAGCGGACGATCCAGCGGGTGCGGAAAAGGAGGAGGAAATCAAGCATCTGTTTGTGGACATGCTAGGGAAAGCGCTTCCCAAATTTCCTGGCGATTTCAGTCCTCTGAACGGAGCAGTCGAATTCCTTGATTGCCTAAAGACCGAGAGTGTTTGCTCCGTTGCGATCGCCACCGGTGGATTCGACTCGGAGGCCGAGTTCAAACTCAATAGTTGCGGGATTTCGCTTCACGATTTCCCTCACGCCACGTCTAGCGACACGCCAAAGAGACAGGATATTATTTCTCTCGCTGCAAAGCGTGCCGGTTTCGAGCTTTCTTCGATCGTCTATTTCGGTGATGCCCCATGGGACCTGGCAGCAAGTCGCGCCCTCGGCATTCCCATGATTGGCATAGGCCGCCGCACAGCGAAGTTGCAGGACCTCGGTTTGAAAAACGTCTTTCGCGACTATTCGAAACCCCGAGCTATAGTTGATACGTTAAAGCGAATCAAAGCACTGCGGTAGCATAGGATGTGTTTCGAAGCATTGCCTGGGCTTACCAAACTCTTTCGAGTTCGGCTACCTCGACTGTGCAAAGCTTGCTTCAGTAGCCGAACTCGAAAGAGTTTGGTATATCAGCGCTCATCAGTGTCATCAGTGGCTAAAAAACATCCGCCCGTATTTTGCGCCCGGACTATCTTCTCGCCTTGCGGCAAACCGAATTATCAAATCCGAGTTCTACCAGACTTCGGATGCGCCTTATCGTTTCAGCCATTTTCGTCCTCCTAACCGGATCCTTCGCTGCCGCCGAAACCCGTGCTCGAATCGCGGTCGCCTCGAACTTCCAGGACACGCTGCGAAGTCTCAGCGACGCCTTCGAGGAGAAAAACGCCGACTCGCATATCGACATCATATCAGGCTCGACCGGCAAACTCTACGCTCAGATCATCGCCTCAGCTCCCTTCGACGCCTTTTTCTCGGCGGACAGCGAACGACCCAGTCGGCTCGAAGCCACAGGCAAAATCCAAGCCGGGTCGCGCTTCACCTACGCTTTGGGCATCCTAATACTGTGGACGCCCCGCGACGACCTAAACCTCTCCACCGGCTCAACCTTCCTGCAAAGCGATCGCTACCGACGCCTGGCCATTGCCAATCCTCGCCTCGCACCCTATGGCCAAGCGAGCATCGAAGCTCTGCGGCAGCTCGACGCGCTTCCAATCGCCAAGAACCGGCTCGTCTACGGAGAAAACGTTGCCCAAGCCTATCACTTCGCCCACTCGGGCGCCGCCGAGCTCGCTCTAGTATCCCTCGCGCAAATACAGGTCGCAACCAGTTCGGGCGGTTCCGCTTGGCGACTGCCGCAGGATACGTATTCCGCGATCGAGCAACAGGCCGTGCTGCTTACCGAAAATCCTGTGGCGGCCAACTTCCTGGCTTTTTGCAGAAGCGAGGCAGGCCGGAAACTCATTGAGAAAGCGGGGTATCGATTGCCATGAGACTAGCGAAGCCCAACGTAGCGCGGAGCTTTAGCCCGCGTCCGCGAAGAATCGATTTTGTAGCCAAATTCGATAAGGTTTGGAATGCGGCAATGCGGACGCGGGCTAAAGCTCCGCGCTACTTCATATGAACGTATCCGAAATTTGGATTCCACTCTATCTCACCGCAAAGCTGGCGTTTGTCTCCACTGTCATCCTGTTGCTCGTCTGTATACCGGTCGCCTGGCTATTCGCTCGAAAAAACTTCCTTGGCAAGCCGCTTCTCGAGTCGATCATCGCCCTGCCCATCGTCCTTCCACCCAGCGTATTAGGATTCTACTTACTTGTATGCTTTGCTCCAGACGGACCTCTCGGGCGACTTTCCGAAGCCATGGGAGGGCCCAGCCTCGTCTTTTCCTTTTCCGGACTGGTGCTCGGATCAGTCGTCTATTCCCTCCCTTTCGTTTTCCAGCCTTTGCAAAACGCGTTTGCGGAAATCCGTCAGGAGCAGCTCGATGCAGCCGCCACGCTGGGAGCCGGCCCCTTCGACCGCTTCTTCACCCTCGTTCTGCCCAACGCCCGCCCGGGCTTGCTCACCGCCGCAGTCCTCGGCTTTGCCCATACCGTGGGCGAGTTCGGCGTCGTGCTAATGATCGGAGGCAGTATCCCTGGCGAGACGCGCACCATGTCTATCGCCATCTACGAAAACGTTGAAGCATTGGACTACGAACAAGCTCATCTTTTCGCCGGAATCATGCTTGTATCCAGTCTTTGCCTACTGTCGGTCGTCTACGCATACGGGCGAGCCAACAGCCTCTTTAAACGATGAGCCTGCGCTTCTCAGTCAAGCTCCGCCGAGGCGAATTCCTCCTCGAAACCGAAGCGGAAATTCCTTCCGAAAAAGTGACGGGACTCATCGGCCCGTCCGGCTCCGGCAAAACGACGTTGCTGCGCATCCTGGCTGGCCTGGAACCGGAAGCAAGCGGTCGAATCTCACTCGGGAAAAGCGTCTGGCTCGACTCCGCTAAAGGGATTCATCTGCCCGCCCACCTGCGCCGTATCGGCTACGTCTTCCAGCATGCGGAGCTTTTTCCGCATCTCGACGTGTCCCAGAACATCGAATACGCCAGAAAACGAGCCAACCCTGCGGACGCCCTTTCACGCGCCGAAATCATCGAAACTACCGGGATTGATACGCTCCTGGATCGCCATGTGGCCACGCTATCGGGCGGAGAACGCCAGCGCGTGGCCATCGCCCGAGCCCTGGCCGCAAACCCCGTTCTACTCCTGCTCGACGAACCGCTCTCCGCTCTGGACGACGTCGCCCGACAAGCCATGGCCAGCCAGCTAGAGTCTATCCTGCGAGCCGCCCCCATGCCCGTCATCCACGTAACTCACAACCTGGCAGAAGCCGCAAAGCTCTCCGACCACCTGCTGCGCATGCGGCACGGCGTCATCGAGCAGTCCGCTCCCACTCGAGACGCCCTAGTCGAGGCCAGCCTGGAGGACGAGACGAAAGCAGGTCCGTTCGCTCTGGTCTACGCCCGCGTTTCCCATCGCGACGAAAACTACCAGCTCGCTCACCTCGATACCGAAATCGGCCCCATAGTAGCCCCACTAGGCGCCGTGCCTTCGAGCGCGGAATCCCGCCTGTGCATCTACGCGCGAGATGTCGCCCTTAGTCGAGTCGAGCCGGAACAAGCCAGCATTCTCAATGTACTGCCAGCTCGGGTCATCCAAAAGAAGCCGCACGATCCAAGCAGCATCCTAGTGGAACTCGCTTGCTCGAAAGGCGTTCTGCAGGCCATCGTCACCCGCCGATCCGCAGACCAGTTGCAACTGGAACCAAACAGCTCCATCTTCGCTCTCATAAAAACGGTCACTTTCGCCAAAACGCCTTTTACATAGAACGACTTAACACACAGCCTCTCATTCTCGCGCGAAGACCGCGCCCTGCTTGACGTTTCCAACCGAAAACCCGCCGAATCATGAAAACTACCCTCACTTCCCTCACCATCGTAGCCCTGGCCTTCAGCGTTTTCCACGGATGCGCGAAAGGCCCAAGCGAAGCCGAACTGCAACGCATAGCGGAACTCGAGCAAGCCCTAGCCGAACAAGAGGCTATCGCCGCTCAGGAAACGCAACGCGCCGCCGATCTCGCCGAGGCCAAACGCCTGGCCGAGATCGCCAAAGAAAAGGCAGTAGAGGCTGAGACTACTCGACTCGCCGAGCTCGCCGCCCAAGTCGAGCGGGAAAAGCAGGAGCAAGCCCGGCTGACCGACATGCTCGAAGAGCTCAACAGCAAGAGCGAGTCCTTTGCCAGCGAACAAGCCCAACTCGAGGCCGAACTAGCGGCGGCCCAAGCCGCCCGCGATGCAGCCGCCCGCGATGCCGACGCGAAAGTCGAAGCCGCTCAACAGCAGCTCGCTGCCGCCGAAGCCAACCGGAAGGCCGAAATCCAAGCCGCTCGCGAAGCGGCCATCGCCGAAGCGACTGCGGCTCTAGAAGCCAGGGCCAGAGCCGCTGGACACTCCGCTCCCACCACCGTCATGACCGAACGCCGCACCGAGAGCATCGGCTCGTTCCTCGACGTCGAGATCGCCAACCGGAATTACAACAACCACACCCGGCTGATCGACAAGCAACGCAAGTTCGAAAACCGTTAGAGGAGGCAGGCGCTCGCGCCTGTAACGTAGCGCGGAGCTTTAGCCCGCGTCCGCATAGTACAGATTAATTCTCTGTGGCCGCGGGCTAAAGCTCCGCGCTACGGACATCCATCTTCTATCCCTCCACTACGTACTTCTGGATCAGCAGGGCTGCTTCCGCCACGATGTTCAGCCGATCCAAAGCTCCGCAACCAGGAATGCCGACCAACGCGTCGCAGACCGAGCTTGCCGACTCCCGCAAGCCTGTCTCCTCGTTGCCAATCACAATGGCCACCGGCTTGTCCAGCTGTTCAGCTGGACAGATTGCCGTCAGCTCCGGCAAAGGCGCAGCCTCAACATCGAGACCGATGGTAAAATGGCTCGCCCGCACGCCCTTCAGAAAACTCGGCACGTTGTCGACCAAACGTAGGTCAACCATATCCAGACCGCCACGAGCGACTCGGTAGGCAGCCTCGCTCGGCCGAGCCTGACGTTTCGAGTCGGCGATCAAAAACTTCTCCACTCCGAAAAACGCCGCCGTGCGGGCCAGCCCGCCCAGGTTGTGCGCATTGCCCACACCATCCAGGATGAGAAGCGGCATGCCCTCCTTCGCCCAGAACTCCGCCGCCTTCAGTCCAGCCTGCTCCGGCGGACGGCGCCGAGCCACCGCCACCACGCCACCATGATGACGAGTGCCAGCCACTCGAGAGAGCTCATCGAAGTCGACCTGCCGATAAGGTTTTTTCTCCGACGCGAGAAACTTGCAGATCTCTCCCAGCATCGGGGCCGTCTCCGCGTCGAAAAACAGCCGCTCCACAATGAACGGCTTGCAGTGAAAAAGGCTGCCCACCGCGTGCAGGCCGCACACCGGCTCCAGCCACTGCTCCTTCTCCTTTGGCCGAGACTTCGGAACGAAAGAACGTGGCTCCGGATCTCGTCGAGCAGGACGCGACCAAGGCCCCTTCGCTGCACGGTCCTTGCCTGCAAAGCGCTTGCCAGGCCTAGCAGGTCTACCTCCAGTCCTTTTCGGCTTGTCTGACCAGTCCTCCTTCAAGCTCGCCACAACACAAGAGCCCTCTCGACTTTAGCAAGCGCGAAAAACGCTCCCCGGTACACGCCAGGGCCCATCGCCTCAAATCGAGCCGCCCGAGTTCCCAGAAGTTTGAAGCTTACCCATTGCCAAGATGGCAGCTCTCGTCACTGTGTTGGCCAGCGGCATCATGAAAACCTTCTTCCTCGCACTCATCCTTGGAGCCTTCGCCGGGGCGCTCGTGACTTCCTACTTCAGCGAGCCAGGCGCTCACGAGAAACTTCAAGCCTCCAAGCGGCAGTTGCTCCAACAAGATGATCCTGCAATCGAAACCGAGGCTCCGCCAACTGAGGAAGAGATCATCGAACCCGAAGCGCCCACGGAACAACCGCCACCAGAGAAAGAAGCGCCCACAGAAACTATCCAACCCGAAGAAACGCTTCCCGAAGTAGACCAGCCGCCAGAAGAAGAGTTATCCGCTCCAGTCGAAACCATCGAAGAACCAAGTCCCGAAATCGAGACCGCCGAACCAATAGAACCGGAAACGCCACCTCTCCCCAGCGCCGAGGAAACGATCGAAGTCGCTTTGCGCGTCCTCTACCAAAGCGAGGAAAGCGGCGACTTGGCAGACATCGAAGTAGCAGCCAAAGGCAGCGAAGTTTCGCTGAGGGGCAGCGTACCGTCAGTCGAGGCTCGGCTACGAGCCATAGAAATCGCTCTAGCCGCGCCCGGCGTCGAAAGCGTGCAAGAAAGCCTGAAGGTCGAAACGGAGCCATGAGCTTGGCCCGAATTGCAAGGTCCGTAGCCGCGGTCGTGAGAACGCGGGAGAAAACACAGCCCTGCCTATGAATACGCTCATCGCCTTCGATAAATTCAAGGATGCCCTGACCGCTTCGGAAGCCTGTCGCGTCGCGGCAGAAGCCTTGGCAAGCGTGCAACCGGACTGGCGAATCGAGACCGCTCCGCTAGCCGATGGCGGAGACGGGTTTTGCCAGACCTTGACCGAGCTTTCGGATGGAGAATTTCAAAAGACTATCGTAATCGGACCCACTGGCGAAGACGTGGAAGCGCAGTATGGCATCATAGATACAGCCAAGCTGCAGCCTGGAGCCCGCGCCATGCTGAACCTGCCAGTCGGAACCAGCAAACTGGCCATAGTGGAACTCGCCCAAAGCAGCGGCATCGCTCTAGTACCGCAAGACCGCCGCTCCCCATGGACGACCAACACCCATGGCCTGGGCCAGACCATTGCCGCCGCCCGCGAATCGGGCGCCGACGCGGCCCTGGTAGGGCTGGGCGGCTCCGCAACAAACGACCTAGCCTTGGGCGCTTTGCAGGCTCTGGGCTTCCGTTTCATGGATCGCCACGGCAACGCACTCGCAGGCCTTCCAACTCCCGAGCGCTGGCCGGAAATCCAAAAGATCCAACCACCCGAGAGGGAGGGAGACCTTCCTCTGCGCATCGCCTGCGACGTCGAAAACCCACTGCTCGGACCAAACGGAGCCGCCGCGATCTTCGGACCGCAGAAGGGCTTGATGCCAGAAGACCTGGAACGCCTGGAAAACGAAACGGCACGCATGGCCGAGTTGCTTTGCAAAGCGGTGAATTACGGTGCCCAATCTTTGAATACGCCCGGAACGGGAGCGGCAGGCGGCGCAGCCTTCGGCTTGATGATCGGTCTTGGTGGACGCATCGTCCCTGGAGCCGAGCTGGTCTTCGCGTGGAGCGATCTGGAAGAGAAACTGGCTCGGGCGGAGCTGGTCATCACAGGCGAAGGACGTTTCGACGCCTCGTCCCTGCAAGGCAAGGGTCCAGGCGCCCTCGCGGCAAAAGCGCGGGCCGCCGGCAAAACGCTGCGCGTATTCGCAGGGAGCTGCGGACCGCTGCCAGACCTCAGTTTGGCAGGCCTGATGCAGGCTATTTCGCCCGAAGGGATGCCGCTGGCCCAAGCCTTGGCGGAAACTTCAGCGAACCTGGCGCGATGCGTGCGGTCATCCTTCGCGGAAACTATTTAGTCTGAGGCGTCAATATTCCACGAAACCAAATCGTTACATTCAAGAAGTAGGCGCGAGCGACGAACTGCTATAAGCAGCGCTTGGACAAACGCCGAACGCGAGAGCGGTCCGGCGGATTCACTTGCCCACTTGGCGAGAGGCCGTCAGACCCGACCTCGCTTCAACCATGAAAGCCACCGAGCCAGACATCGAACCGGACAACCAGCAGGACCACCAGCATAGGGCCGAGCTGCATTCCCGGATTCGCCGGGCCAAGCAGATCCTTCGACCGCTGCCGCGCCGGACCAATCTGCACCGCTGGCCCATTTTGAAATGGTTCGCCGCCACCGCTCGCAAACGCCCCTACCTCTGGAGCTTTCGCGTGCGCGAAGTCAGCATGGCGATCTACCTGGGTTCGGTCATCGCATTTTTGCCCATCTACGGCTTTCAGCTCGGCGTCGCGTTCGCCATAGCCCTTCTCGTGCGGGCCAACCTGCCTGTGATCATCGGAATGCAGCTCATCACGAACCCCGTCACCGCTCCATTTATCTATCTAGTGCTCACGAGGCTCGTAGGCCATGAGCTGATCGATTTCTGGGGACTGCCGGGCTTCGATACGGGAGTCTCGCGCCACGCCTACGAAATGACCATAGGCGGCATCGTCGTTGGCCTGTTCGTTGGATTGATCCTAGACCTGATCTACCGGCTAGCTTTCGCAAAACGCCTGAACAAGAAGCTGGACGTAAAGCGCATGCTGAAAAGTTAAGGTTGCCCCGCTCCCGGCGCCTTTGCACATTTCCAGCCGACTCATGCGGAACGTCAAAACGATCTTCACCCAGCCGCCCTGCAAGGCTCTCCTTTTCGTTTTACTCTCCGCCGCCACATTCCTGATCGCATCCGCACGGGGTCAGGATATCCAAGCCGCCACTACACGCCCCATCAAGCTCGGCATCGACGAACTGAGATCCGACGGCTTCTCCCTGCTGACCGACAAACGCGTCGGTCTGCTCACCCACCCTGCTGGAGTGGATCGCAGCGGCCGCAGCAGCGTCGAAATCCTGCACGAAGCCCGCCAGGTCCAGCTCACCGCGCTCTTCGGACCGGAGCACGGCATCTACGGCAATGAAAAAGCGGATACGCCGGTTCTCGACAAAATCGATACCCGTACCGGTTTGCCCGTCTACTCCCTCTACGGACGCTACCGCAAGCCTACGCCCGAAATGCTCCAGAAGATCGATACGCTGGTCATCGATCTGCAAGACATAGGCAGCCGCACCTACACCTTCATCAGCTGCATGAAGCTCGCTCTAGAGGCCTGTTTCGAAAACGGCACTGAAGTGATCGTCCTCGATCGGCCCAACCCGCTCGGCGGACTGAAGGTCGACGGCCCACCGCTGGAAAGCCGCTGGAAGAGCTATGTCGGCGCCTTCCAGATTCCCTACGTGCACGGACTCACCATCGGCGAAATCGCGCGTATGGCCGTATCCACTCCAGGAATACTCGACCTGACCGAAGAGCAGCGCCTCAGCGGAGTCTTGCACGTCGTCTGCATGGACGGATGGCACCGCTACATGAGCTGGCCGCAAACCGGCCTGCGCTGGGTACCGACCTCCCCTTTCATACCGAATTTCGAAGCCGTAGTTGGCTACCCGATGACCGGGCTCGGTGCCCAGATCGGCGGCTTCAAACACGGCATCGGAACCAACTACCCCTTCCGCAGCCTGCGCTACGAGGGCATCGACGTGCCCATCCTGCAAAGAGAGCTCGAGGCCCTGGACATACCTGGCATCGCCTTCGAACGAACCAAGACAAGCCAAGGCACCGGCCTGTATATACGCGTCGTGGATTGGCATGCCTGGCGGCCCACCGAACTGAGCTTTCACATGATGCAGCTCACCGCGAAGTTCGAAGGCAACAACCCCTTCGCATCCGCCCCCGACAGCCAAGCCGAGCTCTTCAACAAACACGTCGGCTCCACCGCCTGGTGGGAACAGCTCGCCCAGAAGGGCGAAGCCGCAAACGTGAGCGGCTTCATCACGCTTTGGCAACGCCAAGCCAAACAGTTCCAACTCGAGAGCAAGCGCTTCTGGCTGTACGACTAAAGCACCGTATATTCAGTTGCGTTTAGTTAGGAATTGGAAACCGGAGGATTTTTAATCGCGTACCGAGCAAAGCGACTTGTTCTCTATCTCTTTATCTCTTGCAGGTCACCTTCTATATACTGGTGAATCAATCCCGAGATCAAGGCTTGGTAGGGGCTCCAAGTAGATGTACTCGCCGATCGGAACAAAGAAAATCTGCTGATTTGGGTAGCTGGTCTGATTGTAGTGCTTCTTTTAGAGAACGCTTGGGTGAGCGCGTCAGCCTAGCGTCATGTCATGCGTGAAACGTAGCGCGGACCCTCCACCCGCCGACGCCGAACGATACGCACCCGGACTCATCCCTTCGCGCGTCCTGAAGGCCCGAGCGAACGACGATACGCTCTCATAGCCACACTGGCTCGCAATCTCGCTTACATTCAAAGAGGATTCCGATAGGAGGCGGCAGGCCCGATCCATCTTGATCTTGCGCAACAGCTCGAGTGGCGAAACGCCCAGATGGGCCCCAATGTAGCGCTCGAGCGTGGAGAGCGAAACATGCGCCTCCCGAGCCATATCCGACACCTTCACGCCTCTGGCTACGTTTTTCTGAGCCCACTCGATAATCCGCCCCAAGATCGCATGCTCCGTAGGCAGCGGAATACCCGCCGCCATCTTGCGAGACATCCCCATCGTGCCGACCCGCCTGCCTTTCGCATTTCGAACGGGAAACTTACTCGTCTGTCGCCACTCGACCCCACCCTCCAAAGTGATAACCAGCTCCGGCTTGTTCTTGATCGGCGTTCCATCCGCCACGACTTGGACGTCGTCCTGCATATAGACGCTGGCCAGCTCGCCGGGAAAGCAATCCGCATCCCGCTTGCCAACGATTTCCGCCAAAGGTATTCGGGCCTGTTTGGCGAAGGCTTCGTTCACCCAAAGAAAACGCCCATCGCAGTCCTTCACCCAAGCAATCACATCGCCCAGCAAGTCCCAAAGCTCCACGTGCGGAAGCCTCAGTTCGTTGTCTTCGAAAATGGAAACGCTCCGCTTCATCCGGAAAGTACCTTACTCCTCAAACACGATCATGCCTGTCCTTTGTCGGCTTTCGCGTGAAAGGCTGAAGGGGTTTGGACTGAAGGCTGAAGGTGGATCTAGCAGCCTTCGGCCTTCAGCCCTCAGTCTATTGGCCTCTGACTTTGCCAGCTTAGGCATGACGAATCGAAACAAGGCTCTCCCCAGAGAGCAACCGTCAAAAAAGCCGATCTGACGAATTCTGCACAATCTGCGCTTGAAGCGGCCATTCGAAACCGAAAGGTTTTCTGCTATAAAGAAACGCTATGCCAAGACCTGTAACGCTTTTCACCGGCCAGTGGGCCGATCTGCCGCTCGAGGAACTCGCCCCACTCGCCAAATCCATGGGATACGACGGACTCGAACTCGCCTGCTGGGGCGACCACTTCGACGTCGAGCAAGCCGCCAAAAGCAAGAAGTACTGCCAGGACAAATGGTCCTTGCTTTCCGAATACGACCTGAGCTGCTACTCCATCTCCAACCACCTCGTCGGCCAAGCTATCTGCGACAACATAGACGAACGCCACAAAGCCATCCTCCCTCCCTCAGTCTGGGGCGACGGCGACCCCGAAGGCGTGCGCAAACGCTCCGCCAAGCATATGGTCACCGCAGCCAAGGCCGCCCGCAAATTCTTCGACTGCAAACCCGGGCGGGGCAAGAAGGACGACTTCCCCGCCGTGGTCAACGGCTTCACCGGCTCCTCCATCTGGCACGCCCTCTACGCCTTCCCGCCCACCGATCAGGCGTATTTGGATAATGGATTCAAGGACTTCGCCAAACGATTCATTCCCATCCTGGATGCATTCGACAAAGTCGACGTCAACTTCGCCCTCGAAGTCCATCCCACCGAGATCGCCTTCGACATCGCCTCCGCCCAACGTGCCGTACAGGCCGTCAAGGGGCACAAGCGATTCGGCTTCAACTACGACCCCTCCCACCTCGGGTATCAGGGAGTCAACTACGTCAAGTTCATCCGCCAGTTCCCCGATCGCATCTACCACGTACACATGAAGGACGTATGGTGGGACCACGGAAACGGAGACGTCGGCGTCTTCGGAGGCCACACCGATTTCGGCGACTCCCGCCGGTACTGGGACTTCCGCTCCCTCGGCCACGGCGACATCAACTTCGAGGAGATAATCGTCGCGCTCAACGATATCGGCTACGCAGGTCCCCTCTCCGTGGAATGGGAAGACATCCGCATGGACCGCGTACACGGAGCCAGCGAAGCCTCCGACTTCGTGCGAGCCTGCGACTTTCCCAGCAGCAAGGTCGCCTTCGACGCCGCATTCGACAAAGAAAAGCGATAACCACCCAATCTTCCTCATCCTCTTAATCCTAGTCCTAATCCACTCAGTTATAGATTAAGAGGAAGATTAGGATTAGGAGGAAGACTACATCCCCCAACCCAACTAAAATGAAAAGAAAACTACGCATGGGAATGGTCGGAGGCGGAATTGGAGCCTTCATCGGAGCCGTACACCGCGCCGCAGCCAGCCTCGACGGAGAAATCGAACTTGTCGCTGGCGCTTTCTCCTCGGACGCAAAACGCAGCAAAGCCTCAGGCAAGGAGCTTCACATCGACCCCGCCCGTTGCTACGGTAGCTACCAGGAAATGGCCCAGGCCGAAGCCCGTCTGCCAGTCGACGAACGAATCGACTTCGTCTCCATTGTGACCCCTAACCACACCCACTTCGATATATCCAAGACCTTTCTCGAAGCCGGCTTCAACGTCGTCTGCGACAAGCCCATGACCTTCGACCTAGCCCAAGCCAAGAAGCTGCGGACCATCGTCGAAAAGTCGGGCAAGGTCTTCGCTCTGACCCACAACTACACCGGCTACCCCATGGTCAAGGAAGCCCGCCAACTCGTCAAAACCGGCAAGCTCGGCAAGATCCTCAAGATCGTCGTCGAGTACCCGCAGGGCTGGTTGCTAACCGCTCTCGAGAACGAGAACCAAAAGCAGGCAGCCTGGCGCACCGACCCCAAACAAGCGGGCGCCTCCTGCTGTATCGGAGACATCGGTACGCACGCGGAAAACCTCGCCCGCTACATCACCGGCCTGCGAATCACGGAGCTCTGCGCCGACTTCACCACCTTCGTGCCCGGTCGCCAGCTCGAGGACGACGGCAACCTCCTCGTACGCTACGACAACGGAGCCCGCGGCATCCTCTACGCCTCTCAGATATCCGGCGGCGAGGAGAACAATCTCAACATCCGTATCTACGGCGAAAAAGCCTCGCTCGAATGGTTCCAGGAGCATCCCAACGAGCTTGTAGTTAAATATTCAGACAAGCCCCGCCAGACCCTGCGCCGCGGCAACGACTACCTCAGCCAAGCCGCTAAGGACGCCACCCGCCTGCCACCTGGACACCCCGAAGCCTTCATCGAAGCCTTTGCCAATATCTACCGAGCCGCCGCCCGTTCCATCGACCGCGAAGTCCACGGAAAGAAGCCGCTCAAGAATCCCGACTTCCCCACCGTCGAAGACGGCGTCGAGGGCATGGCCTTCATCGAAACCGCCGTGAAGTCCGCCAAGTCCAAAGCCAAATGGACACGCGCCATAGGCGCGTAGGTTGGTTAGGCTGTAGGGTTTCAGGCTGTAGGCTCGAAAACGCGCCGACACCCAACCCTATAGCCTAAACTCCTACCGCCTAAAAGCCTCATCTCCCGCTTCCCGTACCAGATCTATGAATACGCGTGCCCCTGCCGACAGGTAGCGACGCGAATGCGTCAGAGCGAAAAGCAGACGACTCATGCGAGCCGATACCAGCGAACGGTAGACGATCTCGAAAGGCTGACGCTCGTCTTGAGCCATTTCCGGCACGATGGCCACGCCCACGCCAAGATGCACCAGCTCCTTCACCGAACGCACCTGCGAACATAGAGCCACCACATTCGGCTCCGCCTCCATGTTCTTGAAGAAGTCGAAAACCTTGTCGTTAAGCGTGGCCGACTCGCCAAGCAACACCATCGGCTCCTCCTTGAAGTCGTTTATCGAGATCGGCCCCTCACTCGTGGCCAGCGGATGCCCAGCCGAAACCGCCAGCATCAAAGCCTCCTGCAAGACCGGCTCCGCATCGATGTTCGCCCCATCTCCCTGATAGGAACTGATGACCACCTCCAGATCCCCGTGCGTCAGATCGTTGATCAAACTGCGGCGCAAGTTCTCCTGCACGTAGATCTGCAGACCCGGATATCGCTCTCGGCACAACTTTATCACCTTCGGAATCAAATAAGGCGTCACCGACGGAGTCGCCCCAATCTTCACCACCCCGGAAATCTCCTCCGCCCCTTCCTGGATCTGCCGCTGGGCGTTCTCCACCTCCATCAGGATCGTCCGAGCCCGCGGCTCCAGAAAGCGCCCTGCCTGCGTCAGCTCGGCCCGCCGCCCCAGGCGATTGAACAGCTTCTGCCCCAGCTCGTTCTCCAGCTTGATCACCTGGGCGCTCAAGGAGGGCTGGGACACGAAACACTTCTCAGCCGCCCGAGTGAAATTCTCCTCTTCGGCTACTGCTAAAAAATAGCGCAATTGATGAAGTTCCATAGTCAGCGCCTATGGATCGCATAATCAGCGAGTATTTCAACTTACAAATGTCATGTGATATACTCACCACCGTCAGCAACACTGACACCCAAAATGAACACGCAAACAACAAGAAACCTAACCACAGCGACCGTCTTGGCGCTATTCGCCCTGTTCGGTCTCTTAGCCATCTACGCGGGATTCAAGGTCACCGCCGCGAGCCTCGCGGTCGTCGGCGCCCTTATCCTTCTCGCCACGATGGAAATGCGAGCCACTGGCGCTCAAAACCGCCAGCGTCGCAAGACGCGCAGGTTCGCATAAGTACGGGTTAAGAGAGTCAAACTCAGGGAGAACCTAATCTCCCAACCAAACCAGAGTCGCCGGAGCAATCCGACGGCTCTGCGGCTTCCAGGCCTTCATCACCCCAAAACCAGCGCCCAAAACAGTCTCTCCGAGATTTAAGTTTCGAGCTCTGGCTCCGATCCCGCACGAAGGTGGCTAATGCTCCACCAACAGCCTCTTATGATCGGGTCGATATCCAGTTCGTTTCCAAGTTACGGCTACGGGCCACGAGACCAGTCCGGCCAGAGCCAAACTGGCGTCGCTGAAGCCAAGAAGCCCAACTCGAAGGCGTTCGCAGCCGAAACCGACAAGGCGAAAAGAAAACCGACTCAGCCCAACGAACTAACCCCGGAGGAAAAAGAGCAGGTCGCCAAGCTGAAGGCCCGCGACGCCGAGGTCCGAGCCCATGAAATGGCCCACATGGCAGCAGCCGGCAGCCTGGCGATGGGAGGCCCCAACTACGTCTACCAGACCGGACCAGACGGACGAAACTACGCCGTCGGAGGAGACGTGAAAATCGACACCTCCCCAGGCCGAACGCCCGAGGAAACGATCCGCAAGGCAGAGCAAATCCGAGCCGCCGCTCTCGCCCCCGCCGAACCTTCCGTCCAGGACCTCAGAGTCGCCAATTCCGCAAGCTCCATGGCCCTCGAAGCCCAACGCAAGCTCAGCGAGAAGCAACAAGAGGAGTCACAAGAACCAGGCCAACCAAATGGCGAAATCACTTCCATCCGACAGCTTGTCGCCTTCACCGAAGACTTGAAGAACGAGGAAGCCGACGGCCACGCCTACAACCAGTAGCGCGAAGCTCTAGCCCGCGTCCGTTGTAGGGCTGGCGCTCGCGCCATGCCGCAGAGGCCAAAAAGGATCATCCTTACGCCGACGCGGGCTGAAGCTCTACGCTACCCTCACAACGTTCCGAGCCTAGCTGGGCAGCAAACCCTTTTTGCCAAGCTCCGAACGGAAGGCCCCGCGATAGAAGCGGTGGTTCAACCAGGCCATGATCGGCACGGACACTGCGCCCAATACCGGCACTAGCTGGAACAAAGCCAGGACCAAAAATACGAGACGTATCAGCCATTTCACTACAATGCCCCGGCTAAGCGGCAGATAGCGGCGAAATGGAGCCACCAACTGAAAGCGGTAGTAGACCACGCCAATCACTAGGCCGAGAATCGGCACCAGACCGAAAGCCGCCACGACAAGCATCACCTTCACGAGCCGCGAGTCCACCGTTTCGAGATAGCGGCGCGTCAGGTCCGGGTCGCCAAACAGCTTCGTCCCGTCCTCTTCGCAACTCAGGTCGACCCCACGTCCCTTGACGGCCTCGCCGGAAAGAGGCGAACGCTTGAGTTCCAGCAGACGGACTTTCTGAGCAGTCGGATCCGGCTCCACCTCCTCGAGCGTTTTCGCTAGAAAACTCAATCGGTTTGGCCGTTCGCGTCGCTCGCCACAGGAAAAACAGGCCGTCGCGAAAGGGTGGATACGAGCCCCGCATTTCGGGCAAGCTACCTTAGCCGCTTCCATCTTGGCCTCGTGCCGCTTGCGAGCCAGCCACAGGGAGCCAAAGGCCGCGCCCACCAGCAAAGACATCAAAAGCGGAGCCCCAAAAAGGATCCAAACCCCAAATGACGCCCAAAGCTCCTCACACCAGCTGATAAAGCCTCTGACTCCGAGCGTATCGTCCTCGTCCGCTTCCGACAGGATCGACACCGCGCCGAGCCGTATCCGGCTGAGAAAATAGGTAAGCCCGCCCGAGAGAGCCGCCGGAATAGTATCGAAAAAGCCGGCCATCGAAACGATGTCCTCCACCGCCTTGACGTCGGCGTCGCTAAAGATGCCGAAGCTCACGGCGGCCGAGGCTCCCGTCTTCGCATAGACCATGCCCTCGTCCATCAATTCGCGCAGCTCCGGAGACTTATCCGCTAGCAGCTCGCACAAGGCCAAAGCTCCCAACCCCCAAACCACCACAGGATGGGTGAGCCAAGCTGGAGCCTCGCCCAGCGACTGGATGAAATCCAAGCCCTTTAGGAACGGCAGCTGATCGCCGTATTTCAGAGCAAAGGCCGTAATAAAAGCGGGCAGAAAAGCCCGCGAGGAAAAGAAGCCGGACAAGCCGAGGGAGTAAAGCAAGCTAGAGAAGTCCATAAGGGAGGCTGAAATCTAGCCAACCTACGCCAGAAGGCACAAACTCAAAGAATTACCGATCAAGCGTGGTTTTCGTTTGTCGGGCATCCACCCGTAGCGCGGATCCTAGCTATAGGGTCGACGCTTGCGTCGTACCGCAACAGTTCGTCCAGGAGGGGAGTGAAGTGGCCGCTCCAAACTCTTTCGAGTTCGGCTACCTAGACTGTGCTGAGCTTACTCCAGTAGCCGAACTCGAAAGAGTTTGGAACGCCTAGGCGACTCTCTGAATCGCACCCGTCTAGAAGCGTTGCAGCAGCTAGGCCTTGGCCGACAACAACTGGCCAACCGGACGTTCCTCCGCGAAAGCACCGGAACGATTGTAGGAAAGCTTGTGGCCTACGGCACGGGAGAGCTTGTCACGAGCGATCTTGAGCATCGTCTCCTCGGAAATGTTGACCGATTGGCGAGGAGCCCCGTCCCCTGAACGCGGTTGCCACTGCTGGCGCGACTTCATACTAAAGCCGGCGGCTTCGCCGTAAGCGATTCTGTTCAGAGGTATTGCGTTGGAAAATGCCATCTGCGGCATTTGTAGCGCATCTCAACTCAGTTGGAAATAGAGTGAATCACTCAAAATTAGAGGAAATCTCGCTTTTTGATGAGCCCCAGGACTCAGATCGCTGCAAAAAAGCGTAAAAACGCAGTTTCTCGCTAAACCGTAGTACAGCCTAGTCCCGACAGAAATCACTCAGGCGAGCCGCGAGCTTCTCCGCGAGGAAGTCGCTTGCCCGACTATCGAAGCGCAAGCCATCCGGCCTGACGGAATCCGCTCGGGCCGCGCCCTTGACAAGGCCGTAGATATCCACCGTTTCCACCCCAAGACGCTGAGCCGCAGACTTCGCCTCCTCGTTGTAGAGCGAGATGACCTCGTTGTCGTAGCCGAATTCCGCATCCTCGCGCAAACCCTCGTCGACGCGGCGACGATCCACCGGGGCAATCGTTCCCCAAAGCGGCCGCGCCGTGCTGCGCTGCAGGACAAGACGCAGAGCCAAGCTCACATTGCGCTCGAAGCCGGCAAGCGAAGTCACCCTTTCGCCCTCGCCATAGCAAACGCGGCGCGTATCCAAAATCCCAACTGCGAAAAATACCAGGTCGGGCTGGCGCTTGAGCACCCATTCGCTCAGCCCCTCGAGCATGGCCGCCGTCGAGCAAACCGGCCGATCCGGACTCCAAACCTCGGCTAAATCCTTCAAGCGAGCCCGCAAAACCGGCAGATAGTCGCCGCAAACCCAGTCGCCAATCACTACGATCTTCTTCATGTCAAAATGTGGAAAACGAAAAATCTAGCGCCACAGCAAGCTCGCCGCAATTCCCATTGCAATGGGAGTGTTTCAAAGTATCGCCTGGGCCTACCAAACTCTCTCGAGTTCGGCTACTGTAGCAAGCGTTGCGCAGTCGAGGTAGCCGAACTCGAGAGAGTTTGGAACAGCATCGCAACTCGAAAGGCGACACTTTGAAACACATCCATTGCCGACAGACCCAGGAGGTCGACATCGAACTTGATTGCAGGAAGCCCTACCCCTACTGATTGCAGCAGCATGCCTGATCAAGCCGACAATCTCGATTTCCAAGCGCTAAAGGAGACCTGCGACTTGGAATGCAAGGCCGCAGGGGGACGAGACGGCAAAGGTAAGCTTCCTCAGGATTTCTGGGAGACCTACTCCGCCATGGCCAATACGGACGGAGGATGCGTGCTCCTTGGAGTCTCCGAGAAGAAGGGACGCTTCAAGGTATCCGGGGTCGAGCGGATCGAACAAGTCAAGCGCGACCTGCTCGCTATGGTCAACAATCCACAAAAAGCCAGCGTGAACCTGCTGGACAATCGATCGCTAGAATCCTTATCCATAGACGGGAAAAATGTACTCAAAATTCGGATACCAAGAGCTCGACGCGAGCAGCAACCAATCTTCATAAACGGCAACCCTATCGGAAATACATTCCAACGCCTCCACGAGGCCGACCAGCGGCTTGACAGCGAGAGCGTCAAGCGGCTGCTGGCCGAGCAGCAAGACGAGTCGCGAGACGGCCGCATCCTAGTCGGCTACGGCCCGGAAGATGTCGACAGCGAAAGCCTGCGCGCCTACCGCCAGCTTTTCTCCAACCTCAATCCTGCCAATTCCTGGACAACTCTAAGCGACGTCGAATTCCTCGACAGGATCGGAGCCTGGAAGAAGAACCGAACGACAGGCGAACGTGGCCTCACCTTAGCGGGGCTGCTGATGTTCGGGACTCACCCCACTATACAGGAAGCGCTCCCAAACTATCGCCTCGACTACCAAGAGAGGTCCGAAGCGAGCAAAGAAGCCCGATGGATAGACCGCGTAACGCTTGACGGAAACTGGTCAGGAAACCTCTTCGATTTCTACAGACGCGTATACCCAAAGCTGACATCCAGCTTGAAGGTCCCCTTCGCTCTTCAGGATGGACTGAGAAACGACGACACGCCCGTCCATCAAGCTCTGCGAGAAGCCCTGGCGAACACGATCGTCCACGCGGACTATTCCGACCGAGCATCCGTATTCATCGTCAAGAGACCTGACTTGTTCGGCTTTCGAAACCCAGGCCTGATGCGGATCCCGATAGAAGTCGCGCTCAAGGGAGGAGAACCCGACTGTCGAAATCGACTGCTTCACCAAATGTTCCGATATATCAAAATCGGCGAGCAAGCCGGATTCGGAGTCCCGAAGATCCTGGACGGATGGCGGAGCCAGCAGTGGAGAGAGCCATTCTTGCGAGACTCTCGCGAACCCTACAACCAGACGATTCTCGAGCTAAGGATGACGAGCCTGTTCCCCGAGGAAGCAGTCGAAAATCTCCAAGAGCGCTACGCCTTCACCTGGCAAAACCTCAACCAGAACGCGAAGCTAGCTCTTCTGCTCGCATACACTGAAAACGCGGTAACTCACCAGAGGCTATCCCAACTCTGTGTCGATCACCGAACGGACATCTCCCAAGTGCTCAGAGATCTCGTGCAGGACGGCCTTCTCAACTCGCAGGGAGCTTCGCGCGGCACCACCTACCACATTCCAGGCCACCTGGCTCCAAGCCCCGAGGACGTCTTTGGCAGTCAGACAAGCCCTACGAATTTGGAGGCGAGCTCCGCGAATTTGGAGGCGAGCTCCGCGAATTTGGAGGCGAGCTCCGCGAATTTGCGGAAAACACGAGACCCTCTAGGCCGGATCGTCAATATGGACTTCGAGCATCCCTTCGTAGACGACCTGGAAAACCTGACCAATGAGGAGCAAGCCAGACTGACTCGACTGGCCGCCCGCCCAAGAGACCTAGGAAGGGTTTCTCAAAACGAGATGAAAACGCTCATTCTGTCCATCTGCAGCGAACAGTTCGTGACAATAAAAGCTCTCTCCCAGATCATAAGCCGCAAGGAAGCGACGCTGCGCGGCCAGTACCTTTCGAAAATGGTCAAGTCCGGAAGCTTGAAACAAGCTTTTCCCAGAAATCCATCGGATCCGCGCCAGGCTTACCTAACCAGTTAGCCGAGCCCTCACTCCCGTAGCAGGCCGTCCACGTCGCCTTCCAGGATGAGGCGCAGGGAGTCGAGACGCAGGCGAGCCTCTCCGATCGCAGCGAGCACACCGTCCAGTTCGGCCTCGGCACGGGAGATCTCCTCGGGTGTGACATTTCGATTGATCCGCTGAAGGTCTCGGAGGCGCTCGATCTCTTGCGATAGAGCGCGGCGAGCCGTATCGCGAGCGGTCGCCTTGAGCTTCTCCGCATCGCCATGCGCGACATCTTCAGCCCCGCCAATCATGGCTTGCAGGAACTCTCGGCTAAAGCCAGGTCGTTCGAGGAAGCGGTTGATATCGCCGTCTTCCAATGAAGTCTCCATCCAGGCGACGTCTCGCTCCTCGCTCAGATTCCGTCCCCGAATGTCAACTACGACACGCAATGGCGTGGGCGAAAGGAAGCGGTCCACATGAAGCTCGGAGAGAGCGACCGGTTCCAGTACGAAGATCGCTTCCAGGCTTAGGCCCGGACTATCGCTTTCATGTAGGCTAAAAGCGGATACGCCGCGTTCGGAATTGACCAGAAGCTCGATCGCATCGCCGATCAGCGAATGGTCGGGCGAGAGAAATGCGACATCCTCTCGCGTGATGGCTCGCGAGCGGTCGAAGGTCGCCAGCACGCCTTCCGCCGGCAGCGAAGGGAAGGCCTCGACGTACGCCCTAGCCGGATCTAGGAACACATCCCCGTTCTCCTGCTCGTCCACCCGCACGCCGAAGTGATCCAGGAGCTCGTAGAGAAAAGCGGGCAGCTTTGGATCGGACTCGGCCTCCCTTATGCTGGAAATCACGTCATCCGCCACGGACTTGTCAAAGGAGTTGAGCTCAAGCAGGCGATCCCGTCCTCTGCGGAGCCTCTCGGAAACCTCGAACCGAAAGGAGCGAGTCTCCTGCACGAAGGCTTCGAGAACGGAGCTGTCCGACTTGCGGCTGGAACCGTATTCGAGAGCCAACGACACAAGGCGTTCGCCGAAACGCTCGAAGAATTCCACGCCGCCATGAACGCAGGACTCGAAACCATCAAGCCCCTCTTGACACCAGTGGGCCACGAATTCCTGGGCGGAACCAAGGATGTAGGGCACATGAATTTTGATCGTATCCGTTTGTCCGATACGATCCAGGCGACCGATGCGCTGCTCTAGCAGGCCGGGATTGATCGGCAAGTCGAAGAGGATCAAGTGGTGGGCGAACTGGAAGTTGCGGCCCTCGCTACCTATTTCCGAGCAGATCAGGATCTGGGCTCCGTCCTCCTCGGCAAACCAAGCCGCATTGCGGTCGCGCTGCACGAGAGCCAGATCCTCGTGAAAGAGCGCCATATTGATGTTGATTCGCTCGCGCAGGGCGGATTCCAGGGCGACCGCTTTCTGACGGGACTTGCATATAAGGAGGGCTTTGACGCCTTTGCGGGCCTTGAGGAAGGAGACCAGCCAGTCGAGACGGGGGTCGTCTTTGAAGTTATAACGCACCGCGGCTTTTGCGTCCCCCCATTCGGCCTCCAGCTCGCGGCCAAGCTTGTCAAGCAAAGCGCGGTTGGTGGCGCCTTCCAGCGGCTCGGGGCAATATTGGCGCTTGGGAAATCCGGTCATGTTGGCCCGGGTGTTGCGAAAGACCACCCGGCCAGTGCCATGCTCGTCGAGCAGGGCTTTGAGCAGGGAGGATCGGGCTCCAGGCCGATTTTGCCGCAGCGCTTCGAGGCGATTCTTCAGGCCTTCGCGATCGCGATGGAAGATCGTTCGCAGAATCTTTTCGTCGTCAGTCTGTAGTTCCCCGCCATCGATGATTTTGCCTGCGATAGCAGCGACTGCCTCGAAGCCTGCAATCTCTTCCTTAAAGTCCTCCAAGCTCGCGTAGCGATCAGGATCGAGCAAACGAAGTCGGGCGAAGTGGCCCGCCAAGCCAAGCTGGGTGGGTGTCGCGGTGAGCAGGAGCAATCCAGGACTGTCTTTGCCTAGCGCTTCGACCAGTTTGTATTGGGGGCTCGCTTCCTCCGGAGACCATTCGAGGTGGTGGGCTTCGTCGACGATCACGATATCCCAGCCAGCCTCGATGGCTTGATGGCTGCGCACTTCGCTTTCGGCCAGGAAATCCTGACTGCACAGCGCCAGTTGCTCGTCCAGGAACGGGTTCTCTCCCTCGGAACTGGCTTCCAGAGCGCGGCAGCGAGCTTCGTCGAAGATGCTAAACCACAGGTTAAAGCGACGCAGCAATTCCACAAACCATTGATGCACCAATGCTTCAGGGACCAGGACCAAGGCCCGTCGAGCCCGACCAAGCGCCCGCAAGCGCTGCAGAACAAGGCAGGCCTCGATGGTTTTACCCAGACCTACCTCGTCGGACAGCAGGACTCGAGGCAGCTGGCGCGAGGAGACTTCTTTGAGGATGTAGTACTGGTGCGGAATCAGGTCGACTCGACCCCCAAAAAAACCCCTCAATTCCGAGCTGCGGAGAGCGCTCTGCATCTGCAAGGCCCGATAGCGGAGTTCGAAAACGGAACTCTCCTCCGTCTGTCCCGCCATGAGGCGATCCTGAGGATGGCTGAAATTGCCCGCCGCCGCAAGTTCCTCCTCCCCCAAAGAAAGTCCAGCCCCTCGGTAAACCAGCAACCCTTCGGCTTCGTCGACGGAATCGATCTCGAAACTCTCGCCTTTCAGACCGTTCGCCCGATCTCCAACCCGTAGAACGACCCGCTTGAGCGCGGAAGCCCCAGCCGCATAAATGCGCTGCTCGCCCGAAGCAGGGAAGTTAAGACTGACCCGGTAGCCATCCACCTCGCTTACGATCCCCAGACCGAGCTCCGGCTCCGCCTCGCTGACAAACCTTTGACCTATGACATAGCTGTCCATTCGCGGGACACTGGCACAAGGCCCAGGGAGAATCGAAGCCCAAACATGCCCTACACGCAAAAGCCAGGAACATCCGCTAGCAGGAACCAGGAGAAAACCTCGATCAAACCCTAAAACCCCTCACCAAGTAGCCGATGTGTTGCTAAGCTCCTCGTCTGAAGACGGATACGCCCTTCGAAGCCCTCTCGTCACTCACTCTATCCATGAACGCCCCCAGCAGCTCTCAGGACGCCATCCTCCTCGAATCCGGTACCAACGAAGTCGAATTCATCGAGTTCTACCTCGGCGGGATCAGCTATGGCATCAACGTATCCAAGGTCCAGCGAGTCATCGCTCGCAGCAACGTCAGCATCTCGAAAGTCGCCCAGGCTCCCTTCTGCGCGGAAGGCATCATCCACATACTCGACAAGCCCATCATGCTGCTCGACCTCAAGAAAGCGCTCAACATCGCCAGCGACTGCCAAGCCGAAGCCACAGACCGGCAACTCGTTCTCGTCACCGCCTTCAACAAGCAGACCACAGCCTTCATGATCGACGGCATCTCGAAGATCCACCGCACCTCATGGGCGAACTTCGAACCCATTGGCGATGGCGTTGGAGACGAAAACGACTCCGGCTTCTCCACCGGCACGGTAACCCTCGACGACAACATCATCGTCATTCTCGATTTGGAGCGCCTCATGCTCAGCCTTTTCCCCGAAAGCCATTCGAACCCGATCAACCACGAGGTACCCTCCAAAAAAGCAGGCCGGGAAGACGTTCGAATACTCTACGCCGAGGATTCCAAGATGGTCCGGCACATCACCGAGGACATCCTAGCCAAAGCCGGCTACTCGCAGATCCTCTCCTTCGAAAACGGCCATGACGCCCATCAGCACCTCCTCCTGCAAAGCGGACAAGGCGACAGCCAGTCCGCCTGTCCCTACGATCTCGTTCTGACCGACATCGAGATGCCGCGCATGGACGGACTCACCCTTTGCCGAAAGCTCAAGACGGAGCTATATCCCGCAAACCCACCCAAGGTCATCGTATACTCCTCCCTCATCAACAAGGAGATGGCCGCCAAGTGCCGCTCAGTCGGAGCCGACGCGCAGCTCGCCAAGCCAGACGTGGAGCAGATAGTCGACCTCCTTGACGAGCTCTGCCTGGCCAAATAGCGCCTAGCTGAGGCGCCGCCCTACGAGCTCGCCATCGAACCACCGACCACCGCACGCTTCCCGTAGTCCCAGAAGCAGCCAGAGGCCCCGCTAATCAAGCTACCGCCTAGCCAGCGCTCGGGGTACTCGCCTTGGGCATAGTTCCGTTCGCCAGCCAAGACAGCCAAGCCGCGCTCCGTCGGGACAAGCGCCTGGGACTGAAACGCCGTCCACGCCAGAACCCGCGGGGGACACAAGAACCGGCTGCCGTCACTCAATTCCAGCAGAGGTTCCTCCCCGGAGCACAGGCGATCCAAAATCTGCCAGAACTCCCAGTTCGTGCGGAAGGCGACCAACTCCGTTTCCTGCACAGCCCGGAAAAGCTCCAAAGGAGCGGCGATCCCAAGCTTGGCCGCCTCCAAGATCTGGGCCTCGGTTATCGAAAGCCCATTCTCGACGGAAGGCAGCTCCTGCAGCCAGCGCTCCATAGCTGACGCCAACGAGGGCCGAGCATGCCCCTCGACCAAGCGACGAAACACCATCTCCGCCCCGCGAGGATCCGCCGCCGTAAACCCCAGCCACGCCTCCCGATAGCTGCGCAAATTATCCTCACCCAAGGAGGAAGCAGCCAAAGACTCCGCATGCAAAGCCCCATCGTCGAAAACGGACAACGGACCATCCACCACCATCAGCTTGACGCGCGACACGGCATCCGCTCCAGCCGAAGACAGCCAATAGACAATATGAGCCAACTGAAGCTGGTCTCCGAGCGAACCACCAAAAAGCAAGGTCAAACCCTGTTCCGAAACCACCGCCTCGCGCAGCTCCGCCCCCAGCAAGACGCCATCCGCCTCGACCACGCCATCCTCGTCCCAACCCGCTTCAGCAAAAGTCCGAGCCCTGTCAGCTGCGAAAGCGTCCAAATCCTCCCCAACAGGCAACTTTCCAAAGCTCAAAGCGCCATGCCAGGCGATCGCTCGGACTCGACCATCCGCCCGCCGCAAGCAATTCACCGTCGCTTCATCGTTTGTAAAAATCCGCATGGGGTGGGAAACTGGTGCCCCCAATCCCATCCCGGGTCAAATCGTATTTGGCGTCGCCCCCAAAGCCCCGCCCGTCGCTTAACTTTCCAACGTTGGAAAGTTAAGTGACGGGAAATCCGAGCGAGCCAGCCAGCTGCGCGTTTAGAGTAGCCTCTCGGCAACGGATTCTCCAACTTCGCCAGACTCGCCCACTATGAACAGGATTCTCTCCACTTCGCTCGCCTCGCTCCTCGCCGCAACAGTCGCTTTCGCTTCCCCCCGCATCGATTCCGACTCCGTAGCCCAACGACACAGTCTACAGCTCCTGCGCGACGGAGACGCCGGCGTCAGCAGCGCCGTCCTCACCTGGCCATGGCCCCTCGGACGCAGCCCATTCGCAACCCAGGAAACGCCAGGCGATACGCTCGCCAAGACCCTCTATCAGCTGCAAGACCTCTACAATGCCGAGCAGCAGCTTGGCCTGCGCCCTTTGCAAGCCTCCGTCTCGCTGGCCTCCGACCCGCTCCCTTTCCGCTCCTTCGGCAGTCAGCCACGCGAGCAATTCGAAGCCTCCCTCTCCACCTCATGGCTCAGCGAATGGCTCTCTGGAAACCTCCAGCTCACCTTCGCCGAAGACCCTAGCGACGGCGACGAACTCCGACTCGACGGCTCCTATCTCGCCATCGCCCTCGGCAATTGGGTAGCCGCCATCGACCAAGTCGAGCGTTGGTGGGGACCCGGTTGGGACGGCAGCCTCATCCTCTCCAACAACGCCCGCCCCGTGCCCGCCCTCTCTCTGACCCGGATCTCCCCCGAAGCCTTCGAGACAAAATGGCTGCGCTGGATCGGCCCCTGGACCTTTACCACCTTCATGGGCCAGCTCGACAACGACGAAGGCGAACGCGATGGCTCGGACGCCCGGCTCTTCGGTATGCGCATCGATTTCTCCCCCTTCGGCTGGAAGAACCTCGACATCGGCCTCAGCCGCACTGCCCAGTGGGCTGGCGACGGAAGGCCAGGAGATCTCGACACCTTCTGGCGCTTGCTCATCGGAGAGGACAATCGCGTCAACGGTGTCACCTTGGACAACGAACCCGGCAACCAGCTGGCCGGCATCGACTACCGCCTGCGCATCCCCGGCTGGCGCTTCGCCCAGTACACGCAAATCGTGGGAGAGGACGAGGAAACCTACACCCCAGACGCCAATATGCTGCTCTTCGGCATCGAGACCTGGGGCGACTTCGAGACGACGGACGCCAGCTGGCGGGCCTACTTCGAATGGGCCGATACTCGCGCCGGCCACCTCATCCGCGACAACCGGCCCAACGACGCCATGAACATCGCCTACAACCACGGTATCTATCGCACTGGCTACCGCTTCAAGGGCAGCTCGCTCGGACACGCCATGGACGGCGACGGCCTCATGCGATCCATCGGCTTCATGCTCGTCAACGAAAGCGGCGACCTATGGGGACTCAAGCTGCGCGACTACGATCTCAATCGCGACGGGCGCGGCCCCAATTCCGTCACAATCGACCGCGTCAAAGGCAACGCCATCGAGCTGGTCGCCGACGTCGCTCTGCATCGCTGGTCCAGCCTCATGCCCTTCTCCCCCAAAGACGACAGCAACGCCAGCCCCCACTCTGCCGCCATACGCCTGAAAGCCGGCCTGCACTACATCAGCAACGAAAACCAGCGTACCCTCCAAACCGAGGACGACCTAGGCGGCTACCTGGCCCTAACACGCGAACTGTAGAACACGCGAACGAGAAGCTGTCTCTCGGCGTCGCCCCCCTTGCGCAAACAAAACTTCAACGTTGAAGTTTTGT
>JANQRJ010000059.1 GCA_028284635.1 Pelagicoccus sp.
GTCTGAAATTGCCTGCAGCAAGGCGGATTTGGCGAGCGAATACGCGGGCGTATTTGTCGCCAAAGCCAACGCAGCTGCAGGCAATTTCAGACATAACCCATTGGGGCTGAGTCCTTTTTGCTCCAGGGCGGCGTTGTCCTTGGAAACAAATACTTCCAGTATTCGCTTTCCAATGACGCCTTGCCCTGAACCAAAAATGATCTCAGCGGCGTCATGATAGATTTTGGGATAGGTTCTACCCTCACAGCAATTTCAGTCCTATCTGTGAGAATCTGTATAATCTGTGGGCAGAAAAATTCGCGAAATGCCACCCATCTACATCCAGTACCATAAAATCCCCTACGGAGAACTCATCCTAGGATCCTTCCAAGACAAACTCTGCCTCTGCGACTGGCGATACCGTAAGATGCGAACCAGCATCGACAGCCGCATCGCCAAGCGGCTCGAGGCGGACTACGTCGAACGAGACTCCGACACCATCTCCGAAGCAAAAAGACAGCTGGCCGAATACTTCGCCAAGACGCGCCAAACCTTTGAGATCCCGCTCCTTTTCGCCGGATCCGAATTCCAGCAAAGCGTCTGGACCGCCCTTCAAACCGTGGAATACGGTACGACAGCCACTTACCTTCAACTCTCGCAAAAACTCCAGAACCCCCAAGCCGTGCGAGCCGTCGCCAGCGCCAACGGAGCCAATGCCCTCTCGATCTTAACCCCCTGCCACCGCATCATCGGCAGCAATGGCGAACTCGTCGGCTACGCCGGCGGACTCCCCGCAAAGCGAAAGCTCCTCGAACTCGAGCAAAGCCCACCCGCCCAGCAAGAGCTCGATCTCTAGCAACCCCAACTAAAAGCGAGTTTTCAAGAAATTAGGGGTTAGCCGCAAAAAGGCGCAAAAATGATAGGCTTCGTGGCCTTCGTTATAACGAAGGAATCTAGCCAATTCGTAGAATCTCAAGAGCCCTATAGGGCGGCAGCAACCCGATCCTTTGCGCCTCTTTGTGGCTAAATAAATAGTCAATTCAAAAACAGATGATGCAGGCTCTATTCTCCGCGAACGCGGGCTAAAGCTCCGCGCTACGTCCCAGGCTTCAAACGATACTAGCATGAATGAAATGTTTGCGGCTCTTCGCCATTCGACAAACTGAAAATGTTCAATTTCACACCTTCTGTGGCAAGAACTCCAAAGCCCTATTTCCGCAACTCGCGAGAATGCCAGACGCGTACAACAATGAGGCAATCCCGCCCCGTATAGTACCTCAGTACATAGGCTCCAGCTCCGAATGGCACGATCAACTCCCGACGCCCCGAATCATCGTCCATCAAGTGACCCATCTCAGGAAAATCCTTCAATAAATCCGCTCTATCGAAAATCGCTTGCAACGACTTGGCGGCGGCAACCGGATTCTTTTCTACAAGAAAGTCGAAAATACGCTGAATACCCTCATCGGTTTCCTTCGCCCAAACGATCTTCATTTGCTCGCACGCTTCGCTTTGGCGATAAGTCTGTCGAATTTAGCTTTCATCCGACCGTGACTTATGTGCTCCCCCGTATCGATAAAATGCTGAAGACGCTCTTGATCCTCCTGTTTTTCCAGCTCGAAACGTTCTTCATCCCTGAGATAGCGATCAACCGCCTCCTTGATCAAATAGCTCATGCTGCGGTCCCTTTTCTCCGCGAGCCACTTAAGACGTTCCTGGGTTCCTTCCTCCAGACGAATTCCTTGCGCTTTTGCCACGGCAACTCTGTCGCACAATGTCGCACGCCTGTCAACTTTACAGAGGACGACGACGCCGAGCTTCCGCAACTCGCGAAGAGACCCACAAGACACCCAATCTTGCTCCGATCTTAAAATGCCCTTAAAACTCCGCTCCTAAAATGAACGGGTGAAAGCCCACCGACTTCACGCTTCCACCCTCCTCTTCCTCTGTTTGGCAGCCATGCCTCCTGTGGCGGCAGCCTTTCAGCCCGACCTGGTCGTACTGAACGCCAACGTCATCACCGTCGACGACGACCAACCTAGAGCTGAGGCCTTCGCTATCCACCAAGGCAAGTTCATCGCCGTCGGCAGCAACCAAGAACTCCAGCCCCTCGCGAAACACGCCCAGCAACGCCTCGACGCCAAAGGCAAAACCATACTCCCTGGCTTCAACGACGCCCATCTCCACCCGCGCGAACTCTACGAAGAAACCCACCTGCGCGGCACTGTCGACATCGGACCCGCCTCCGTCTCCAGCATCGAGGAACTCGTAGCCAAGCTCAAACGCAAGGCGCCCCTCGTCCCCGAAGGACTCTGGATTATGGGCGGCCGCTACGAAGACACCAAGCTCGGACGCCACCCCACTCGCCACGACCTCGACAAGGTCTCCACCACCCATCCCGTCAGCATCCGACACTCCAGCGGCCACCTCGCTGTCTACAACACCTACGCCCTGGAAATGGCAGGCGTCGACGCCAAAACGCCCAACCCAGAAGGCGGGGCCTTCGACCGGGATCCAGACGGATTTCCCAACGGCGTGGCTCGGGAAAAAGCCAGCGGCATGATCAGTCGAGCCGGCCCCAAGCTTCCCGAACCCGGACGCTCCGAACGCATTCAGGCCCTAGACCGATGCCTCCGCGCCTACCTCAGCAAGGGCGTCACCAGCATCGGCGACGCAGGAGCCTCGCCCTCAAAGCTGCGCATGTATCAAGAAGTTCAGTACGCTGGAAATCCCATCCGCATCAGCCTCATGATCCGAGACCGTCACCTCGACGCTGTCGAAGCCATAGGCATTCAGCAAGGTTTCGGCGACGAATACCTCCGCATCTCCGCCATCAAGGTCTTCCACGGAAATTCCCTCTCCGGTCGCACCTGCTGGCTATCCGAGCCCTACGAAACAGTCAACCCAGTCACCGGCGAAAAGGACTACTTCGGCATCCCGCCCGCCCGCAGCCAGGAAGACCTGGATACGCTGATCAAGCGCATCCATGACGCTGGGCTCCAGGCCGCCGTCCACTCCAATGGGGACCGCGAGATCCCTATGGTCCTCGACGCCTTCGAAAGAGCGATGCAGCAAAGCTCCCGGCCCGATCCCCGCCACCGCATCGAGCACTGCAGCGTAGTAAACGAGGCCATACTCGACCGCATCAAGGCCCTCGGCGTGGTAGTCGCCCCACACTCCTACATCCACGAACACGGCGACAAGATGATCGCCTACGGTCGCTGGCGCTGGGCCCGCATGCACGCCAACCGCAGCTTCATCGACAAAGGCATCCCCGTCGCCCAGAACTCCGACTCTCCAGTCAGCGTCTGCGACCCCCTGCTCCGTATCCAAAGCATGGTCACGCGGGCCTCCGCCGAAGGTCAGGTCTTCGCCTCCAGCCAACGCGTCACCGCAGAAGAAGCCATCGAAACCTGGACACTGGGAGGAGCCTACGCCACCTTCGAGGAAGATACTAAAGGCTCCATAAGCAAAGGCAAACTGGCTGACTTCGTGATCCTGCATGAAGACCCAACGCAAGTAGACCCCTTCAAAATCAAGGACATCCAAATCGAATCCGTCTACATCGCAGGCCAGTCGGCCCTAAGGTAGCCAACTCCACTCATCGTGCAAACCGACCACTACATCCCTATCGTCCGCAGCGAATTCGAGAGGCTGAAAAAACTAGCCGAAGACTCCATAGCCCAAATAGCTCGAGAAGCGTTTTTCGCCAAACTAGGTCCAAACGACAATAGCATTGCGGTCATCGTCAAGCACATGGCAGGCAATATGAAATCCCGCTGGACGGACTTTCTAACCACCGATGGGGAGAAGCCGGATCGCCAAAGAGACTTCGAGTTCATCATCAAGGACAGCGATACTCGCGAAACTCTCCTCGAAGCCTGGGAAGAAGGATGGTCGGTCTTCTTCGCCACTCTCTCTTCCCTAGACGCAAGCGACTTAGGCAAGACGGTCCTCATCCGAGGCGAGGGGCTGAGCGTCATTCAAGCCATCAACCGCCAACTCGCTCACTACGCATACCACGTTGGACAGATCATCCTCCTAGCTAAACACTTCGCCAACGAACAATGGCAAAGCCTAAGCATCCCGATCGGTCAGTCCGAGGAATTCAATAAGAGGTCAGAGAAATACAGCAAATAGCCTCTACACTGTAACACTTTTATCCACTCCTAAATGCAATGATCGCCACCTACCACAACCATTCGAAGTGGAGCGATGGAAGGTCGACGTTCGCCGAGCTCTACAAGCGCGCCGAAGCGGTCGGCGTAAATGAGCTCGGACTTTCAGATCATTTTTGCCTCTATCCTGACGGCCGCGTTCCCGACTGGAGCTTGGACCCCAGTCAATTTGAGGACTATTTGAGCGACGTCGGGTCCTTCAAAAACCACGGAAACCTAGCGATTAGAGTCGGATTGGAGTACGATTGGTTCGAGGGTCACGATCCCACTATTCGCCCACTCGTCGAGAGGATCCCACTGGATTATCGAATCGGCTCCGTACACCACGTGGAACAGGAGCAATTCGATATGAGCATCGAGTATTGGAGCAACAAGTCTCCAGAGGAACGAGATAATGTATACCGTAAGTACTGGAATCAAATTCAGGAAATGGCCTCCAGCGGACTATTCGATATCGCGGCCCATCTCGATCTGCCGAAGAAACTGGGATTCTATCCTCAAGCCGATATTTCGGATGTTATTGACGAAGCCTTGGAAGCCATTCGCGAGAACGATCTTGTCGTCGAATTGAATACGGCCGGTTTTGGCAAGCCATGCGCAGACGGCTACCCTTCCCTCGAGATTCTAAAACGATGCAAGGCAAAAGAAATACCCGTCACCCTGTCAGCTGACGGACATCAACCTGAGCACATCCTCTACGAATTCGAGCGAGGCCTCGCTCGCCTGAAGGAAGCCAGCTACAAGGAAATAGCCCGCTTTCGCGAAAGGGAGGTCTGGTTCGAATCGCTGGACGAAGCCCTAAAGTCCTCATCAACTTGATGCCCGGGAATGCAAGATGAACTATTTCGAGTACGAAACTGCCGCCCAGCGATATGCCAGAGGCCGCCCCTACTTCCATCCCATCGTCGTCGAGAAAATCGTCAAGTTCACCCAAACGCCGCGCTTCTCCTTTGGCCTAGACGTCGCATGCGGAACAGGACAGTCCACAACGGCCCTAAAGACGATCGCCGATCGGGTGGTCGGCGCCGACGTATCGCCAGAAATGATCGCCCAAGCCCCCGAGATGGAGGGAATCGAATATATCTGCTGTCCTGCCGAATCGCTGGACATCGAGTCGGGGAGCGGCGACATCATGACGGTGTCGCTCGCCTTTCATTGGCTAGACCGCGACGCGTTCCTGAACGAGGCGAACCGGGCCCTGCAAAAGGGCGGCTGGCTCGTCATTTCCAACAACGGCTTCAAGGGACGAATGCGCGGAAACCCTAGCTACGAAGAATGGAACAAGACCCGCTACCTCACCCGCTATCCTACTCCAGCAAGAAACAAACTCCCACTTACTGAGAAGGAGGCCGACAAGCATGGTTTCGAGATAGTCGGCAACGAAAAGTACGAAAACGAGGTCGATATGAATATCGAAGAACTCGCCTGCTATCTCTCCACGCAAAGTAACATGATTGCCGCCGTCGAAGAAGGAAAGGAATCCGTCGAAACAGCCCTCGCATGGTTGAGCCACGAACTCGAATCCCTATTTAGTCGCGATCGCGAGACCTTCCTATTTGGCGGATCCATCCTCTATCTCAAGAAACGAAGCTAGTCCACAGCTCCAATCCCCAACCAAGCAAAAACCGAAACCACCAATGCCAATGATCTATACTGATACTCGAATATCAGAGCACATCAGCAGCATCGGTGGTTCAAACCCTGCATGTTGTAAAAATCGCCAACTTGACCGAGGTTCTGATATTTTTGCCCACAGATCCGCACAGATGAACCCTAATGTTTCAAAACAAGCGTGAGAGTAACCGCGTACCGAGCAAAGCGACACAGTCATGGACGCTAATAAACACGAATGATTTCTCATTTGAAGCTTTAATTCGTGTGTATTCGCGTCCATTAGCGGTTGAAAATTATCCGTTTTCCAATCCTAACTAAACGTGAGGATATCGGATTTGATCTCTGGTTGTACAAGTAACTGATATTGAAATGATTACAAAATCACATGCGACGAATTATGAAACTGGAGGATAGACGCTTCTATGACAAAAACGATAACGCTCCATGAAAGCCGCCATCGTATTCGACGCAGACGGAGTCGTCATTCGATCCAAACCCTTCACCGCCGAACTCCAGCGCGTCCACGGCGTTCCAGCTTCTTCTCTCGAAGAGTTCTTTGCTACCACGTTTCCCGCCTGCATCACAGGCAAGATGGCCCTCAAAGACGCCCTCGAAGATCTCCTCCCGAGCATCGGATGGAGCGGTACGACGGAGAGCTTCCTCCAGTTTTGGTTCGAGGCGGAAAACAAGCCGGATCCCGACCTGATACAGGAAATCCACTCGCTTCGCCGCGAGGGAACGACCGTCTGCCTGGCAACCAACCAAGAAAGGCATCGCCTGGCTTTCATGCGAAACGAGATGGGATTCAGCACCCTATTCGACCAGATTTTCGCTTCCTGCGAACTAGGCTACGCCAAACCCGACGAAAGCTTCTACACACTGGCAACAGCCGCACTTCATGTAGAGGGAATCGAGCGGATAGTATTCTTCGACGACAAGGAAGCTAACGTCGGAGCCGCTCGCCAAGCTGGGTGGGAAGGCAATCTCTATTCTTCCATCGACGACTTTAGAAACTTCAATCTATGAACGCCAAAGAGTACTTGATAACCTGCGCCATGGAGGAGTGCGCCGAGCTCGCCAAGGAACTCGCCAAAGCAAACCGATTCGGGCTCGACAACCGCTATCCAGTAGACGGCCCTTCTGCCTCGGAAAAGATAGCCCGAGAGTTTGCAGACCTGACAGCCGTGGTACGCATGCTGGAAGATCATGGCTGGATCGCGAATACCTCCTCCCCATCTGCAATTGAAGCGAAAAAGAAGAAAGTAGCCAAATATATGCGACGCTCCCAAGAGGCGGGAATGTTGCAAGACTAGGAAGCAACACTCTATCTACTCCAGTAGCATCTTCGATTACCTAAACGTTTCAAAAATGAAGTGTTTTAGGAACCGCGAATGGACGCGAATAGCGCGAATTCGCTTACGCCATGAAGACCATTCGTATCTATTCGCGTCCATTCGCGGTTCCTAATTTCCCGCCTGTCGTAACCTGCCTTAAGGTGATGTTTCTGTTTTCATCAAAATTCAATTCAAGTATCTGATTTTCAATATCTTGCGTTTTGTTTGGGTAAAACTTATGAAACTGATGGAATTATTTGCGTCATCTGCGGGTAAAAACTATAAAAGAACATGACGGACCAAGAAGTCGCCGAACACTGGAACCGCAACGCGGAGGCCTGGACCACTCTCACTCGGGCCGGCAGCGACGTCTGTCGCGACGCCTACAATACGCCGACCTTTCTCAAGATGCTGCCAGATGTCGCCGGCCTAAGCGGCCTCGATGTCGGCTGCGGCGAAGGGCACAATACGCGACTCGTCGCCCGTCGCGGAGCAGTTCTTCATGCCATCGACCTCGCAGAGAATTTCATAGCAGCAGCGCAGGAGGAAGAAAACCGTAACCCTCTCGGCATACGCTACTCGGCGGCCAGCGCCCGTTCCCTACCCTTTGCCGACGCTCGCTTCGACTTTGTCATGAGCACCATGTGTTTAATGGATCTGCCTCGCCAGGAAGAAGCCCTCCGCGAAATAGCGCGGGTACTCAAGCCTGGAGGTTTCCTTCAATTCTCCATCTCGCATCCTCTAACCAACACTCCGATACGCTATTGGATAAAGGACGACAACGGACGCAAAACCGCCCTCGCCATAGGAAACTACTTCGCTCCGCCCCACGGGGAAATCGAGGAATGGATCTTCGGAAACACCCCGCAGGCGATGAAGGGCCGTTTCGAAAATTTCCGCGTACCTCGCTTCGAACGCACGCTTAGCAGTTGGATCAATCTCGTGGCTGGAGCCGGGCTTTGTATAGAGGAAGCCCAGGAACCGCGCCCCGACGCAGCGGCCCTAGAGCAGTTTCCCGGCGAATACGACGCTGCCATAGCTCCCTACTTCCTAGTCATCCGAGCCCGCAAGCCAGTATAGGACCGGACGAATCGAGACAAAAAACAATATGATTATACTTTTGCCCGCAGATAACGCAAATCTACTCAGATAACTAGAAACTGTCCAATAACTTTGAATGATATAATATTCCGATTAGGATGAGAGAAAATCAAACCACCGATGACACTATTTACACCAATACGATCGGGTAACTGCGCTCCAAATTCGAAAACATCAGTGTCCATCGGCGTCATCAGTGGTTTAAAAACACTTATTAGACAATCTCTTAGAGAACAATTATTCGAATTCAATTTATACTTCTTGAAAGACAAGTGCTTGTGGATGGTTTCGCGCTAGTCGAGAATCTAACTCCAAGTGAGTTTCAAAGAAGACAATTTTTTTAACCGCAGAGTACGCGGAGATCGCTGAGACGGTACTAAATAAATCCCTTGCGACCTCCGCGTACTCTGCGGTTTACGAAACACCTGGGTCTAGCCGAAACCAGTTTCTCTACTATCTGCACAATCTGTGGGCAATTACTCCTAAAAATCACCATATCAAAAGCCTAACTCATATCTGCCTCGTAACCGATAACCTCGAAGACCTCCGCCGGTTCTACGAACGAGCTCTGCAATGCAGCCTAAGAAAATGTCCAATGAGTCATTCAAGGTAGGGCTCGATCCCGCAGTCGCGGGAGCCGCATTGGTTAGATTTCCATCAGGCACTACGGTCCGCTCGGCGATCGGTCCCTACCTCAAACACAGCAAGCGATGGGGTATTTATACCCAATTTGAATAAATGCGAACCAAAGGTATCCTATTTGACCTCGATCAAACTCTGATTGATCGAGACGCCACATTCATCAACTTCCTGGAAGGACAGTTCTGCCGATTCGCCGCCGCGTTTCGTTCGGTAGATCTTTCAACCTATACTGCGTACCTAAAAGAGCACGACAACAACGGCTATACTCCGAAAGAGCAGTTGTTCGAGCAGGTCGTCGCCGACCTGGCCTTGGATGTCGATCCTCGCGAACTCCTACTCGATTTTCGAAAAAACTATGGTCTCCAGCCCACGCTTTTCGAAGACGCCCTAGACACGCTCACGAAATTGAGCGAAACCTATATTCTCGGCCTCATTACCAATGGCAGAAGCGAATCGCAAACCGCCAAGATAAGCAATTCCGGGATACGACAGTTCTTCCACGCGATCTGCATCTCGGAAGAAGAGGGCATCAAGAAGCCGGATCCGATCATCTACAACCGTTGCTTGGAACGATTAGGACTGACGGCGGAGGTCTGCGTCTTCGTGGGAGACCATCCGAATTTCGATGTCGAGGTCCCACGAGGACTCGGCATGCGAGCAATCTGGCTCGCCAACGACAACTTCCCAGCGCCAACCGATAGCGACGGAATCATTTCCCGGCTCTCCCAACTGCCAGGCCTTCTGCGTCAATTGAATGAGTCTGAAAATCGCATTTAGACCTGCTCAAGGCGGAGGAATTTCGGCACTACAGCTCCAATCCCGAATTTTTCTCGGACAAGAGCTGGAGGCAACCCAAAGTCCATTCATCGTCATTGACGAGATACAGAAGGTCTTTAGCCAAAATCAGTTCTCTAGCATCTGAGCAAATCTGCGTCATCTGCGGGCAACCCACTCTTCTCGAGATATTCGCCAGACCAGAAAAGGCGCACACCAATATTCGCGTCTATTCTCCGGCTAAAAATCTCCACCAAACCGCGCGTCTTTCTCCCCCTTTCCACGTCTTACCAGATGTCATGAAGCAAAACACAGACGTAACCTTCAAAAACGACCGCCGCATCCACTTCGGACTCGCGGTGAGCGATCTGGAGAAATCCATCAAGTTCTACCAAGAGCTTTTCAAGACCGAACCCAGCAAGGTCAAACCCGACTACGCCAAGTTCGAACTGGACGACCCGTCCATCAACCTGGCCTTGGGCCAAACTAAGAAGCCGATAGGCGACTCCAACCGGGTCTCTCACTTCGGTATCCAGCTCAAGTCCAGCGAGATGGTGCGCGAAGAAACCGAGCGCTTCCAAAAGCTCGGCTGGATAACCGAAACCGAAGAACAGCGCACCTGCTGCTACGCGGTGCAGGACAAAGTCTGGCTCACCGATCCGGACGGCAACAAATGGGAGCTCTTCGTGGTGACTCACTACGACTCCGACAAAAAGGACGACCGACAATCCTGCTGCGAGGGAGAGCAAGCGGACTGCTGCGCGGAGGCATCGGAAAGCGAACGCCAAGAAGCTTGCTGTTCCTAGCGTACTATAATCGAAGTTCGCTGCATTGTCAGTCGTCAATAAGTCCCCTCAAAGGGGAGCACACGCGTCTCGCGTGTTGGCTTGGGCGGCCTGTCCCGCATAAGCTACGCGAATCGGGATCTCGCTCAAGTCCCTCTGGTTGACTCGCTTGAGGCGAGACGCCTCAAGCAGCCCGCGAGACGCGGGCGCTCCCCTTTATTTTGCGCTTCTTGTGGTTACAACTTGATATTCGAAAATCAAACCAACCACTGATGACACCGATTCACACTGATGGAATGGGCCATCCAGGATATTCTAAAAGTCGGAGATTCACGTGGTTTCACTCTTTCAACAGGCCCTAAAACCACCAGAGTAAATCAGTGAGCATCAATCGGTTGAAAACGCGCCTATGAAACATTCGGAAACCGCATCGCACGAACTCTGGCGAGAGCTGCGCAACGCCCTGTTGCGTTTCACGCGAGCTCGTGTGGGCTCCCGAGAGCTGGCGGAAGACATCGTGCACGACGTCTTCGCCAAGATCATGCAACGCATCGGCGATCTCAAAGACGAGGAACGCCTACAGCCTTGGGCTTTCCGCATCGCTCGCAACGCCATCGCCGACCACTACCGGAAATCGAAACCCAGCGAGTCGCTCGACGAAAGGATTGAAAGCAAAGGCGCCTCGTCACAGGAAACCAACTACAACCAGGAAGTCGCTGCTTGGCTTCCGCGCTTCCTCGAAGAGCTCCCCGAAGCGGACAGAAAGCTGCTCGAAAAGGTAGAGCTGCAAGGCCTTGCCCAAAAGGAACTGGCCCAGCAACTCGGCATCCCCTACTCGTCTCTGAAGTCCAAAGTCCAAAGGGCTCGCCTCAAGCTCAAGGGACTTCTGGAGGACTGTTGCCGCATCGATTTCGATGGCCACGGCAACGTGGTCGACTACCGATCCCAAGACTGCAACTGCTAGCCGAAACCACTGCAGCATGACAGCGCCGCCTAATCTCGAATGCCTCAGCAACGCCCCGCTCGACGGGAAAACCCCTCTGGCACTCCGATTTCGCGAACTCGATTGCCACGACTTCCATGATTCCTGCCGCTGGCTGCACCGCCTTCCCTATGGCAGAAACTCGAGACAAGGCGATATTGAAGCGCTCTTTCAGGATCGACGTGGGACCTGCGTCAACAAGCACGGAGTCGCCGCCGCCCTCGCCGCCGAGCTGAACCTGCCCGTTTTCAAGTACGTCGTCTTCTATAAGCTCGACGAATCGATTCGCCCCGGATCCAAGGCAGTCCTTTCGTCACTGGACCTTGAATACATCCCCGCCACCCATTGCATTTTGGGAGAAGCTGGCAAATTCGTCGATCTGACTTGGGACAACCAGACCGGCAAACTGAAGAACCTGACGAATTTCGATATCTACGCGAAAACCAAACCCATGCTCTCCAGCGACGAACACGAAGCGCTCCGCGCCTGGGGCCTGATGGAGTACCAGAGGACGGAAAGCAAACTGCGCCAGTTTGATCAGGCAGCCATAGCAGGGCTGATCGACGCAATAGTAGAGGAATCCAAACCGTGCAGCTGCGAATGATATGCGGTGCCTTCCCATAGGGGCGATCTCGATAGAGATCGGATCCGCAAACCGGGTTTGACTCAAAGTGTTGGGAAATTTCGTTTTGAGGAGCGCACGCGTCCCGCGTGCAGTCTCGGGCGTCCCGCCCGAGACGCCGATTGGCGGAATGCGGTTGGGCGAGACGCCCAACCAAGCACGCGAGACGCGTGCGCTCCCCAAGAATCCCATCCTTTAAATCACACCCTCCGCAAACTGGATGCGACTAAAATATTTTCCTGGTAGGGTCCGATCGTCCGGTAGCTGCCGGATCCGCGCTGCTGGATCCTGTACTGCGGCTCGATCGGCCATCGGCTCCCGCCAATGTTACAATTTTTCCGTAACCTCCTCGTAACATTGACCTCGTGACGCTTTCCGCTGATGGTTTCGCAACGAAATACGGAAAGCTCCCCTTAGGAGCGACTCGTTCAATGCGTTCCAAACTCCAACCCCGCAGCGAAAACCCATGAGCATCTCATCGACCAACGTAACAGGCATCGGCCTATCAACGGCCGCTACCCTTGCCAAGCACGGCTTCAAAGACGCCGCGGATATCGCCAAGTCCAGCGTCGCAGCTCTGAGCGCCGTCCCCGGCTTCGGCCCCATTCGAGCCAAGCGAGCCATCGCCGACGCCCGTTCCATAGTTCCCAGCAAGAAATCGGCGACGCCCAAAACGAAGGCCTCCAAGAAAAAGAAGACGAAAGCGAAGGAGAAAACTCCCAAGCCTCCAAAGGAGAAAAAGGCTAAGAAAGGCAAGAAGCAGAAGAAGACCAAGAAGTCCGGCAAGAAGAAGAAATAGTAGAGGGGCGTCCAAACAGCAACCTCTCTCGCAATCAGGGCTTAGCTCTACTTGGTTAGAGCGTGTTGAATAAATCGCTTTTTAGGCGTAGCCGCGTTCGTGAGTACCGAGGCGGCTGCCGACAGCGAAGCGGAAAACACGCGGAACATGGTCCGACACACCCGCGTTCTCACGAACGCGGCTACAAAATCGTAGCTGTCGATAGACTTTTTCAACACGCTCTTAGATAATAGAAATGGCTGGAATGTAGGGCCGCCGCGCCGTCGAAGAATGGATCGAGCTTGCGCGGTGCGGCGACAAGCGCCTCAAAATCGCCGACCAGCCCGACTGTAGACTCGATCTCGATAAGAATCGTCCGCACCTCGTTGGGCGGAACTCTCGTCTTTCCGCTCCGCTCGGAGCGAAGCGCCACGTTCGCACTCCAGCTGACGTCCACGTGGCCTAATACTATTCATGCTCATTCGATTCGAAAGACTATCGACTCGAAAAACTCGGCTCCCAACCGATCGACCATCTTCACTTCCGCCAAATGGAAACCTGCCCCCAGGTTTTCCGGTATCGGACACTTCCACAGATGATCGCATGGCTGAGGTTTCGATATCGTCTTGTAGAGAACGGCCACTTTCTCGTCAGCATTTTCGAGAAACGTCCTCTGACTCTCAAAATGGACCAAGGAGCGAGGATCAGGCTCATAAGATCGCTCCATGGTCTGCCAGTCGCCGTCTTCGCCAAATCGGCAGTACCCTTTCGTGTACTTGGAGCCCATGTAGAAATTGGCGTACAGAAAATCGGCTTTCTCGCTGTCTTTCTCCCACGGATACGGCACGTAGAGCGACATTCGCTTGCTCGACGGAGCGCCCGCGACTTGATAGCGAATAGCGTAGCCATTGCCGTCGAAGTCGATAACCGCGTACCCGTTAGGCGTGCCGTCCCGCATCGTCGCATCCGGAAATCCGTCGTAAGTCGGCAGCCCCTTGAACCAGTCTCCGCAAGTCGTGCCCAGATTCAAATGGTGATGCTCTCCATCGCCACGCCAACCATCCTCAGGGCCGAAGAAGTATTGCTTCTGAAAATGGGTATGAGCGGAAAGCGAGAGCGTATGCGAAAACCCCTCGAGCAAGGCGAAAAGACGCTCTCGATCCTCCTTCCGAAACGACTCGATCCGCTCGTAGTAGGAAGTCCGGCGCTGAAACAAAGGAATGTGCATGCAAAGCACAATCAACTCGTCGCGTTTCGCCAGCTTGAGGTAGTTTTCCATAAAGGCGAACTGGTCCTCACGAAAGCCGCCGACGTAGGAGCGACGGTCCTTAACTTCGCCGCTCCTGATCCTGGCAGCTAAATCCGCTCCTCCATAGATCACATTGTCGAGAACAAGGAAATGAACCTTGCCATACTGAAACGCGTAGTTTGGCGGACCGTAAACGGATTCGAAGGTCTCGTCCGAATCCTCGTCTCGCTCAACGTCGAAGTTCAAGTCATGATTGCCCATCACGTTGTACCAAGGCAACCCAATGTGACTGAAGGCGTCGTTCACGGAATCATACAAGGACAGATCGTCACTCACGATATCTCCCAGCGAAATACCAAAAGCCTTTCCTTCGACTCTCGCCACTTCGGCGACAACATCCCTGGCGAGAAAATCCACGTGCTCCTCCAACCTCGGCTGCGGATCGCCAAAGACCAAAATTGAAAAGCGTTCGCCATCCTCGATCGGATGCAAAGGAAAGTCGATGCTCTCCGGCAAGAGCCCCGTGGAAGCGCTGCCTGGATAGCGCGTCTTGGGAGATCCCTTCTCCTTCCGCAAATAGTGGAACTGGGGCAGATTGCGCTCGTTCACCGGAGGCGCCCAACCCCCGCGAGGCAAAACGAACAACGCGGTATCCGATCCCACCGCAAGACGCCACCGCCCATCGCGATCCGTCAGCGCTATATCGATTCCATTGGAGACCGGCATCCCCGCTATCCCCTTCTCGCCATCGTCCATCAGGCCGTTTCGGTTGGCATCGTGGAAAACGCGGCCAAGCGCCAGCTCGGAGGCGGAAAGCGCCCCGCTCAAACTCCCAGACGCCGCCAAAGCCAAGACCGCAGCGACTCCCAAACATCCGTTTCTTCCCACTGTCAAACCCTCTCCAACACTCGATGCGGCTCGGCAGGCAGCTCCACCTGTATCGAATCTCCCACTACGACATCCCCACCTTGTTCGACTACCGACATGATGCCCGCCTTGCGGACCAGTCGGCCCTCCACATCCTTCTTCAACACCTGGGCGAGAAGCCCGGCGCAAAACGCCTCGATCTGCGGACAAGGATTGCGCAACCCCGTGACGCGCAGAACGGCTTCATCCCCCACACGCAATCGCGCGTCTACGGGCAGAGACAGCAGGTCGACCCCCTCGGTCAGTATATTCTCGCCAAGGTCTCCCGGCTCCACCGCAAAGCCATTTCCAGCTAGCTCTTCCAGCAACTCGCTCGCGATGAGATGAACCTGTCGGAGGTTAGGCTGGCTCGGATCGCGAGCCACTCGCGAGCGATGCTTCACAGTCACGCCCGCATGCGCGTCGCCCTCTACCCCAACTCCTTCAATCAAGCGCAGGCGCCCTTCACATTCCTTGCTAAAGGAATGCGACGACGAACGGCTCAAGGATGCCACTTTTGCATCTCCAAACATCATGGAACGATTTTCAGCATAGAAATCTCCAGTAATCCTATCCATCGAAAGAGGATTCTTTTTAAAGAAAGCGCGCCTCTTCAGCAACGACGTGGTCGGCATGTCTGTTCCGTCGTCTTAAGAGGTAGGGCCCGATCGCCGAGCGGGCCGTCATGGTTTGATCACTGCTTCGCGGCTCCCGCGACGGCGGGACGATCGGGCCCTACCTCTTCTACACAAAACACAAACCGACCCGCTTCCACCATTGAAACCGTCTTCACCCGCAATCCAGAATTCCCCGCATGGCCATCCGCCCCTACCAACCCTCCGACGCAGAACGCCTCGCCGAAATCTTCCGTCTCGCCGTCACCCATATCGGACCGCAAGCCTATACGCCGCAGCAAGTCGTCGCCTGGGCCGCAGGCGCAGGCGACCCGCAAAGCTTCGGCCGGCGACTCTCCCAGGGCTCCTGCTTGATTCTGGAAAAGGCCACCAAGGCAATAGCCTTCGGACAGTTCATTCCGCCAGACGATCTCGCCATGCTCTACTGCCATCCCTCCTTCGCTCGCCTCGGATACGCCACTCGGCTCTGCGAGGAACTGGAGTTCATCGCCAGCAAGAACAGGACGAGCACCCTATATACCAAAGCCAGCGAACTCAGTCGTCCGCTATTCCAAAAACAAGGCTACAAAACGATCGATCAGGAAACGGTGACGCTCGCCGGAGTCGCTTTCAAACGCTCCATCATGGCGAAACGGCTCTAGTGTCGTGTCATGCGTAAACGTAGCGCGGAGCTTGCTTCAGTAGCCGAACTCGACAGAGTTTGGTACAGCGTCGCGACTCGGAAGACGACCCTTTGAAGCGCGCCCGGAATCCGGGAAGCGCTTCTGCAGGTTTGACCCTCAGGGCCTCATGAGGCCTTCTAGAGCCCATGTCTTCACCCTACTCAGCCAAATACGACGAACTCGGAAACTGGGGACGGCACTACAGCACCGTCCGCATGACGCTCGCCACCTTCTTCTCGACTCTGAGCTTCGGACTCATCCAGTTCAGATGGGACAAGCCAAGCCTAGGCATCGCAGCGGTCGCCTTCTTTTTCGCCGTGTTCGGCGCTCTACTCTTCTGTCATTTCACGCGCCTCACCTACAACCGCACCAAGAGCCAAAGAAACGCCTACAACGAAATGCTCACCGCCGCATCCAAGCCGACCGTCGAGATCGCCCCCGACAACTTCAACCCCTGGAAGACAACCGACGGCTACTGGGCAGGCATCGTATTTATCGTCGTCTTCCTGGCATTCGACATCATGTGGGTATGCTCCGTTCTCTAGGCCGCGCGGACAAAATCCGAATTCAGCATTTCCGAGAGATTTTCAAGGCCGAAACGATCCGAAAAAGAGCAAGCGTATCGCGAAACGTTTCCTCGAAGGCCATCTTCGCTCAATCGGTCTCGAAGATCCAAGATCGATCGTTGCCACGATCAACTATGCGGCACAGGCCGTCGTTGGTCTCAAGTCGATGCTGCCTGGGCAGGCCCATGCAGAAACAATCCCTCATTCAAGCTATTTCAATTTCCTCCAAATTTATGGAAAAAGTAATGTCTCCAAAATCGTTAAGCAGTCTAAAAAACATCCTTCAAGCACCGACTTTCGGTACTTGTGGGTAGATTCGGACCAAGAGATGCCATCTGCGATAGATACGAATCCCGATCTATCATCATTTGAAAACATCTCTAAAACCCACGACTCATTGTCCTTCTTTATTTTTCTTAAAACCCGTAAATCTCCCTTGAATGGGACTTTTACTCGCCTGCTGTTCTTGTTTATTTTGATCGCTCATGATTGGTCACAATTTTAGCCCTCGGGAAGTGGATACGGGCCCGCAACACTTCCAGGGGACTTCCAGCAGGAAAAATATACTCGATGCCTCCGCCAGGTTGACCATTTGCTGGCTGGACAACAGCAGCTTCAGCCAGTCCCCAATTTGCGTAGAGCACTTTCCTTGTCGGGATAAAGCTCTACCCAAATAAATGACTCAATATCACCGCTTACAGCATCGGACTCTTCATATTTCCAATCGCTTGGACAAAGTGAAAGATGAACAAAAACAGGCCATTGCTTTATATTAAAAATATCAATCCCTTTATGCCTTGATGCTACAATAGCTATTTCAATCAAGCCGCTCCCCTGATTATAATCGCTCCTACGCATAGGAGGATCAATTTTAACCAACATCAGATCATTTCTTTCTTTGTATGAAAGTCGTTTCAATTCAGTGCATATGTGAGGCTCCTGAGGCAGATACCCCTCTAGAGAAGACATATAAAAACGGCGTGTAGTAGACATGCTATAAACTTGGATCTAGACAACAGAAAGGCCATTGGATAAAAACGCTGATTTCACAGCCCCAGGGAATCGACGCCGATTTTCGATGGTAACCTGCTTCCCTAAAAGCTAGCCGTGCTTGACCTCGACATGGCCAAACCGAAGCAAGCCCCCATGAGCCATTTGGTCAAATCCATTTGTGCATTTCTATTCAATGATCCTTTTGCTGCTCTCAGCCATTTGGTTTTAGCAGTGACCTCGTCAATTACCCTGCACAGCGTTAGCCCATTCAGCTTCAAATTCCTCTTCGGATATTTCAACTGCTTCAAACTGAGGATCCGAGTTGATAAATGTAATATCTGGCACTGGCCCCAAACTTAAAACTCTATCAGCCATGGCGTCCCCTTTGGACGCAAACCGGACTCTTCCACTATCAAACAATTCTATTTTACGAAGCTCCCATCTTTCTTCGTCTAACTCCATATAAAGTAGAGTAGGTTCTTCAGAAAAGTCATGTTTCCATTTGCATTTTATGTACTGCATCAAATGCCCCCTTTTGCTATTCATGAACGCAAATTAAGCATCCAGGATATTAGGGCTTGAGTTTTTATACTTTTCCTCGTATCATAGAGTCGTCATACGAAATACCAATCTTTTCAGAAAGAGGTGATATCGCTTGATAGAGCTTACGCAAGTCATCGTAACACACTCGGCTAATCACATGTATCGAGCCATCCTTATCGAGCACGCTAAAACGCTCATCATCGCCGCCCACGACGATATTCATTTCCTTGATATCCTTAATCGCTAGCACCAATTCAGAGGCCAAAGATTTCATCTCTAGACTTTCCTCTGAGATTCTAAGGAAAATTCGAGGGCTCTTACCAGAGTGCTTTCTTAGACTTCTAATTTGGGCAAAAGCCATGTAGAGAAAGACCGCACATAGGAGATATCCGAAAACGTTGGCCGACAATGCAACGAACGCAGCAAGAAAAAACCAAAGACAGAGAAGCAATTTCCACTGCGATTTCTCTCGTTTCGTTACAGTAGAAGTATATTCGTAAAGATAATTCATATTAGAACAAATCGGGATGAGTGGTGCCAGTCGCAATCGATAGCCTTAACTCTAACCTCGCCTTTTGGTTCGGGTCATAAGAATCGTCTACAAAAACTCTTCCATATATACCCCAACTCGCCTTCTCCGTACCTCGTCCATCGAAGATGTATTGATAGCTTCCATACGCTCCAACCTCCCTATAAACAGCCGCATCTGTAAGTGGAAAAGTCGCTATCGCTCGTCTCATACCGACCGAGATCGAAGCCTTAAAGCTACCATCGGTAAAATCAAAAGCTTTCGACGAAGGATCATATGTGAACGCTAAGGGGCTTCCTCCGGCCGTCGTGCCAATCACAAACATATCCCCCTGAGAGTTCAAAGGGTCGGACTTGTATCTAATAAATCCATTCACTGCAACTCGTCCGGTAATGACTCTAGAACTATCGACGCTTCCATTGAGTAGCGATACAGATAGACCTGCAGTTACATTGTCTCCCAGCTTTATCTCTCCACGACCTTGGCCATTAACATTGAGTTGTCCGCTATCGAAAGCCTTTCCTAGGGAATCAGCTAAAGCCCCGATCTCCTGTCTTCCAAAAGCACGAACACCATCCAGCGGGTTGTTACTCCCGTCCAGATTCGCAGACTCGCCCCCGGTCATCACCCAGCGCAACACGTAGGCGTCGGAAGACGAGCCTTCGCCGACCGGGTTGCCGTGCTCGTCCTCCAGCGGCCCGACCGTTACTTCGCCGACCTTCACACGGCGCAGGGAAGCCGCCTTCCCGGAAGAAGCCTCGCCGTACAGGTCGGAGGCGATGAAGGAGAAGGAGTCGCCGCCAGCCGAACTGCTCGTGACGTAGTACCTGCGGTCGCCGAACCAGCCCCGGTCCCAGAACATGTCGGTGGCCTGCTGCAGCTCCAGCCAACTGTCCTCTTCGGGCTCGTCGTTGATCAGGCCCAGTATCTTCAGGCCGCGGCCGTTGGGAATTGCCTGGGGACGCAGCCCCAGGTAGTCCCAATGGCCCACCGGGTCGTTGCCAGCCATCGCGTAGAGGTTGTTGCCTCCGAGTTCGCCGATCGGGTCCCGGTTCAAAAAGCGGCCCAGCCCGGGCTCGTAGAAGCGGTGCCCGTAGTAGACCAGTCCGCTTTCCGAGTCCGTGTAGCGGGTGGCGAAGCGGAAGGGGCAGACCTCGACCTTCGAGCCTCCGCTGCCGATCAGCTCGCCGTAGGGGTCGTAGTCGTACCAGGCGACCTTGCTGCCGCCGTTGTTCAGAAGGCCCGTCACGTTTCCGTTGTCGTCGTAGACCGGGTAGTACTTGCTGTAGCCCTCCTCGACCATGAGAAGCCCGCCCACTCCGCCCGCTCCGTCGACAGTGCCGCTGGCGTCGATGCCCCAGGTGTAGGTCTTCACCGGCTGCTTGCCGTGGTAGTCGAGCTCGGCGATCAGGTTCCAGCCGTCCCACAGGAAGCGTCGGCTTCGCGCGTAGTCGGTGCGCAGCTCGCCCTCGTCGGAATCCCAGCTGCTCTTGAAGTGGGCCACCACCCGGCCCAGGTAGTCGTAGGCGAAGTAGGAGCGGTAGTCCTCGTCCCTGTGCTGGACCTTCGCCAGCCGGTCGGCAGCGTCATAGGAGCAGTAGTCCGTTGGGCTTCGCATGAGGTTGCCCGCCTCGTCGTAGGAGAACGTCCCGGCTTGATGGCCGCTGGCGCTGGCCAGCTCGTTGGTCTGGCTGGTGGCGTAGGTGGTCAGCTGGGAGGAGCTATTCTGGTACTGCTTCGAGTCGCGGTTCATGGCGTTGTCGTAGCCGTAGTCGCGGGCCCGGGAGACGAGCTGGGTGGAGGTCTTGGCGCCGGAGCTGTTCAGCGAGTAGCTGGTGGACGCCTCCAGCTCGGAGCGGTCCGAGAAGACGTAGTCCGCCTGCCAGCCGTGGGAGTAGCCCTGGGTCGCGGCGAGGGGACCGGAGAACTTGGTGTGGGTCTTGCGTCCGGCGTCGTCGTAGCCGCTCTCGTACTTCGCCACCATGCCGGAATCGTAGACGGTGTTGACCTGGTCGAGCAAGTTCTCGGTGTTCGACCACGAGAAGTTGCGGGTGAAGTCCTCGTCGCTGTTGCTCCACTCCACGCTGGAAAGCAGGGAGCTGCCGGTCTTGTACCGGTAGTCGAAGCCGCGACCGCTAGAGGTGCCGCGTCCGTAGACGAAGCGCAGGGCCCCGCTGGAAGAATCGTAGTTCATGTTGGTGAAGTAGAGCGAACCAGGGTCCCAGGGATCGTCAGGGTCGACGGTGGACAGCCCGAACTGCAAACCCTTGTAGCGCCCGGGAAGCCCACTGCTTTCGTAGCGCCTGCGCAGAACACGGGGATTCGAGGTAGTGCCTCCGAAGAAGGTCGGCAGGATTTCCTTGTCCAGCTGCAGATCGGATGCTCGGTAGACGAAGCTCCGGGTACCGGTGTAGTCGTCGACCTCGGCCAGCAAGCCGGCTCGGTTGTAGCGGTATTCCAAGTCGGTCTGCAAGTTGCCAGTGTACTCGATCCGTTTCAGTTCGCTGGTGAAGTCGCTGACGTGAACGCCAGGCTCGTCCTCGTAGTAGATTAGGCTCTTTTCATGATGATTTGAACCAGAGCGAAAGCGGGGCGATATCTCTTTTGTCACCTGACCGCGGAGGTTGTACTCGAAACGGGTGTGGTGGCCTTTGGCGTCGGTCTTGGTAACGAGCAGGCCAGTCTGGTCTTGATAGACCCACTCAGTCTCGTCGGCTGCGCCTGGAGAGCTCGGCCAGGAGCTCTGGTTCCAGAGCGAGCCGGAGCGGTAGGTGCGCATGTGGGTTCGCTGGCCGTACTGGTTGTACGCGTACTCGACGGGCTGCTCCGCACTGCCCCACTGCCGATAGAGGGAGCCATCTACATTGTAGGAAAACCGGCTGATGAGCCACTTGCTGCCATCGTGCACGTACTTGCTTTTCAGTCGTCCGGCGGAATCGTAGTAGAAGGTTCCTAGATCGTGGTCGAGATTGCTGGTCTTCTGGAGCTGGTCGGTTTGCGCGTAGTAGTGCAGGGTCTCCTCGACACTGTCTCGACCCAGCGTCTTGCTGATCCGTCCGTAGGCATCGTACTGGTAGTCTATGGTCTCGCCTTGAGTGGAAGTCTCGCGGGCGAGGCGACCGTTAAAGACATAGGCGTAGCTGTGATTCGCGGCGTCCGGATGATCGATCGTAGTAGTGACGAGATTGTTGCCGCGATCATAGGCGACGGTCGTGGTGGTAAGATTGCCATTGCCGTCGTAGGAGCGAACCTGGCTGCGGATGGAAGTCGCGTTGAGTCCGGTGAGCCTCGCCCAGTTTTCACTGACCTTCGTCTTGGTTGCGCTATTGGCAAAGCCATAGGTCTCGGTCAGGCTTTTCAGGTAGAGCTGGCTTCCCTCCGAAACGACGTCCACCGCGTGGTCGCTTATCCGGTCGAAGGATGCGGGCTCTAGAATGCCGTCGAGGTCGATGTCCAGGCCCTCGCGAACAACCTCGCCTAAATAGCCGTACTCGTAGCGGTAGTTCGAGGACTGGCGCGGATTGCCTGACTGCCCGCCGTAGCTATAGGAATAGGCTAGCTGCCCTCTTCCGTTATAGACGTTCTTGGAGATCAGCGTGGCGGAGGTGTCGACGGCGTAGAGGTAGGTGGGCGTAGTGACCGTTGTGATACGTCCCAGCCAGTCGTTCGCTGTCCTGCGCCAGCGGAAGATCGAGCTTTGCGTTGGCTTGGCTTCCGTTTGGGTGGATCCGTCTGCCAGCACCGAAAACGCGTAGTAGCTGGGCGGCTGGGCGGTGCCCTCGATCTTCTGCAGGCGTCCGTCGCGATAGAGATGCTCGTAGCGCGTGCCTCCTCCGGGGAAGACAGTGGTTCCCTTGCGCCCATCGACGTCGTAGCTGTAGGTAGTCTGTATATCGATGACGGCGGAGTTGTAGTTGCCAGGGGCGCTTTGACTGACCAGTCGCCCAGCGGTGTCGTAGTCCCATTTTTCGACGACCTTGTTGCTCGTGCCGACGAGCTTCTCAAGAACGCGACTGTCCGCGTCGAACTTGAATTCGGTTACGACCCCAGGCTGAGCTGCTAGGCCGAGGTAGCCGGAACTTTCCGATGCATAGGTTATCTTGTAGGCCCGGCCCATGCCATCGTATTGAAATTGCATCACGCGTCCGCCCGCATCCGTCTCGGAAACCATTTGGCCATCTACGAAAGAAGCGCTGTAGACAGTGGCGTAATTGTATGAAGAGGCTGAACTGTCAGAGGCGAACACGTTCTTCACCTCGTAGGTCTGACCAAGGTCGTTTTTCTTGGTAAGCTGCCCGCTAGTGAACTTGAATGCCGAGCCGTCATAGATGTAGGAGGCGACGTAGAGATTCTTCCCGTTGGAGGTCGTAATGGTCTGAGTCATCGAAGACAGGGCTTCCTTCAGATAGATAGGCTCGATGTCCTGCTTCATGGCGTGCTCGCCATACTGGGTCATCAGGTTGCCGCCAGAGGATGACGACCAGCTTCCCGTTATTCGAACCGCCATAACGTCGCTTCCGGACGGGTTGACCGCGAAGGCTAGGGTGGATTGATTGAAACTTCCCTTCAGGTAGGCATAGGACACGGCAGACCAATCCTCGCGACGAACGGAATAGACCCGATCCGACACGAAGACATCGTTGTTCGGCTTGAATGTCTTTATGGTGGAGACCACAGCGGAACTGCTTGAGCTCCATTCGGAATGATCCGCCACGTAAAGATTGAGCGGCTTCGCGACGCCGTATTCGCGTATGTAGGCTAGATCGTTTCCGTTGGAAATCGTCGTTTTCGCCGTCACGCGCTGCGTCGCTCCTGAAGATTGGCGCACTTTAGTCTCGGTCGAACTCAGGAGCGTCTTTTTCTCGAGAGTCCAATCGTAGTCATAGTCGTAGGTCGTCACCTTGCCTTCTATCGACGAATCGGCGGGCAACGATGAGGGGTAGTCTAGCCAGGGCTCGTGAACCTCCTTGAGCCTTCCTAGCCTAGCAGTATCTTCGTGATACTCGTACTTGATCCAGGACCCGTCGTTTCGGGTTATCGACTTGATCTTGCCGTAACTGCCTTTGTTCGAGGCGTTGTCGTAGTAAGCGTAGTTGGCCTCCATAGGATCGGACCCGCCATAGCCCTCTATTGTCTTCACTATCTCTTTGCCCCAAGCGAAGTTTTGATACTCGTAACGCGTCTTGGTAGCGATGACGTTCGCGTCGTTTTTGGTTTCGCGCGTCTCGACAAGTCCGTTGCTCGTGAAGTCGCTTACTATCTTCCGCAAGGCCGACGTTCCCGTCAGGTGCCAGTCGAGTATCGTCCAGTCTTCCGCTGTCTTCTCCAAAGTGGTCTGCCAGGTCTTCGCTCCAACGGTTTTCGTGATCTTGAGTCTCGTCGAGATCCCGTCCTTCGTTATATGGTACGTTATGTCCGGACTCCCAGAGACGGAATACACTCCGCCGCTCACCGAGCCAACCTGATCAATGCTGTAGATCTTGATGTAATATGCGGTCGACCCGCTAGTTGTAATATCCGCTAGGGCCTGCTCCGCCTTGACCTGCCTGAGGCTTCCAGAGACGTAAATGGGAACGATCGAATCGCTTTCACTGTCGAAAAACAGTTCGGAAGGCGTAAAAACCGATGCAGAAAAATCCTCTCTCAACAAACCGATGTAGCCCGCTGGCTTGCCGTTGCTAAGATAGCCCATGGAAAGGCTCCAGCAGATCTTCCCTGGCTTGAAGGAGGTCATCGTCCCGACCGGACCGGAAACCGGAGCTCGCTCGGGAAGGAGGCGTATCTTCACCGAGCCGCCGGACGAGGAAGTATAGGAGCTTCTCTCCACGTCCTCGACGTAGATTCTGTGACCGATCGGGGCGGTGAAATCGAACTTGATCTGATCTCCGTAGGAACCGAAATCGACGTCTATATAGCGAGCTCGACCTGGCTCTATGGAAGCGGTCACCTTGTTGCCCCAAGACGACCATCCCTCCTGATCGTCATCGACGCTGCTGGTCACGCCAGCGAGAGTGGCCGATATCTCGTAAAACTCGCAGTCGCCGTACTCGCACTCTAAATCGGAGGCGTGCCCTTTTATTTTAAAGGAAAGAGGAACCTTGGTAGGATTGTCTAGCTGCTGAGCCAGCGACGCGTCGATGCCGACGACCGCCAGCAAGGCGTAGAAGAGGAGTCTTTTCATTCTATTGACAAGTGTGGATTGAATGGGAGAGAGGAGTTCACGTCCGGTTAGCGAGTGGCTTCATACAGCTCCCGATCGGATAAGTCGTCGATGTTCATAGTTTGGTAGCGGGCAAGGCCGATCTTGGCTCGCTGGCATCTCGGATCGCGCGCCAGCGCAGCCTTGTAGCAAAGCTGAGCCTCGGGCGTCTCGCCGAGCATCTCGTGCAGCGACGCTCTGAGGCAAAGGGCCTCAACAGCGTTCTCTCCGCCGCGTTTCGAAACCCGCTTCAGGGCCCGGATCGCCTCGCGCGCGAAGGCCGAAGCCTCCTGCTCGTGGCCACCATCGAAAAAAGCAACTGCCAAACTGGCCATGCGTTTAGCCTTTCGCATGGCAGACTTCGGATTTCCTTCAGTCCTTTTCTTGACTGTGACTGCCGTTTCGTTTGCCAACGCTCGAGCCTCGCTCAACGCGCTGCCCTTCAGGGTCCTAGCGAACACTTCCCGGTCTTCGGGAGCTAGATGGCGGGGAGCATAAGAATGTCTGTCGGAAGCCGAAGCGACGGCAATCAGCGCAAACGCAGCAGCTAGCGGAAGAAAAATCGGTTTAAAAGTTGACCTGAGCATCAGTCGATCGAGTGGAGGTTTTGACATCGGTTGCGAGATTGGCGATTTGCGGTAATTTATAGTATTAGAAACAAAAAGTACGGTATTTATTTTGCTGATAACGCGTCCATAAAAGAGACGGATAAGTCATACGGGAATTACGATCATATATACAAGTTACTATAGGTAACAATTAGGCAACACGAACTCCTGCACAAAGCCGATATACGTATATATTTATTTCGTATAAAAATCTGGCATCATTATAGTGACGAACCCACACCCCCTAGATGGATTGAAATGCATAAATCCGCATCCCTTGGAATAGTCGATAAACGCTTTGCCCACATGAACTGGGAGCATCGCAGGGAAGACGTAGAAACAGGGGTGCACGCATATCCGGCGTCTCGCCTGAAAGGCCGCGTAGCGGGAGCATTCGCTGCCCGGAAGCCCTAGATATCGGTCACGTAGCAATGCTGGGTCTTCTTCAACCGGAAGCCTAGGCTGGGGTAGAAGTCATGGGCGCCTTTTCGCGCGGCGTTGCTGCGGACGCTCAGCTGGGCATGGCCGCGGCCTTTGGCCCATTCGCGGGCCGCTGCGACAAGTCGACGGCCAACCCCTCCGCGACGGAAACGTTCGTCCACCACCAGACCCATAATCTGGGCCCCTACTCCATCGACCAGCGACGAAGTCTCTCCCAACTGCATCCAGCCGAGCACCCGATTTCGGGAGTCCGTAGCGACCGCTACCCAAGCGTCTTCCCTACCCAGAAAACCTGGGAGGCGCTCCTGAAGCTCCTCCAGCGTCACGGAATAGCCAAGCTGGGCGCAGAGCGTGGCAAGAGCAGGAACGTCTTCGAGCTGCGCTTCGCGAATAGTAGTATCGATCACTTGCATTTTGATAAACGAGTTGGGGATTATTAATTTTGCCCGCAGATTGCGCAGATGGTCGCAGATATAAAGCCAGTGACTTTCCTAGAGAGTGTCCGGTAATTCATTCCAAGGTAGGGCTCGATCGCCGAGCGAGCCGAGTTGGTTAGATTTCCATAAGGCACTGCGGACCGCTCGGCGATCGGTCCCTACCTTCGCCACGCATCACTTTCGATTTATTGGACACTCATCTTAGAATCCGAGAGCAAGAAGACTGTAGGCTTTCCAGCACCTATTTCGAAACAATCTGCGACCATCTGCACAATCTGCGGGCACTCCCCCTCAGTCGATGGGCGTGAAATCGAGCGTATCCACGCGTTTCATATCCGAAAAACGGATACGCATTATCTCCGCAGTCTGCTCGTCGGCGAGCAGCAGGCTGTCCGAAGACTCGAAGCAAACTGCTTCCACCTGAGCGGACTCGAAGGGCAGCCAGTAGACTTTCCCGTCAAAGTAGCTTTCAGTCACGCCATCCGTTTCGAACACCCAGAGGGCATCATAGGTGGTGATGGCAAGGCGCCTTCCGTCCGGGGTCGCGTCAGCCGCCGTGGTCTTGCCGCCTATGTCGAAGCTGTCGACGTAGGTAAGCATGTTCGTTTTCCCTGCTTTATAACTGTCCAGTCGATACAGCTTGGTGAGCGTATCGCTGCGGTTCTTCGAAATGAGAAACACTTTGCCGCGAGCGTAGAAAACGCCTTCGCAATCGTAATTGAAGTCGTGGCGAGCCGCAGGGTAGTTGGCCTGGTCTGGATAGCGGATGAAGACCTTCTTCTTGACGACAGTGCGACCGGCGAGAGGAGAGGGTTCGTCCAGATAGTACAGGACCAAGTCGCGACGGTCGTTTCGATTGTTGCCGACGTCGCACACGATGAGATGGCCCTGGTCGTCGACCGCAATGTCCTCCCAATCGACGTTTATCGCCCCCGCGATGCGCACGCCGGGATCGTCCTGATAGCGCTCGGCAGTCCACAGCGATCCGTCGCGACGAACCGGATACACTTTGGGGTCGTCGCCAGAGTCGTTTTGCGTCCAAAACAGATCGTCGTAGTGGCGGCTTTTGACGATGCCGGAGTTTTCCTTCTTGGCGCCTGGCCCGAGCGTGCCCACGCGCTCGAGCGCGATTGGAGCAAGGTCGGGCAAGCTGACTGGAGGACGAGCCATCGCCACACAGGATAGGGAAAAAGCCAAAGAAAAAGCGGTGACCGGCAAAAGAACTCTCTTCATCGCCACTCACGTAAGCAGACGCGTGTAAGGATCCCATAAACGAAAAGCGAAATTTAGGAATCGGGAAGGCTAAGCCGTAGCGCGGATCCCGCAGAGCGGGACCGCGTCAGCATTGTTTCCTATCCTCATCCTCTTCTTCTTCATCTTCATCTACTTCTACTTCTACTTCTACTTCTACTTCTACTTCTACTTCAAAATTATGAATTAGAAGAAGATGAAGAAGCAGAAGTAGATGAAGATAGTTTGGCCGCAGGCGGACTGAAGCTCCGCGCTACGGCTAGAACCGCTTATGCCAAAGGCAAGGTCACAACGAATCGGCTACCCTTGCCCTCTTCGCTGTCCAGACTAACTTGCCCGCCGTGGGCGATCGCCATGTGCTTGACGATGGCCAAGCCCAGGCCGCTACCTCCGCGGCCGCGCGTTCGCGACGAGTCGATGCGGTAGAAGCGTTCGAAGATGCGCTCCTGGTGTTCCCGCGGAATACCGCTACCCGTATCCTTCACCTCGATACACAGATTGAGTCCTTCGGTTCGAAGACTTAGATCGATCTCTCCACCAGCGGGGGTGAATTTCAGGGCGTTGTCCACCAGGCTGTTGGCCATGACTTCGAGGGCCCTGAGGTCTCCATTGACGAACAGCGGCTCCTCCGGGACGTGAATGCCGAAGCGCACGCCGCGATAGGCGGCCATAGAGGGGAAGGTGTCGCGCGCGGAGAAAATCGCCTCGCGAGCGTCGCAACGCTTGAGTTCCAACATGCCCTTGCCCGACTCCAGCTTCGAAATCGCCAGGAGCTCTTCGACCAAGCGCCTCATGCGATCGTTCTGCAGGCGGATCCTGTCTAGGAAGGAGGCGAGCAGCGACGAGTCCTTGGAAGCTCCCCCGAGGAGAGCCTCGATCAAGGTGCCGATGGCCGTGATCGGAGTCTTGAGTTCGTGCGAGACGTTCGAGGCGAAATCCCGCCGCAGGCACTCGAAGCGACGCCTTTCGGTAGTGTCGCGCACGACGACCAGCACGCCCTTCAAGTCGTGCTCCTCCGCCTTCAAAGGCGAAAGGTATACGGACGCGTAGTTCCATTGGCCAGATCCTTCACGCCAGCGGATCGATCGCTCGAACTCCCCGTCATCGGGACCGTAGCTGCCGATCATCTCGCTTATCGCCTCGACGGTGACAGCTTCGCTGTAGAGCCGGCCAAGGCAGCTGCTTGGCCGCCCGCAACGACAATAGACGGCAGCCGCATCGTTCATGAAAGCAACCTTGCCTTCGCGATCGATCGCGATCACCGCGTCGTGCAGCAGCCTCAAGACCAGCTCGGAACGGTTCTTCTGCTGCTCCGTCTGCTTCATCTCCCGCGTGAGGGAACGCGCCATATCATCCACCGTGTCGGCCACCACGCCAAACTCGTCCGTCCGCTGAAGGTCGATGGGAAGCGACCGGTCTCCTCTCGATATACGGAGGCAGCCTTCCTTGATGGCGTTCAGCGGCCGCGTCACGAAACGGCCGAAATAGATGCCCCAAAACATCGACAGACCAGCCGCCACCGTCGCGCCGAGAGCGATCTGAGCGCCCAGACGCCGAAACTCCTCCCGCAGATGATCCATCGACCTGGAAACCCGAACGTATCCGATAGTGTCGGACCTTATGACAATGGGAGTGACGATATGCACGGTTTCGAAGTCCTCCCCTTCTTCGTAGCGGGAGACTTCGCCATAACCGGACCTGCGGGCCTGAACGAACTCCGGCAGGTCCAGACTCGCGATCGTCGCGAGATCGCCACCTCTGGAGCTCGCCACAACAGAGCCATCCGCCAGCGCTATATCAATCTCCGCAGCGGAATTCCGGGCCAGCTCATCCACTCGATTCTGAGCAACCGGCGACCACAGCTCCCGGGGGTTGGCGGCTTGAAGAGAGGCGAGGAGATCGGCCATCTGCGCCATATGCTGCCTCATGGTAGACCTGGCGTTTCCCGCGAAGTACTGGAAGACGAGCAAAGCCACGACCGTCGAACTTAGAAGCACGACGCCCACATAGGTGCCGTATAGCCTCCAAAGAAAACCGCCCGGTCGAGGCAATCCTTTGGCAGAGGCCTTCACGCCTGCCTGGCTGCCGCTTCGCTCGACTCGAGACGATAGCCGACGCCGCGTATCGTAGTGATAAGCTTGTGACAGCCCAGTTTCTTTCGAATGGAACGCATATGGACATCGATATTCCTATCGATGACGAAAACGCCCTCTCCCACCGAAGAGTTGAGCAACTCGTCCCGGCGAAAAACGCAATCCGGACGCAAGGCCATGGCGAGCAGTATCCTGAATTCCGTGGCAGTGAGTCCCAGGCGCCTGCCTCGGAAGGTCGCCTCGTAGCGCTCCTTGTCCACAATCAGCTCGCCGACCTCCGCGTAGTCAGGATTCTCGTCGTCGCTCGCCAACTTGCCTCGACCCAATACGGCACGCAGCCGAGCCAGCAACTGGGCAGTGGAAAACGGCTTGGTAATGTAGTCGTCCGCTCCAAGCCCCAGGCCGAGCACGATATCGGTCTGCTCGTCCTTTGCGGTGAGCATGATAATCGGGATATCCTTCGTCGCAATGTCGGCCCGAACCCTCCTGCATATCTCGAATCCGTCGATGCCAGGCAGCATTATGTCGAGAATCGCGATGCGGGGTCGGTTGCGCTTGATCAAATCCAATCCCCGATAGCCCTCATCCGCTATCAACACATCGTAGCCTTCAGCTCGAAGCGAATACCCCAAGGCTTCGCTTATATCCGTTTCATCTTCGACCAGAACTACTTTAGGGCGCATTTCGATGCTGCCCATTAATCCCTCTCTGGAACATCATCACAATAAAGATAAGGAAACAAATCCGTGACGCTGTAACACAGTGGAAACATTCGAGCTGCGTATATCGACCCTACAATTCGAAGACCTTGATCCAGAACCTATTGGATACCTTCTAAGTCAATTTTGTTAGATCTCTGGAAGTATCTCGAGTGTAGGGTCGTCGCTCGCGACGTACCGCGGAGGTTCGATCTATGCTCTGCGGCACGGCGACAAGCGCCGGCCCTACAGATGACAATCTAACAAAACGGCTCCTACGCAATCGAACCGACAAGTACCCCAGCATGCTACGAAGCCATCGACTAGCGTAACCAAATCGTTGCTTCCGGTCTCTTGATAAGCGGAACCATCTTGATTCACAATCTTCGCTAGGAAAAAGACCGCAGCCAAATATGAGTTCCCAAAAAATCCTAGTCGTCGAAGACGATCCAGACATTGCCTTTCTATTGGGGCGGGTCTTCGCGAAAGAGGGATTCCAGACCGAAAAGCTCTATTCCGGCAGCGGGCTGATCGAACATGTGCAACGCTTTCAGCCGGACCTCGTCATTCTCGATCTGATGCTTCCAGACGTAGACGGCTACACGCTTTGCCAGTCGGTCAAGAATTCGAACATCAACAAGACTCCGAAAGTCATCATCCTGACCGCCAAATCCGACGAAGACGACATACTCAAAGGCTTCAGAGTCGGAGCCGACGACTTCGTAACAAAACCGTTTCAGATACAAGAGGTCGTCGCCCGAGCCAAGGCCGTGCTCAGACGCCGCTCGTCCGACGGAGCGAAGCCGGGTAAGGACGCGCTTCAGATGGGCCCCATCGCTATCGACAACACCAGGCACGAAGTGCTCCTCGAGGGCAAACCGTTGAATCTCACTATATCGGAATACCGAATCCTTCAGCTAATGGCAGCCCAGCCGGACCGGGTTTTCACCAGAGAGCAGCTCAACGAGAGCATCTCGGATTCGGAACGCAGCGCCCCTCCCTCGGCCTCCAATCGCAATATCGCGGTGCACATTCGAGCTTTGCGAAAAAAGCTCGGAGACCACAGCTCCTGCATCTGCACCCTGCGCGGCGTGGGCTACTACTTCCAGCGAGCCGAGTCGGAGGCAAGGATCGCGCAGTGAGGTTTTTAGACCACTGATAACACTGATATCCGCTGATCGAGTGGCCCTGAATGTGGGAGCGTGCTTGTCACGCGAAAGCAGAGCCTAGATCCTGCATCGCTATCGCGTGACAAGCACGCTCCCACAGTTATCGCTCCTCCAGGGTCATTCGTCAACCTTGTCATCAGCGCCTATCAATGACATCAGTGGCCAAACAACCAACACGGTTCGCAACTCACATTCCCTCGCGACTGTAGGGCAATCCGTTTTCGAAGCTGCTTTCCTCACCCAGGTCGTTCGCGTCTCCTTGGTAAAGCGTCTTCTTCCCGCTTTCATCCTTGGTAAGCGTAAACATATCATAGGCTTTGCCATCCGCAGTGTAAGCCTTGTATATAAGAGTTCCTCCATCGATGGATATCACCTGAAAGAACTGGGCATTCTCGCCGCGACGATCGAGCACGACGCCTTCGGGTCGATACACGTTCCAGCCGTCCTTCATAAACTCGTACATCTTCGCTCCACTCACGGAGTTGACGTACATCGTCGCGACATCGGGACCGCTCTCCTCGCTCATGCGTACCGGAGTATGGCCTCTGGCGTAAGTATGGTCATGCCCTTGCAAGATCAGATCCACCGAGTGCTTGTCGATGATGGGTTTCCACAAATCGCGTCGCTCCTTATTGTCCCGATCCCTCCCCGAAGAGAAGATCGGGTGGTGAAAGGTCAAAACCCGCCACCTGCTATCGTCCGTAGCGAGCAGTTTCTCCAACCACTGGGCTTGGGCTTCGATCTCCCGGTTGGAATTCATCGCCACGATCAAGATGCCCTGATAGCGGAGAGTGTAGACAGTCTCGGCCAGGCTTTCAGGCAATCCCGCTTCGATCGGCAAGGTGAACTGAGGACGCCACTGCAGCGAGACGCGGCGCTCCTCCTCCTGCTCCGTCAACGATCCGTACTCATGGTTCCCCGGCACTGGCACGCTAGGCAAGGACGCATGAATCCACCCGCCAGCCTTGAACCACTCGGCCCACTCCCGATCTCTATGAGCCCGATTCACCAGGTCGCCCGCATGGATAGTGAAGTTCGCATGGGGAGCCTTTTGGTAGGCGGCTCTTATTATACGCGACCAGTGCGAAAGCACGCCGTTCTGGGCATCGCCGAAATAGAGGAAACGAACAGGAGCGGGCTCGGCCCTTGCGGTACGGAACTGTATCCACTCGCTCCAGTACTCTCCACCATCGCCCACCCGGTAGGCGTACAAGGTATCCGGTTCGAGATTTCGAAACACGACGGAATGGAAGTGGTCGACTCGGTCTTGATTTCGGTCGCTCCTCCCGATCTCAAGCCGTTCGGTGGCTGCCTCTAGCCGAGTGGCATTCAAGTCGAAACGGGAAGACCGATGAGACACGGCGATCTCCGCGAACGCCTGCCCTATTTCATCGCTGGTCCGCCAGGTAACCGACTGAGTGGTCGCTGGATCCTCGCTCCAAGTCAGCACGATCCTATCGGGATCCTTGCTGGGAATCTCCCAATGATGAAGGACTTCACCGTGGTCCGGATGAGCAAAAACCGTCTCTGCCGTATATAGACAAGACGACAGCAGGACAGACAAAGCAAAGACGGGCCGGAAATTCTTGGCTGCCCCATCCAAACTCTTTCGAGTTCGGCTACTTCGAGCGACCGAAGCGCGTGGCCGAACTCGAGAGAGCTTGGATCGGCAGGAGCAATCGAATAGCGAACTAAAACTTTCCATGCGCAATGAAACCTGATGATTCGCCTATTCGTCAACCCGGCTTCACCCAATAGACGTAGCGATCCTGTGACAACAAAAACGCCCGACTGAAACCAGCCGGGCGTTTAACCTTAATCACAGATCAAAGGCTTTACTAGAATTCTCCGGTAAGCCCAAAGCTGATACGGCGCTTGTTCCAGTAGGAGTCGTCACCATATTGACGGTAGCCCTGTACGGAAAAACGAGCGCTTTCGAGAACATTGGTGATGTTGCAATACAAGCCCAAAGCATCGTTGAAACGATATTTCAGAGCGAGGTCCCATTCTCCGTCGTCGTCGAACTGATCGTCTCCGACGAAGGCGAATTCGCCGACCGACGAGCTTTCTTGCTGATCGACAAAGGCGAGACCTTCAATGTACTGCGAACGGTAGCGGTACGATATCGCGCCCAGGAACGGGCCCTTCTCGTATTCAAGCCCTACGAAATAGAGGGTGTTTGAAGCGCCACGAGTTGGCAGTCTATGATCGGTGCGGCCTGGATAGTCGGCATCGGACGTCGTCAAAGTCGCATTTGCATTCAGCGTGAAGTCGCTGAGGCCGTCGGAAATAGCTCCGAGATTCTGGTACCAAGCAAGTTCCAGCCCCCAGTTAATAGCTCCAGGGCCCGCCTGAGCTGTTACTACTTCCACATTGTCGCCTAGCTCCGGATCGAGACCGAAATCAGCAGCTGTCCCTGTCTCGATAGAGGAGAAGGAAAAATTCTCTATATCCTTGTAAAACAGGCCAGCAGAGATAAGTCCGCCATTCTTCGTATAGTACTCAAGACTTAGGTCGAAGTTGTCGGAGCGTAGATTCGGCAGAAACGAATTTCCTCGGGAAACCGAAACCGGATCATCGTTCTCGTCGATTCTGGTTATTCCTACTAGGTCGGAGAAGTTAGGACGACCGTAGGTCCTGCCTAGGGACACGCGACCGGTTAGGTTCTCGTCGAAGAAGTACTTCAAGTGAAACGAGGGTAGAAACTCGCTCGAGTTATTAGTCCGACTTTCCGTATCGATCGTCCTAATGGTTCCTTCCGAATCTCTGTATTGAATACCGGCTTCATTGTTGAAGACCGCCGAAGTCGAGGCGGACTGCTGTCCCGAAACGTAGCTTTCCTGCGGATCCACGAATTGGGTGACATCGAACTCAACCTTCTCGACACGGAAACCTCCGATGAACTCCCATTTCTCGCCTTCCCATTTTCCTTGGAAATAGGCTGCGTAGGTATCGCGAGTCGCAGTGTGGTCCAATTCGAAGGAGTCTTCCAAGCCACCACTCCTCAAGCTGAAGTACTCGCTATTCGTGGCATTGGCTCTCATCTTGAGAACATCGGGAGTGAAAGCAATGCGGTAATTCTCGTCTCCTTCTATCGGATCATAGGGATTGTCTCTGAGAAACTCGGCATAAGGGAAAGCAGAGCGGGCGCTGAACTGCAACTCGTCCCAGTCGAGAGAACGTTCTTCCATCTGGATCTTCAGACCCATTTTCCATTCGCCACTGAAACCGAAACTATCTGCGAATGGAATAACCAAATTGGTTTCAAAGCCCAGATATTCCTCGGTGTTGGTCCGATCATTCAGCTCGAAGAAACCGAGAAAGAACCTGTCCGCATCCGCCTGGTCTGGGGCCGAGAAGCGGTCTGCGTCTGTGAGATTCGTGAAGATAGGCTGAAAGGGATCCCTCGAGCGATCGTAGGAAAACTGAAAATTGTTGCGGCGAAATTCCGTATCGCTTTCCAACAACGTCTTCTCCGTTTCTGCAAGAAAGGCATTATAGTCCAGCGTTCCAAACGGCAATTCCGTTTTTCCACCGAAATGTATATTCATAAACTCGATGTCTATATCTTGCCATTCTGCTTCGTAACCCACGCGCCCACGGGCAGTACCGTCCGGATTCCAAGATGTAACCGCAAAGGTGTCGCTCATATCGACGATCGTCGAAATACGCGTTGGAGAGCTTCCAAGCCGCACCAAACTACCCGGGTCGAATCCTGCAGCAGCCCAGGAGGATGGATCGTTGATCAACGCATCGATGTCTCCCTCGAATGTTTCACGAAACGTGAAGTAATTGCCAGGATTGTAGGCTGAATCCCCAGCCCCGACCAGAGAAACGAACTGATCGTAAGGATCCTCCGAACTCTCATGATCGTTATCCATGATCAAATGATGCCGAATGTCATCAGACTGACGATCCTCTTGATGATAAGTCGTCTTGAGAAAGAGCTCCGTGTTTTCGCTCAGCTTGTAATCGAAATTCAAGCTTAAGCCAATGCGTTTGCGTTCGATGTTATAGTTATTATACTCCGTATCTTCGTGAAAGAATATAACATCTTGATTCGCCCCTTCCTCGGCTGCGGTGAGCCCTGGTGCCAGGTGGCTGTTGACTTCGTCCTGATTGCTACCAAAATCGATTCGATGAAACATCGGAATCCAGTCGTAGTCGATATTGTCGAAGCCTTCGTTGATTTCGTGGTAGCTTAGAGCAGCGCTTATTCCGAAACGGCCTTCCTCTCCAATGATATCAGAGTAGGTGATCCCCAAGGTCGGAGAATATTCGTCGCGAAGATTCGAGACACTCCCACCCACTTTATAGGAAATGAAGCGGCCATTGCGCTGGAAAGCGGAACGCGTTTCCAGATTTACGATGCCGCCCAGAGAATCCCCATCATGCTCGGGAAGCGGGTTCTTCCAAATCTCGACATTCGTAATGGCATCTCCAGGAACGTCATCCAAGGCCATGCCATTGGCCGTGTCGCCGTAGGCGCCACCATCACCGATTCTACCAGGGCTACCGTTACCGGAAGAAGGCATTCGGTTGCCGTCTAGCTGCACATTTACATACTGAGTATCGACTCCACGAATATTAACATATCTTGGGACCTCCGAAAATCCATCGGTATCCACAGACAATCCAGGCATCTTCTGAAGAGCCAAGCCAATGTTGCCATCGTTCATCTGGCCGAACTCCTCTTCGGAAATCACAGTCACCAAACCGGAGGCCACACGCTGTTGGTTGATTGCCGCCGACTGTCCCGTCAGCATAGCTTCGACGCGCACGCCCTCCAACTCGACGACGTCTTCCTGAAGATTGAAATCCACCGTTTGAATGCTAAATCCGGAAATTTCCGTAGTCTGCGTCTGGCTGCCGAGCCCCAGATACGAAACTCTCAACCGCTGCTGGCCTTCAGGCAGACCGCTGATGCGGTAGCTGCCTCGCTGGTCAGTCGATGCGGAAAGGCTAGTGCCAAGCACTTGAACAAGCGCCCCTTGCAAATACTCGCCTGTCGTCTCGTTGAGAACGCGTCCGCGCACTGTACCGTCAGACTGGGCAAAAGCCGTACCTGCGCCAAGACAGGCAAAAGCGACTACGCAAGCAACTAGCTTGAGCGATGATCGCGTCGTAAGATCGATGAGTCGAAATGGTTTCATAGTTCAATCCAGTAAATCAATAGTGAGAGGATAATGGACGCGGCGGAATCTAGGCCTCTTCTGTTAAGACTCTATTAACACGCAGTGAAGCCACCCTTCCGGTTCGGTAACAAATCGATGACGGGACACCGCAGCCCATCCGCCTCGACAACGGTCGCGCAAGTAGCCTGCGCGCGTCGAAGACTTCCGCTTTATTGCTCCTTTATAAGAACTTAAAGATCTCCGGCGAAGATAGCGAACCATGCAAACCGATACGCACGAGCCAGCGATAGAACGAGCGAGCCGACTCGCCGAGACCCAACGCTTCGAAAACCACGTCGATCCCGCCTCCATCGCCCAGATACTCGGCCAGATGAAGGCCCTGGTCGACCGCGTCATGGGCGAAGCGGGCCTCTACGCTCCGGAGCACGCCGCGATCGCCATCAAGCAAGCTCAAGGCGACAGCGTCGAAGCCTCCATGATCCTTCGCTCGTTTCGCCAGTCTCTTACCCGCCGCTACCAAACCGAGATGCTCGACACGGAAAACATGAGGCTGGAGCGGCGCATCTCGTCGGCATTTCGCGAAATACCGGGCGGGCAGATCCTCGGACCCACGCGCGACTACACGCAACGCCTCATCGAGGAGGATATCGCCTGGGAGACCCAGGCTTCCACGGAAGCCAAACGCGAAGAGCTGGAGAAGTCCCTGAAGACGGATATGGATGCCGAGCAGCTCGACCAGACCTACCCCAGAATATCCGACGTGTTGAAGGAGCAGGATCTCGTGCGATCGGTAGACGAACACGAAAACCGCGCCGTTTTCGACGCGACTCGAAACCCGATCGCCTACCCAGCTCCGCGAAGCGCAGCGCTCCAGACCCTCGCCCGCTCCGAGACCGGCGGCATGATGGCTCTCGGCTACAGCGCGATGAGAGGCCAAGGCGGCGATCACCCGACGATCGGCGAACTGCGCGTAGGCCTAGCTTGCCTCAAAGTGACAGACAAACGAGGCCGCACCCGTCACTTGGGCAGAATCCGAGTCACCGAATCGGCCAACATCTCGAAAATCAAAGTACGCAAGAAGGATCCCGTCCCGTATATGTCTCTTGGATACGGGCTATGTTTCGGCCAAAACGAAACGAAAGCCATCTGCATGGGAATCCTGGACCGCAGCATGCGAGTACCAGGCGATGGAGCGCCCGCGGTAAGCCAGGAATTCGTCCTCCACCACCTGGAAGGCCCGGACAGCTACGGTTTCATCCAAAGCCTGACCATGCCGGAGTACGTCGGCATGGCGAGCGAGTTGCATGACCTGCGAGCCGCCATCGAACGCGAAAGGCGATCGCGAGAAGCGAAAACGGCCCGCGTTAAGAGCGAGCCTATCAGTAGCGTGGATCCCGCTTAGCAGGACCGCGTCCGCGGTTTGCCCTCATCATCAACCTTCCTCATCTTCATCCTCATCCCAGGATGAAGATGAAGATGAGGATGAGGATGGGGATGGGGATGGGAAACGCAGCGGACGCGATCCCGCTCAGCGCATAGGCATCAACTTAACGCCATAGGCCTCCAGAAACGCGCTTTGAGAGTCGTGTTTCACCTATTGCGCCAACGCAAAGGTGGAGAGTTCGGCCTCTTGCAGGCCAAACTGAGGTACGTTGTTACACCAGACTTCTGCCATCTAAAACGACAACGTTGAACAATAAAGCGGCAAGATTCTGGATACGAATGTCTTGCGTAATTGCAGCTTTTGGTAGCCGAACTCGAAAGTGTTTGGTTCTGTGCCCTATCATCCAAACTCTTTCGAGTTCGGCTACCTGGCGACTAGCGATCCCTTCGCAGACAGGAGCTCCAAGAAACGCTCCCCCGCCAGCTCGAGGGCGCCATCGTTGAGGATCCGCACTAGATCCGGCCCCTCCTCCACCACGATATCGCTCGCCCTGCGTATCCGTTCTTCAACTTCACTAGGCGATTCCCTGCCTCGTTCGATCAGACGCTTTCTTAAAACTTCGGGCGAGACGGATATAAGGACCGGGACGAGACAGGAAAACCTCTTCCGAGCCGTTTCAAGGTAGCCGCGACTCCCATTCACGACCACGTTGCAGCCCGCCTGCAGCCATGCTTTCACCTCTATGCCAATCCCATAGCGGTAGCCATGACTGTCCCAGGACATGGCAAAAAGCCCCGCTCGCAGCCGGGCCTCGAACTCCACAGGCGAAACCGCTACGTGATTCTCTCCTCCCGCCAACGCATCTCTCGTTATATAGCGATGAGCAAAGACGGGGCAACCGTCGGCACGAACGCGCTGACGAGCGTAGTTCATCACGCTATCCTTTCCACTGCCGGAAGGGCCTATGACGTAAAAGAGCTTCGACATCCGGCCATGTTCCAAACCAACTATTTGCGCTAGATAAATATAGCAAAAAATCTTTCGGAAATTTCCAACAATTTGAAAACGATGCGTGCCGAAGGTAGGGACCGATCGCCGAGCGGTCCGCAGTGCCTGATGGAAATCTAACCAGTGCGGCTCGCTCGGCGATCGAGCCCTACCTCCCAATAAACTCGGAGTGAAGGAGTCGACTGTCATATACGGCATGCCGCAACCGTCTTCGTTCTTCGAACTACGCTGAGTCATGAGCTCAGCCGATCTCCAATTCCACCCAAACACCAGCATGGTCACTCGGATGGAGCCCCGTCCTCGGATCGAGTCCATTCAGACAAAGCCCCGCGCTCAATGGAGCGAACCTGGCCTCTCCCTTGCCATCAACACACCAGATCTGATCGATCTGCCGGCCCTGACCGGACACCGTCGGCACAGGCGTAGTCGGGTCAAGAACGCTCAGAAAAGGCAGAGCACTCACGCAATCGACCTGGGCAAATGCAATCGCCCCATCGGCCTCCCTGCTGCTCCACTCGCAATTGAAATCTCCGCCCAGAATGCCCGGCACGAAACCCTCGGTGTCTCGCATGAAGAGAAGACTGCGAGCGATCTGATCCTGGCGAATCGCTTGCTCTCCCCCGATGTGAGAGAAGTGGACGCAAACGCAGCCCACTACCCTTTCCCCCAGTACGACGGACGCCGCCAGAGCGATCCGCTCGCCCCCGGCATCGCTGCTCGGAAGAGGCACGACGAAGCCTTCGTCCCGAAAAGGGGAGCGACTCAATATAGCGAGACCCGACTCCGTCTCTCTCGAAGCCTGCTCATGGAATCTCGCCTTACGACGCGCGGGAGCATATCGACACTCGAAGCCGAGCCTCCGAGCGAGAAAGGCCGCCGTATCGTCACCCGTCTCCTCGCACCGGAAGCACTCCTGCAGCAACACTACGTCAGGCGAAATATCCAAAAGGCCATCGCCCATCAGCTTGAGGCGATCTTGATAGAAGCCTTCGTTTTTCCAGGTGTTAAGCGATACGACCTTCAAGCAATTCGACATGGCGACAGAACCGCAAGCTGCGGCAACACCCAAGGACTCCGCAATAGCAAGCTACGTGGGCGCCAAATATTTCCGGGCCCTTCATCGTTTCTTAACCAGCAGGAACTAGCGTCCACGCAACACACCTCCCATGGGCAAGCTGCTGATAAGAAACGCTCGAGTCGTCACCGATTCCGAGGTAAAAGAGAACTGCGATCTACTCGTGGAGAACGGTCGGATCGAAAGCATCGGCCTTATCGAAGAAGATGTCGACGCGATCACTATAGACGGGACCGACAAGACCGTACTGCCGGGGATCATCGATTTGCATACCGACGCGTTGGAAGCGGAGATCACCCCTCGTCCGGGAGCGAATTTCCCGCTCGAGGTAGCTCTCCAGGAGATCGACTCCAAAATGCTGTGCTGCGGCATTACCACCGTATATCATTCCCTGCACCTCGGCTACGATGTCGCCACGCTCAAAAGCAAGTCCAAGTACTCGCGCGAGGAGATCTTCCGGGCCACGCGCGAACACGGCAAACGAAGGGCTCGAGCCAACTCGAAAATACACCTCCGCTTCGAAATCGTCGGTATCAAGGTTGTCGATACGCTCGATCGCCTTCTGGAAGAAGGCCTCGTAGACCTCCTCTCCTTCATGGACCACACCCCCGGCCAGGGCCAGTACCCAAAGGAGGAGTTTCTCAAACGACGGGTCGAGGAAGGCGTGTCTCGAGAAGACGCCATCGCGGACCTCGTTCGCATGCAGGCGCGGCCAAGAGTCGACAGCTCCCAACTGCAGCGGATCGCTCGCAAGGCCAGCGAACTCGACATACCCATCGCCTCCCACGACGACGACTCCGCGGAGAAAGTAGTCGAGAATCACAAGCTGGGCATCGGGATAGGAGAGTTCCCCATCACCCTCGAAGCCGCCCGCAAAGCCAAGGAGCTTGGCATGTGGGTGCTCGGCGGCGCCTCGAACGTGCTGCGCGGCGGCTCGCTCAGTGGAAATCTCTGTATGGCGGAGGCCATCGAAGCCGGGGCGCTCGACGGACTCTGCTCGGACTACTACCCGCCCTCTATCGTCCACGCTATCTTCGCCTTGTCGGAAAAAGGAACCCTGCCGCTGGTCGAGGCCGTGCGGCTGGCGACTCTGAATCCCGCTCGAGCAGCTAGAATAGACCGCTACACCGGAAGCCTGGAACGCGGCAAGGACGCGGACATCATAGTCTTGGAAATCGCGGAAGGACGGCCAAGAGTGTGCAATACCATCGTGCAAGGACGCCTCGCCTACAATTCGCCCGCCAAACGCCAGGCCCACGAATACCGAAAAGCCTCAGCAAGCCAACCCGACTACGCAGTCTCCCAATAGCCTCATACGACCATTCCGATGGAAACCCTCCAAACCGAACCCAGAGAGCTCGAATATCAGGCGTATCAAAAGCGTCAATACGCCGAGGTTTCCTCGGAAGCTCTCCATTTCAGAGCCGCCAAGCTCTCCAAAGGGGGAAGAGCGCGCTGGGACGGCACAGGCTGGAGCCCGCTTCCCTATCCCGGCTACGCTATGCAGGCCATGCTGGAAAGCAGTCCGAACAACGCCGCTCTCCTCCCGGAACTGGTGTACCTGCAGTACGAAATAATATCGATCCTCGATCGCCCCGGAACGCTCTACCCTCTCCCAGCCGCAAGCTTCCACCAAACCGTCGCCAACACCTTTTCCGCAGATCGACTGCAACGCCACCTTATCGACAAGGACAAGTTCGAAGCATTTCCAGAGATGGTGAAAAACGCCATCTCATCATTCCCCGCCACTTCAGAAGACCAGCCCGTCAAAATGCGCCTGATCGGAGCAAGCCTCTTCCGGACGGCGATCGGCGTCCTCGGCGTATTCGAAAATTCGAAGCACTTCGAACGAATCATCGCCTTTCGCGACCAGTTCTACCGCCAGCCCGAACTGTCCGCTCTCGGCCTGCGAAGAACACGCCCGTTTATCGGCCACGTCACCCTAGCCTATCTCGAAGCCGACCTGGAAGAAAGCGAGCAAACGCTGCTCGCAGAGGGCATCGCGAAACTCAACACCCGTCTCGGCAAACGCTCGCTCGTCATGGAGATGCCGCAAGCGGAACTCCGTCGCTACGACACGCTCTCCGCCTTCATTTCAGAACCCCACTACCCAACAGCAACCCTCTAAGAGAGCGTCCAATAAACCGAAACCACTATATACCGAAGGTAGGGACCGATCGCCGAGCGGTCCGCAGCGCCTTATGAAAACGAACCTACGCGGTACGTCGCAAGCGACGACCCTACTAGCAAGATAGTCCCAGAAATCCAATATGCAGAGCTAAAGCCATGGAATATATAGAGCAATTCGGAGACATCCCCAAACCTCGACAGCTAAGCGAAAAACCAGCGATTCATCCAAGCGCCAAAATCCGCAAGAGCCACCTCGGCGCCTATACGGACGTCGGCCCCAACTGCTCCATGTCGGAGTCCAGCATGGACGACTACAGCTACTTGGCCAGCAACGTCAGCATGGTCTGGACCTCAGTTGGCAAGTTCTGCTCCATCGCCGCCTACACCCGGATCAACCCAGGCAACCATCCGACCTGGCGGGTCACTACCAACCACAGCACGTATCGAAGAAAGAAATACGGCCTCGACACCAAGGACGACGAGGAATTCTTCCAATGGCGCAAGGACCACCACTGCACGATCGGACACGACGTCTGGATAGGACACGGAGTAACCGTTCTCGCCGGAGTGAGCATCGGGATCGGGGCTTGCATCGGCGCCGGGGCAGTGGTGACCAAGGATATCCCACCCTACGCCATCGCAGTCGGAGTCCCCGCCCGCGTCATAAAGTATCGCTTCGATCCGGATACCATCGAGAGAATCGTCCGCAGCGAATACTGGAACTGGGATCGCGAAACGCTCGAAAAGCATTTCGCCGATCTGCGCAAGATCGGAGTCTTCCTAGACAAGCATGCCCCTAGCGAAACGGCTCAAGTCTGAACGCCTTTTTCTCCTGCTACTGCTAGCCGCCCTCGTTCTCGGCGGCTGTTCGCCGCACGACCAAGCCGAGAATGCTATACGGCTCGGCTACACTCCCTCGGATCGGGCCCTCACCGATCGCGCCGAAGCCTACACCGCGCTGCGAGACTATCTTTCCCAGAGAATCGGACGGACGATAAAACTCGTGAAGACGAGTTCATACGAACCCGCGATCTCCGCCATGCGAGAAGGGGAAATCGATATCATGAACTTCGGCTCCCAAGCCTATCTCATCGCGGAAACTCAAGCCGGCGCGGAAGCGTTTGCCCTACGCGGAGAGAAAGACGGCACGCCCAAAGCATACCATTCCTATATTATCGCGCCGGCAGACTCCCCCTACGAAACCATCGAAGATGCTGTCCTCGAAAGCAAAAGCCTGAAAACGCTCTATACAAACTCCGCCTCCACTTCCGGCTATCTCGTCGTGAAGACCTTTTTCAAAAGCATAGGAATAGACCCCGAGGAATCATTCGCGAGCGCCCAGTTTACCAACAGTCACGTTCTTTCCATCCTGAAAACCAGCCACGGAGAAGCGGATCTCGCCTGCGTCAACAGCGTCGCCTTGGCCAGGCTCGTCGATGAGGGAAAAATCGATTCCGATTCCGTGCGAGTGCTATGGAAATCCGATCCGATCCCAAACGGCCCAGTCGCATACCGCAGCAGCCTGCCGGAGCCTTTGAAACTCCAAATTAGAGAAGCCTACTACGAACTGTCCGAAGCGGACCCCGAGTCCTGGAAACAAGTAGCCGAACTCTATCCCGACGAAGATTTCATCTACATACCATTCAGGTCCGAAGTATTCGACAAACTCAGAGAACTGAACGCGAAACTCGACTAGTATCACAATCCGTAGCGCGGAGCCTTAGCCCGCGTCCGTCAAAGACCCTGAGAGCTTGTCGAAGGGCGGAGAATAGAACCTGCAATACGGCCGCGGGCTAAACGCCTAGCAAACCCACCAATCACCACTTCTTCGTTCTTAATTCTTACTTCTTACTTCACCAATGGTGCCCAGGGTGGGACTCGAACCCACACGTCCTTGCGGACAACGGATTTTAAGTCCGCTGCGTCTACCGATTCCGCCACCAGGGCCTGACAAGAGGCTGGAAATGCAACAGATCCCTCGTTCGAAAACAAGCCCGCAGGCAAGCAATTCCCAATCGCCAGAAACCCGAGAAGCAGGCCACGACACACCTAGCAACTACCTTAACTCCCCGGTTTCGAAAATCCAACAGCAGAGGCAGGTAAGTCGTTGTCAACCAAAGACCAATAGATTCGCATTCGCGCTTCTAAAAGATGGTTCTTCGCGACGCCGAATTCGCTTGAAACCACACGCTTGCCTCAGGGTCAGGCAATCCCCAAGATTCCCTGCCTGGAATCCCACGCCATGTCCGAAAGAGAAGAAACCCAAAGTCTGGCTTCCGCCGCCCGGCAGGTTGCCCGCTTCCGAGCCGCTCTAGACTGGATGATCGCCCATCCAGACTGGGAGGGAAACATTGCATTGGCCATTTTGGAGCTAGGCTTCAAAGGCCAGAGACAAGGCATTGGCTCGCGCAAGGCTGCGCTCAGTCTGCCGCTTCAGCAGAAAGCCGAAGCTCTGCATCTCGCTCTTCGTGGCGATTTGCCGATTCCCAGCCAGGCGGAGGCAATGAAGCTCGCGCGACTTTGGGGCGTCACGGACTTCCGGCCCAGACCCGACTTATCAAAGCCTTCGAAGAAGACTTGGGAAACCCTCAAGAGCCGCACCCAGATACGACTCTCGGCCCGACTAGCCAGCTTCAAGGCCGCCCAGCAACGCCTCTACCTCGCCCACGAAAACCTCGCCATCGCCGGAGCCTGCCAAACCTGCCTCCGCGCCTCGCAAATCGACGACGCGAAGCAGGAAGGTCGGCTCGCCCTCCTACAGGCCATCGACCAGATCGACCCCCAGAAGAGCTTTCCCGTCTACGCCAGCCTATGGATCAAGCGCCGGATACGGAACTTCGCGATGCGCGAGAAATCGCCCATCAAAGCGCCGATCAACCTGATATCCCGCTCGCTTAGGGGCAGAGAGGACGGCTGCGAAGCATTGCGAACCGCCCTTCTGAAAGGCGTCGTTCGTCTCGAAGACGATATCGCGGACAGCGCGATCCAGATTCCCCACCACAGCGCCCACATCGACGACGAACGCGACCACCTAGACCGAGCCCTGCAAAGCCTCACCGAAAAGCAGCGCGAAGTCGTGCAGCTGCGATTCGGCCTCGGACAAACCGATGGCGGAAGCACTCTTTCGCAAATTGCCCGCAAGGCCGGCATCTCCCGCCAGCAGGTCTTCCAACGCGAAAAGCGAGCGATGGCCCGCCTGGCCGACGAACTGTCCGCCCTGCAAGCGGAACGGGGATAAGTCGCAGCCAGCATTCCGGCGCGCCACGGTCGCGAAAAGCGACGCGCCACCAAAGGGATCAGGGATTGAAGTGAAGCCGCGCTACGGTAAAACCTTAGTACAGTGGCAAAACGCATTGGCATCATGGGAGGCAGCTTCGACCCGATACATCTCGGGCACCTTATCATCGCCCAGGACGCAATCGAACACTTCAAGCTGGACCTGGTTCTTTTCGTCCCAGCTCGCCAATCTCCTCTCAAGCAAAGCGCCGCGACCGCAACGCAGGAGCATCGATTCGAGATGACGCGGCGAGCCGTGAGCGGCAAGCCGCGTTTCGCGGCATCCGATGCCGACCTCCAACTCGGCTCTCCGAGCTACTCGATCGACACCGTTCGGCTGCTGCAGGACCGCCATGCGGACGACTTTCTCTTCTGGATCCTCGGAGCAGACCAAATCGCTCAGCTGCACCGCTGGCACAAGATAGAAGAGCTCGCCCGGCTCGTGGAATTCATCGCTTTCGAACGACCAGGATTCCACTGTAAACCAGACGCCGAGCTTCCGCCGCACGTCGTTATTCATCGGGCCCCCGCCCGGGCGATCGACATCAGCTCCAGCGAAATCCGACAGCGCCTGCGAAGCGGACGAGACGCCAAGTACTTCTTGCCAGGCCCAGTCTTTGATTACATCAAAACCGAAAATCCGTACCGGTAGAAGAGCAAGCGCATGAGCAAAAACACAACAGAGCCGAAGCCAGGCTTCGAAATTCTAGCCATCTGCTGCAAGGCTCTCGAAGACACCAAGGCCGAAGACCTCGTCGCCCTCGACGTCAGCAAGCAGTCGACCATCACCAACTACCTGATCCTCGCCTCCGCCATGGCCGAACCTCACATGCGAGCCTTGAAGCGGGATTTGGACAAGTCGCTCAAGGACCACAACGTCAAGATCCTCGGCACAGACGAAGGTCGCGAAAGCGGTTGGTCGGTAGTCGACGCCTTCGACGTCATGATCCATCTCTTCACGCCCGAGACGCGCGAAAACTACAAGCTGGAGGCTCTCTGGAAAGACGCCGAGCGAATCGACATCGAGACCCTGCACGGGCGAGCCGATTAGGCTATGGCTCGAGACCTAACGCCTAAAAACCTACCACCTAAACCCCTTCTCTATCGCCTAAACCCCTTCCCCTAGAACTCGTAGCCCAGGGAACTGATAAAGCGACGATTCTCCCTCAGGTTTTCGTTCAGGGAATTGTCGTAATCGAGCTCGTAGCGGAGAGAGACGCTGATCGACGAAGTGATGTCGCTGGTCAAGGCGGCCGAGAAGTTGATCTCATAGTTTTCCTCCTCCTCCAACGGCATCGCGACCCGCATATCCTGCTTGAGGCGAACCCGTTCCGTGATATGGTAGTCCCAATCCTGGAATAGATCCACCAGATACAAAACCTCGTCATCCTTGACCGCGAATTCCCGCCAGCGACCGCTCGCCCCCAAACCGGCCGACAAGACGGAGGTCTCCGAATCCATGATGCGCGATCCGAGACCGAACTTATGCTCGAAATTCGAATCGATGAGCTTGATCCGGTCGAACGAATAGCCCGTGTTCGACTCGTAGAAGAAACCTGGAGAAAGCGTGCGGCGCCAGCGATAGGAGGAGGAGAAACGGTTGGAGGTGGTCACATCCAGAGCCTCCCCGTAGTAGTACGCCGCCTTGACGCGATGCTGGTCCCGTTCGTCCTTGCGCTGCATGTCGAAGCGGTAGTTGAAATTCGTCTGATCGCGGCGCCCCGACTTCGAGTCCAGTCCGAACTGCAACTGCTTCTCCCATTTGGCGAAAGGGATGTAGCCCACGAGCAGGTCTTGAGCCCGCCCCAAAGGGCCATTCGGAGCCGCATCCTCCATCACATCGGAAGCCTCGCCGCCATTCGCCTCCACGACCGCAGGTAGCTCGCCCACGGCATTGTCCGCCACGGCAACTGGTTCGAGCGAGGAAGCCAAAGCCCTGCGAAATTCCTCGAGATTGTCGATACGCTCCTTCGGCAGGTTCACCTTTCCCAGGTAGTCCACCCGCAGGACGACAGCATCCGCCTGCTCGGCAACCGGCTCGCCGGAAAGAATATCCCCGTTGTCCAACTCGACCACAACGACTGCGGAGCGCAGGCAAACGGCGCCAAGCATTAGGCTGAAAAGGAAAACCGATACGCGAAAGTTACTCATCAGGATTAGGACGCTTGCTTCAATTGCTCCCAACAACGACGCAAACTTCAACCCGTTTATTCGAAAAATCCGTAAACGCTGGCCATTTCAAAGGATTTTGAAGCAAACCCCGAGGAGCAACTAAAGGGTCCCTCCCGAAAAGCCGTAACTCCTGATGTTCGTATCCATAACCATTCACTGAACATAACACAGGAAACATAACGTAATGCATAAGAATACATCCAAAAAAGGTTTCACCCTCGTGGAAATCATGATCGTGGTGGTCATCATCGGCCTCCTCGCCGCTATGGCCATCCCAGCGTTTGAAAAGGTTCGCACCAACGCTTCCCAGTCTTCCATGGACAATGACGCCCGTCAGCTCGCCAGCGCAGCCCAGCAGTACATGCTGGAAAACAGCGTAACGACTGCCGCAATCGTCTATACCGCAGCATCTGGCGCCGTCACCGTTGGCGGTGGAACCGATTACTTGCGAGCCATCGGAAAGAACTACACCAGCGTAGTAGGAAGCGCCACCGGCGGTACCATCACCGATGGAAGCACCTTCACTATGGGCAACGCGAAGATCGCTTCGAAGACCTATACTAGTGAAGGTCAACGCCAGGACTAGACACAAACAGCGTTCACTTTCATCAGAGCCATCCCTTCGCAGGGGTGGCTCTTTTCGTTTTCAGTCCAGGCCAGCTGAACGACAGCAGGCTACGTGAAAGCATCGCGACTCAAGAGAGGGAATTCGAAAACGATACATAAGAAAGTCGACTCTCGACCATGCCAAAACGAGCTTCCCACATCCTAGCCTTCGTTTTCGTCTCTCTTGCCTCAGTCTATCTGGGGTTCTTCGCATTCACGCCAGAGACGTGCAAGACGCTTTTCCGAGCCTTTGGCTACTGGAACATCGCGATCCTTTTCACGGCATTCGTATCGGCGCTTTCGATCGCGCGCTGGAAACGCACGAAGTCCCAAATCGGAAGTCGCAAAACCTTGGTATTCGCAGGGTGCGCAATACTCCTCTCTCTTTTCCTCTACACACGCGAAGGCGGCGGATTTAAGATCGTCTTTGACGAGCATCTCCTAGCGAACGTCGCTCGAAGCCTATACTACGATCAGGACCCAGTCATTCGAGAGTCTTCTCTGCAAAACATAAGCTGGTACGAGATGGTCGGGAAACGCCCCCTGCTCTTTCCTTTCCTGCTATCCCTTGCCCATCATCTCACAGGATACCAAGTAGAGAACGCATTCTATCTCAACTTCTTCCTCACTGCTATCTTCTTAGGGTTGCTGTATACCCTCGTCAGACGAATATCGGACAGGAGAGCCGCCGCATACAGCGTCGCTATGGCCTGCTTCATGCCATTGATCGCCCAGAATTCGAGTGGAGGAGGATTTGAGATTCTCAACCTATGCGGTCTTCTGATCTGCACATGGCTCGCGATCGAATATTGGCGCTCCCCAGACGAGAAGACGCTGACAAGCCTCATCCTCGGAGCAGCTCTCTTTTCCCACGTGCGCTACGAATCGGCTATCGTCGTTATTCCCGTAGCCGCCCTAATTCTCGCATCATGGTTGAGGGATAAGAAAGTCACGCTTCCCTACAGCGCATTTCTAGCTCCTCTAACCTTCATCCCGTTGGCGTGGCAGTTTAGCTTCGTCAAGGCGGAACCAGGGTTTCATCAATATAGCCTTCCAGGCGAAAGCATCTTTTCGCTTTCCTATATTCCAGCGAATCTCGAACGAGCCAAGAACTTCCTTTTCGTTCCAAGCTTAGACTATGCCGGATCTCCCTTGATCGGAATGGCAGGCATAGCTGGGGCAATCGCCGCCCTCTCCTTTTCTCTCACTCGCCGAAAGGCGCTTTATGCCAATCGACCGGATCGACTAGCTGCCGCCGTAATGAGTCTCTGTCCCGCTGCCCAGACTGCCCTCGTACTATGCTTTACCTATGGCCAGCTGGACGACATTCTGGTTTCGAGATTAGGACTTCCTCTCGTTCTCATCTGTCTGATTTGCGGCGGATTGCTCATCGGAAAGATCCACGCGATACATCGATACGGCAAAATCGCGGCAATCGCAATACTCGTTCTCACAGCTCTATGGGCATTCAGGTCATATGCCCACGCGCTATATTCGAATGAAAACAAGTTGATGCGACGTATCGATTTCGCGATCGATTTCGCTCATTCCCTACCAAAAGGAAACTACCTTTTTATATCAAACATGTCACAAGCATTCGAAACGGAAGGCTTGAACAATATGAACTCGCGAGTCGCCAAGCTGCGCCTGGCAAACATAGAAAAACATATGCAGCTAATGACATACAAGGACGTCTATGTCATACAGTTTGGTACGATCGACTGGAATGAGGAAGGATCCGAAAAGCGAATCCTGGCAAACTGGCATTTAGGGCCGAATGCAGTCCTGGAAACCGTGGCCGAAACTTCCAGCTTCGCTCACAGCTTTACCCGAATCAGCCGAATCGAGGATATCGATCTCGATCCGCCAGCAAATCGCATGGAACAAGAAGCGACGTGGGGCAACCCCAACGACGCGACAAACTTGGAGCGCTCCATCAACGCAGCGGAATACAACGCTTGGAGAGAAAGCCTGCCATAAAGCGAAAGGACGGTTCTTCCTACCCCACTCTCCCCACATACACCACCGACTCGCTATCCGCTTCCGGCGGCTCGAACTCGAAGTCTCCATACATCTCCACCTCTTCGAAGCCCGCTTCGCCCAGCAGCTCAAGCATCTGGTGTGGAAGGTCCCAGCGTAGAGTCATGGAATTGTCCTCCGCTTCGAGCAGCTCGCCATTCGCGTCCCAGCGCTCGTAGCGATTTTCCAGCTGCAAGCGCTGCCTCTCCCGGTCGATCCGCCAGCCCTGCTTCGCCACCAATCGTTCGCCCCCCTCGTCTCGCACAACCCGACGCTCCTCCAACGGTCTTTCGTCCACCTCGTCCCAGATCATCTCCCACGGTAGGTAGATCGGCAAAATCAACCGTCCACCAGGCGCGAGATGCCAGCGACAGCATCGAAGACAGCGCAGCAAATCTTCGTCATCCAACAGCAACTGAGCACTGTAGCCCGCAATCATCACCGTGGCGAAACGTCCAGCCCCCACATCAAAGTCCCGCATATCGCCCTGCTCAAGTCGCGCCTGCAAGCTCTCCCTCTCCAAAGCCGTACGACAAAGAGCCAGCATCTCCGCCGAGATATCCAGTCCCACGACCTCCAGCCCGGCGCGCAGCAGCGGCCGCATCACTCTACCCGTGCCGCAGCCCAGTTCCAGAGCCACCCCACCTCCCGCTTCAGCGAACCGCTGGTAGAAATCCAAGTCGTCAAACCCGCTCAATTCGTCCAGCCGATCGTACAACTCAGCTTCCAGTCCACTGTAGACATATGCTCCTTTCACTATCCCCAACCTGCCGCGCGACATACCCCTGGGGCAAGCCTCCCCCGGGTGCGACTAAAACGTTGTCCTGGGAGGGCCCCCACGCCTCTCCAACGTCCCCCAATCCTACGGTCTCACCCCCAGTAGGCTCGAAAGCTCACGAACAGCCACGCTACGCGCCCCGTAATCTTCGCCTTTCCCTAGGTAGGATCGTTCAACCTGATATTAAACGGACTCCCGCCCTCAAGAGCAGCCCGCAAGCCGCCGATTCGCTAGAACGGCAACACGAATCCACTCCAGCAACCTCCTCCCAGCAAAGCATCGACCTATGAAGACGCGGATCCTCATCATCGACGAAAACACCGAGCAACTCGCCGGCTACAAGAACGCTCTCGATTCGCACTCCGTCGAATGGGAAATCAACTGCTTCGAAACCTCCGAACAAGCCCTAGAGCACGCCGGCGACAATACCGTCGATATCGCCATCGCCGCCTACCAGACCAACGGCAAGCAAGGCGTCGCCCTCCTTTCTCAAATAGGCGAACTCCAGCCAGACGCCCAACGCTTCATCCTAGCCACCGAAGCTGAAAAGCCTGAACTCGAGGACGCCATCGACGGCACCTTCCAATTCCTGCCCAGTCCCTGCCCCGCAGACCGCCTCATCACCGAAATCCAAAGCTGTCTCGCCATAGACACCTGGCTCGGAAACCCCAAGATCAAGGAAATCGTCTCCCGCATGGGCGAATTCCCCAGCCTTCCACCCCTCTACCTCAAGGTCGTCAACGCAATCAACTCCCGCAACGCCTCCACCGCTCAAATCGGCGAAGCCATCTCCGGAGACCTCGCCATCAGCGCCAAAATCCTCCAGACCGTCAACTCCTCCTACTACGGATTCGAAGAAAAGATCGCCGACATCGGCCAAGCCGTCTCCGTGCTTGGCATCGAGAGCGTCAAGAACCTCGTCCTCGCCATGCAGGTCTTCGGCAAGCTCGGCCACTCCGCCGACCAGAAAGCCATCGCCGATCAGCTCTGGCACCACAGCATGTCCGTAGCCGTCGCGGCCAAGCGCCTCGCTCTCTACGAGACCCAAGACCAGAGGGCAGGCGAAGAGGCCTACACCGCAGGCCTCATGCACGACATCGGCAAGCTGGTACTGCTCAACGCAGTCGGCGACGAATTCGAACAAGCCCGCCAAAAGGCCAGCCAAGAGAGCATCCCCGTCTGGCAGGCCGAAAACGAAATCATAGGCTGCAACCACGCCGAAACCGGCGCCTACCTCCTAGCCCGCTGGGGCATGCCCGCTCCCCTCGTCGAGGCAGTCGCCCTGCATCACGATCCCGCCAATTCCTTCAGCAAAGGCTTCACCACCCTCGCCGCCGTGCACCTCGCCGACGCCCTCACCTGGGAACGGCAGTTCCCAGACAAGCCCGAAGCCAAAGCCGACCCTCGTTTCCTCGCCGACATCGGTCTCACCGCAAGCTGGGAAAGCTGGCAAGCAGTCGTCCGCGGAGCCCTCACCGAGAAGCCCAAAAATAATCTCGGCCTCAAGCAAGAGCAACCAGAAGAAGACAGCGTTCAGTCACGCCCCACCAGCCAGCCAACCCAGAAAGCCAGCAGTTCGGAAAAAACTCCCAGTCAAACCAAAGAATCCCGTTCCTCTTTCAAGTTCGCCTTCGCTGCAGGCATCGGCATCGCCGCAGGCGTCTATTTCTTCGTGAGCCGCTCGCCAGACGCCGAGCCCGCAAAGGAGACGGAAGCAAAACCCGAAGTCGCCGCCTTCAGCGAACCCTCAAGCCCGCTCGCTCGGCAAATCGCTGCCGCCAAGGAACTCTTCGGACAAAACAGGACCGAAGAAGCCCTGGAAGAGATCGCCGCCGCTGCCGAAGAAGCCCCCGAACCCCCGACAGCGCTTCCCGAGGTCGAAGAACCCAAAGCCGAAGAGCCAGAAACAGCGAAAGCCGAGCCAGTCGAAGTCGCTGCCCCGCCTCTCGCCAGTGTCGAGCCCAGCGCCCAAGCCCCGGAACCCAAGACCCACCACCCCAAACCCAATCTCCCCGAACAGAAGGAATTCTTTCCCGCCATCGAACTCTCAGGCATCTTTTACAGCGCCAGCAACCCCCTCGCTAGCGTCAATGGCAAGATCCGTCGCGTAGGAGACCGCGTCGCCGGCGCCCAGATCATCAAGATCGAGCAGCGAAACATCGTAGTGCGCTACGAAGACCAGACCCGCTCCATCAAGCTCAACTAGCGGCGCGTCATGTATGAAACGTAGCGCGGAGCTTCAGCCCGCGTCCGCCGTTTCTCTCATCATCCCCCTCTTCATCTTCATCCTCATCCCATGATAAAGATGAGGATGAAGAAGGGGATGAGGATAAACAAAACGTTGCGGACGCGGGCTGAAGCGCCGCACTACAGATCCCTCTCCTAAAACCCGCTGGAGTCCACGTTCCCGATCCACTCGACGTAGCTGCTCGCGTCACCATCGTCGATGAACTCCGTAGTTCCCTCCACTCGACCCTCGGCCGAGTAGAAAACCAGAAAAGGAATGCCCGTGATGCCAAAACGCTGGCGAATTCCCGCAACATCCTCAGCCCGCGGCGGGATCCCTACCTTCGCCCCCAGAATACCCTCCGCTTGCAAAAAGCGGTCCAGTGCATCGCTAGACCTCAGCAACTCTTCCAGCCGATTGCACCAAGGACACCAAGGCCCGTCGCCCTTGAATATGGCAAGCAACCGCTTCCCCTCGCTCTCCCGCCGAGCCAAAGCCTCATCGATATCGGAAATCCAATCCATAGATCAGAAGTGAAGAGCGAAGAGCGAAGAGTGAAGAGTGAAGAGCGAAATTCCCCAAAAACCAGCTTCCCTACCCATACAGTTAATTCTCCAACGTTAGAGAATTAACTGCGCCGGTTCTAGCCCCTCCCACTTTTCACTCTTCGCTCTTCATTCTTCACTCCCAACTAAATCCCTCTCCACGCTGCCAAGAACACCGCTGCCGCGCTCGCCACATTGAGCGATTCCGCCCGGCCGAACCTGGGAGCGAATACCCGGGTCGACGCCAGCTCGGCAATCTCTGGCGAAACGCCCCGAGCCTCATTGCCGAGCACCAGCACGCAACGCTCCGGAAACGCAAAACCTGCTAACGACTCCGCGCCATCCAACTCAGTCGTCACCACAGTCACGCCAAGCTCAGTCAGCCGATTCAAGGCTGCCACAAGCTCGATACCCGACGCCACCGGCAAGTGAAACAAGCTCCCCATTGTGGCTCGAGCCGTCTTGCCATTCTCCAGCTCCGCGCAGCCCCGGCCTAGCAAAACTCCATCCAGACCAAACCAATCGCAGCTACGCACGATCGCCCCGCAATTGCCAGGATCAGCCACCTCATCCATAGCCAACAGCCGTACTGGGCCCTCTCTCGGCAACCTCTCCATCCAGGTCTCGAAATCCAGACCAACCCGCTCTACCAAAGCCGCTACGCCCTGCGATGCCTTCGTATCCGAAATCCGAGACATCTGCTCTGAAGTCGCCTCGAACACCTCGCCAGTAGCCGCCACGGCTTTCTGCAAAACCGATGCTTCAGCCGGCTCCCTTCGCGCCGCAACGTCGAAAACCAAGCCCCTCAAATCCCTCCCGCAAGCGAGCGCCTCCTCGAGAAGATGCCAGCCCTCGAGGAGGAAGAGTCCCTCGGCCAGCCGATGCTTCTTCTGCAAAAACCTGCGAAAGTACGAAAGCTTCGCTTTGGATAGAGGTTGCGCCATCGCTCCGTTTCAAGCCAGCCCCGCCATCCCGCTCAAACCCAAAATCCCCCAAGCGTTCGTCCCTCATGGGCAAAGGCAGAGCTCGATCTCAGTTCGACGTAGCGCGGATCCCGCAGAGCGCATAGGCGTCAACTTAACGGAAGAAACCTCATTTAGGAGGGCAACGCTCTGTCGTTGCCGCAGCGTTTACCTAACTGTTTCAAAAAAGCCTGAGAAGAGTGGCCCGCAGAT
>JANQRJ010000061.1 GCA_028284635.1 Pelagicoccus sp.
ATGCTCCGTCATTGCCGCAGAGCCTACAGAGGGAACAACCGGTGCGGCAACGACGGAGCGTTGCCCTCCAAAGGATGCTTCCTCCGTTAAGTTGACGCCTATGCGCAAATGCGGGAGCCGTGTTGCAGGATCCATTCCCCGCGGCCCGCTCGGCGTGCGGGCCCTACCAACGAAACGCTTTGACTACCTTGAATTAGCCGCCAACGTCATCCCAAGTCTCGAAACTGGCATTCGCCCAGTTGCGGTCCGTCCGCTTGACCTGACCCTTCAATACGCCGCCGACGCCAAGCTCGTAGAACATGTCAGCTCCAGCCGCCGCAGCGCTGCGCAGGCAGTCCTCCCAAAGCACGGGAGAAACAACCTGCTTTACCAACGCAGCGCGAATCTGGTCGGGATCGGAAACTTCCTTGCCTGTCGTGTTGGTGAAAACGGTCATGCTAGGCCGCTTGAACTCAATGCCTGCCAAGTAATTGGCGAACCCTTCGCGAGCAGGCTCCATAAGACGGCTATGGTAGGCGCCCGCCACTTCAAGCTGCATCACGCGACGAAAACCCCGATCCTTGCCCGCCTCGACCGCAGCGGCGATCTTCGCCGACTCGCCGGAGATGACGATCTGGCCGGGGCAATTCAGATTGGCCATCTGCACATCCATTTCCTGGCAGAAAGCGGCAACTGCGTCGCGTTCACCGCCGATCACCGCCGCCATAGAGCCATCGCTCGTCTCGCAGGCCTCCTGCATCAGGCGAGCCCGCTCCGCCACGACGCGCAAACCGGTCTCGAAATCGAAAACGTCCGCCACCGTCATAGCAGTGACTTCTCCGAGACTCAAACCCATGGCAAAGCTGGCGTCAGTCAGAGCGCCCTTCTCCTGCAAGAGTCGATAGACCACGTAGCCATGAACGAAAAGCGCAGGCTGGCAGACTTTCGTCTCGGTCAAAGCTTCCTGAGGTCCCTCGAAGGAGAGATCGGAAAGCCCGTAGCCCAGGATCGCGTCCGCCTGCTCGTAGAGAGAGCGAGCGAGTGGGCTGCGTTCGCGTAAATCCTTGCCCATGCCCACCTTCTGGGCGCCTTGTCCGGAAAACATCAGTGCGATTTTCATGCGGGCTAGGTTGCCACAGCAAAACCACGAGCGAGGCAAGCGCAATTGCGTCACAGACGCGGCTCACGACATTCAGTATCTTAATCCTCCTCCTAATCGAAAAGGGATTAGGATTAGGAGGACGCGATCGACCGGCCCTAGCCCGCCAATTCGTCGAGGCGTTTCTTCAGCGTGTTTCGCGTGATGCCGAGGATCTCGGCAGCTCGAGCCTGATTCCCGGAAGTCTCCGCAATCGCCCGCTCTATCATCTGGCGCTCTATCAGCGAAAGGATGCGCAACTCCTGGCGTTCGCGTAGCTCCGAATAAAGGCGATCGTACAAGGCGGGCAGCGAAGCGGGCAACTGAGCGCCATCCGACCGGGGAGAGGCTGGGGTATCCGCTTCCAGACTACCGATGACGGGAGCCTCCGCTTTGGCCATAGCCTCGCCAGCGGACTCCTCGGCGGCGGGAGCGCCTATGCTCTCGGCAGTAGCTTGTCTCAACTCCTCCGGCAAATCCTTGACCAGGATGACCTCGCCCTGGGCCACCACCGCGCTGTGGTAAACCACATTCCCCAACTCCCTGACATTGCCCGGCCAGGAATAGGCGGACAAAGCCGCCAGAGCGTCGGCCGACACGCGAGTAGCCCGAGCCTTACGCTCCTTGACCAGATTCTGCAGCATGAAATCCACGATCTCCGGAATATCCTCGCGACGTTGGGAGAGAGCCGGTACCCGTATCCTGAATACATTCAGACGATAGTAGAGGTCTTCGCGAAACGTCTTCTCCTCGACCATCTTCTCCAAGTCCTTGTTGGTCGCCGCGATGATGCGCACGTCGACCTTGATCGTCTCCTGCCCACCGACGCGCTGGATCTCCCCCTCCTGCAGCACGCGCAGAATCTTGGTCTGGGTGGTCAGAGCCATGTCTCCGATCTCGTCGAGGAAGATCGTGCCTCGGTCGCACTGCTCGAAGCGGCCAACACGCTGGGCGGTCGCCCCAGTAAAAGAGCCCTTCTCGTGGCCGAAAAGCTCGCTCTCGATGAGGTTGTCCGGAATCGCCGCGCAATTGATCGCCGTAAACGGACCGCTGGCCCGCAAGCTGTGCTGGTAGATGCTCTTGGCAATCAGCTCCTTGCCCGTGCCGCTTTCGCCCGTCACCAAAACGGTCGCGTCGCTGGCCGCCACCTGACCGATGACCTTGAAGACCTCCTGCATGGCAGGCGAGTTGCCCACGATGCCCTCCTTGTAGTCCTCGTAGTTGACCTTCTTCTCGTACTGGTCGGCGGACTTCAAATCCCTCGTAGAGCTGATGGCTCGGGCCGCAATATCGATCACCTTGTCCACATCGAAAGGCTTCATGATGTAGTCGTAGGCGCCGAATTTCATGGCCTCGATCGCAGTCTGGGCGGTGCCGAAAGCGGTCATCAGCACGATCTGCAAATTGGAATTCGCCGAACGCATGTGCTGCAGCGTCTCGATCCCCGAGATACCGCCCATGCGGATGTCCATCATCACCAAATCCGGATTCAGGCCCGACTTGATCTTCTCGATTCCCTCTTCGCCGCTACCCGCATCCTCGATCAAATAGCCTCGACTGCCGAGCACGCGCCCGAGCGAATAGCGGATCTCCTCGTCGTCATCGACGATCAGTATAGTGCTTGGCTTGGAATCTGTAGACATGTCTTCGCGAGAATCGACCGCCCAGGAAGAGAGAGCGGATGCGCTTTCTCCAACGCGGAAAGCAGAAACCATTCCCAGCAAAAGCCTGGTCGGTCAATTCAGATGTTTCCCCAGCTAGCGGCCTCGCCAGAGACGCCAGAAATCCAAGCCGTCGCTCAGCCAAACTTCCCCTTCCGGTCCATGCGGGCGATAGGCCACAGGCCAAAGAGCCACAATCAGTATCCGAAAGTTCGCTACGGAAAGGCCGAGGAAGGAGATCCACTGCCAACCGCCTAGAAGAGAACGGCTCATCAATACCGCGAAAAAGGCGAAAAAGACGAAACTGGCCAAGGGCCCCGCCGCCGCCACAGCCATCTGCCGAACTCGGGAAACCGCAGTCCTATCGTAACGCGTCGCCCCCAGGTGGAAGCCCCGCGGGCTCCAGAAGACCTGCAACCTACCCACTCGCCAGCCCTTCGCGTCGGAAGCTCGCTTGCCGATCTGCAACTCGATCCGCTGCCGCGTGACCAGCAAAGAGGCAAAAGCATGACCCAGCTCATGCACGACCACAGCGACCCCAATGCCAACGCCGTAGCAGCCAGCTAGCCAAAGAAACTTCAGAATCACTTCCATTACGATCCGTTAGCGAAGGCGCTGACGATTTCCACGAAGCGCCCGCGAGCTTCAAAGTGAGGATTGTGGCCACTCTCCGCAATCACCTCCAAGGCGCTTGTCGGGAAGTGGCGCCGCAACAAAGGAACGTCCTCCTTCGCGAAATAGCGAGACTTGCCCCCCATCACGAAAAGGACGCTGCCCTCATAGCGGTCCTCCGCGCCCAGCGGCGACTTCTCCAACTCCGGCACGGCAGCTTCGATGGCATCGAGATTGACCATCCATTCGAAACCCGAGCCTCCATCCGAACGCTTCAAATTGGTAGCCAGAAACTTGCGCATCCCCCAATCGGATACAAACGGCTCCAATCCCTTCTCCGCCTCGCCCCGCGAACCCAGCCTCGAAAGCTCGAGAGCCCGCATGCCCTCGAATTCGCCATCATGGCTTTTTGGATACAGCTTCGGCACGATATCCACCACAACCAGCTTGCTGATCTGGTCCGGATGCTCGCAGGCGATCTTCATGGCCAATTTGCCACCCATGGAGTGGCCCATGAGAATCGGCCGCTCGATGCCGCGCTCCCGCATCCAGGTCAGCAAGCCGCCCGCCATCGAGTCGTAGGACATCTCGTCCGTCCAAGGCGAGTCACCATGATTCGGCAAATCGACGCAAAACACGCGAAACGCCGAAGCCAAGGCTTGCCCAGCCGCCTGCCAATTGCGCGAAGAGCCAAGCAAGCCATGCAGCGTCACGATTGTCGGCCGCCCCGGATCTCCATACTCTCGAAAACTCAGCTCCATCCAGACAGACCCACTAACCCAGCCAGCTCCCAGGTAAAGCGCTAAGCGGAATCAGACGTGCCCGCTCTGCAGAAGCAACCCTTCCTTAAAGGGCCTTTCGTCGCCGCTGACACCAGTGCTCCGTCGCCCACAGGATATTGCCAACCGTAGCGCGGAGCTCTAGCCCGCGTCCGCATCATTTTTCTATCCTCATCCTATTCTTCATCCTCATCATTATCCTGGGATGAGGATGAAGATGAGGAGAGGAATGATGAGGGCAATTTGCGGACGCGGGCTAAAGCTCCGCGCTACCTTGCAATCGCAACAGCGCACTAGCTCGGGGAAAACCGTGAGGCAATTCAGATGCCTCTACATGGTAGCCAAGCGCTTGGACGCCGGAGTCTTCGTATTGTAGGCGATCTCCAGGACCGGCTCCAAATCTTCCGCAGCGACCGGCTTGCTGAGAAACATATCCATGCCGGCCTCCATGCAGCTCTGCCTATCGTCCAGGGCAGCCGTCGCGGTGACCGCCGAGATGAAAACTCTTCTTCCACTGGATTCAGACAGACGCCGTATTTCGCGAGCCGTATCCAACCCATCCATACAAGGCATCTGGATGTCCATCATGATGAGATCGAAGTCGTTTTCCCTCGCCAGACGAACAGCTTCCTCTCCGCTGTCGGCGCAGATTGGCGAATAGCCCATTCGAACCAGGACCATCTCCTCGATCATCAAGCTGTGAGGATCGTCGTCCACCAGGAGAATCGAGAGCGGATATCTAGTCGCAGGCAGATCCTCATAGGCCGAGGGCGAATCGGTATCGACCAGACTCAACGGCGGGAAAGACGCCTCAGAAGCCTCCTTGTCGACGCTCATCCGAATATCGAAGGAGAACTTCGAGCCCACCCCCAGGACGCTCTCTACCGAAATATCGCCACCCAGCACCGATACCAGACGCTTGCAGATCGACAGCCCCAAACCGCTGCCCTGGAAACGACGCGAATAAGACGAGTCCACCTGAGTGAAAGCGTCGAACACCTGCTCGAGCATGCCTTCCGCAATCCCGATTCCCGTATCCTCGACCGCAAAACCTAGCTTGTCCTTCCCCGAGCGGAAAACCGAGAGCCGCACTTCTCCTTTCTCGGTGAACTTGACCGCATTGCCCACGAGATTCAGCAAAACCTGACGCAAGCGACGATGGTCGGAAACCAAAGATCCAGGCACGGAAGGCTCGACCGATACGACGAGCTCGATGCCCTTCTGAGCCGCTCGGTGGCCCAGCACTCCAACGACCGAATCGAGCACGTCCTTCAAAACGAATGGCTGAGTCTCCACCTCCAGCTTGCCGGCTTCGTAGCGGCTGATATCCAGAACATCGTTGATCAACTCGAGCTGATTCACCGCGCACTCGCGCATCATTTTGCGAACGCCCTCCAGCTCTTCGCTGTTCATTTCGCTTTCCATCAACTCCAACCCACCAAGAATGCCATTCATCGGCGTGCGAAACTCGTGGCTCATCACCGCCAAAAACTCGCCTTTCGCCCGATTGGCAGCCTCCGCCTTCTCCAAGGCCGACTCCAGACGAGACTGCGAGGTGTAGCGCTCGACCGCATAACAAATGGAACGCTCCAAAAAGCGGTTGTTCAAATCCTCTTTCATCAGGTAATCCTGGGCGCCCAGGCGGACGGCTTCCATCGCGACCGCCTCGTCGCTCATGCCGCTCAGGACCACTATGGCGCAATCCGCCACTTGCTGAAATCGCTGGAAAGTTTCCATCCCATCCGATTCAGCCAGACCCAGATCGAGAAGGACCACATCCCAACTGCCGGCCTCCAACTCCTCCAGTCCCCTAGCAAGCTTCTCGCAATGAACCACCTCGTAAACGATTTGCAAAACCGGACGCTCCAGCAAGCGAGTCACGAAAAACGCATCCGATTCCGAATCCTCCACTAGAAGGATTCTCATCGTCTTCCTGTCTGTTCCGGACCCGAGATCTTGCCCCCAGCCTTCCGAGTTCGTGCCGTAATGTGCGGTCATTTCGTCTAACAATGTCGGCCAAAAAGAGCAGCCTTAATCAAGTAATCAAACGCCGGATACTAGCGCAAACGCCTAGTAGAACAACTCCCTCCCGGAAAACTAGCAAACTTTTGACTGCAGCGAACCCAAGGAAGTAGTTCGAAAGGCAAAAAACTTTTAAATGCGCTGAGCCAACCTGCCCAATCGCCCAGGATCATGGGGAGTTAAAGTGTCGCCTGGGCTTACCAAATGGCTTCGCTGTCGCCCTTTGGGCTTCGGTACTCGCGAGTTCGGCTACCTCGACTGCGCAAAGCTCGCTTCGGTAGCCGAACTCGCAAGAGTTTAGTACAGCGTCGCAACTCGGAAGGCGACAATTTGAAACACACTCGGGATCATAGGCGGCGCCGAGACAAGCTAGCTGAACGGTCCGCCTTAGCTCGACGCTTCCAGCAGTCCCGCCGCGTAGGCCCCGAAGACCAGGCGAATCTCGTCGCGCACCCGACGAAACGCGTCGATCGATGTCTCCCCTTCGCGCTGGGCATGAGGCGGGTCTTCGAAGCCCCAATGGTGGCGATTCACCTTGCCGGGAAAAACCGGACAAGCATCGTTCGCGTTGCCGCAAACCGTAATCACTGTCTGGATACCCGCATCGAGAAACTGGTCGAGATGCTTGGATGTGTGGCTCGAAATATCGATGCCGATTTCGTCCATTGCCTCTATCGCTTGAGGGTGTACGTAGCCAGCCGGCTTCGCCCCAGCTGAGAACACCTCGAAACGCTCGTCCAGCGCCGCTCGTAGGACGCCTTCCGCCATGTGGCTCCGGCAAGAGTTTCCCGTGCAAAGGATCAGAATCTTCTTCGTGTCGCTCATATCGAAATCTCCCCGCAAGCCCTAGCGCCGCAAAGCTCCGCCGCGAGCCAATTCTCGTTACGCACGTTTCCCGACCGTCCTAAAACCGGCAGGTCCGGATCGCAATTCCCTGAAGGCAAGCAAGATATGGGATTCGAAAGCCTTTCAACAAACCGCAGCGCCCCCATCATCGATCCAGCCAATCTCAGATTGAGCTAGTTCTGCCTTTACCCCGTCCTCCTCATCCAAATCCTCACCACCTCCCTTCACCATTCACTGTTCACCACTCACCATTCCCTCCCCATGGCTCGCGAAAAGAAGCTCACCCCGATGATGCAGCAGTATTTCGAGGTTAAGAAAAACCTCCCCGCCAATACGCTGCTGCTCTTCCGCTTGGGCGACTTCTACGAGATGTTTCACGAGGATGCGGAAGTCGGGGCCCAGATCCTGGGCATCACCCTGACCAAGCGCTCGGACTACAAGATGGCCGGCATCCCCTTCCATGCTGCCGAACAATACATCGGCAAGGTTCTGAAGGCCGGCATGAAAGTCGCCATCTGCGACCAAGTCGAAACCCCGCAGGCCGGCAAGCTCGTCAAGCGCGCCCTCACCCGTATCCTAAGTCCGGGTACGACTATCGAGGACAACCAGCTCGACTCCCAACGCAATCACTACCTCGCCGCCCTCGACTTCGACAAAGACGGCTTCTCCCTCGCCTGGATCGACCTCTCCACCGGAGAATTCCTCATCGCCCACGATCAGGAGCCGGACGATCTCCTTCCCGTCCTCGTCTCCCTCGATCCCGCCGAGCTTCTGCTCATCGAGGAAGTCCAGGAACGCTGGCGGGCGGACAGCGCTCACAATCCTGTATTCGAAGAACTGTTACACTTCGCCAGCGGTCGAAGCGTGAGCGAACTCCCAGGCTACCACTTCGACACCGACAGCGGTGCCCAAGCCGTCATGGACACGCTCGGCGTGATAAACCTCGAAGGCTTCGGCATCGATCGTTCGCACGACGCCCTAGGCTGTGCCGGAGCTCTCCTCCATTACGCCACCGAAAACCTCTGCTCCAAGCCGGAAAACCTGTATTCAATACGAGAATACAGCCCTCGAGTCACTCTGCTCGTCGATCCCTCTACCCAACGCAATCTCGAGATCTTCAAGTCCACCCGCGGCCAGCGCGAAGGCAGCCTCATCGAAGCCATCAGCGCCACCAAGACCGCAGCCGGTTCCCGGCTCCTAGAGCAGTGGCTCATCGCCCCGCAGCAGGACATCGCCGAACTCGATCGCCGCCTCGACTGCGTCGACGCCTTCTTCCGCCATCCTTCCACTACTGCCGAAACACAGGAGAAGCTAAAGGCCGTGCGGGATATTAAACGCATCCTAGGCCGTCTGCAAAACCGCCTGCGAAACCCGCGCGAACTCGGCGGCGTACGCGACACCCTCGCCCAAATACCCCCACTGCAGGCCATCATTGGCGAACCCGCCATCGCTGCCCTCGACGCGATTGCCACCCGCCTGCACTCCCTTCCCGCCCTCGCAGAACTGCTCGACCGCGCCCTGAAGGAAGAGCTGCCCAGCAAGCTCGACGACGGAGGCTACATCGCCACCGGCTACGACGAGCAGCTCGACCGCATGCTCGCCCTCACCACCGACAACAAGCACTGGCTCGCCGACCTCGAAGCAGGCGAACGGGAACGCACCGGCATTAAGAACCTCAAGGTCAAGTACAACGGCGCCTTCGGCTACTTCATCGAAGTCACCAAAGCCAATCTTTCCCTCGTACCCGAAAACTACATACGCAAGCAAACCACGGTAAACGCCGAGCGCTTCATCACCGAGGACCTCAAGGCCAAGGAAAAGGAGATCTTCCACGCCGAGGAAAACTCCAAGCGGCGCGAGGAGGAGCTCTTCGCCGGACTCGTAGCAGCGGCGCTGGAGGAAAGCGCAGCCCTGCAGGAAACCGCCGACGCCTTGGCCGAGCTCGACGTCTTCGCCGGCTGGGCTGAAACGGCCCGCCTCTGGAACTACTGCCGCCCCCAGCTCGACCAGTCCGACCGCATCGAGATCTCCCAAGGCCGCCACCCCGTCGTCGAGCAGATGCTGCGCAAGGAGAGCCTCGGCATGGCTGGCAGCCACGCCTTCGTGCCAAACGACATACTTATCAGCGCATCCGAAAACCAACTACACCTGCTAACCGGCCCCAACATGGCGGGCAAGTCGACCTACATTCGTCAAGTCGCCCTCATCACCCTGATGGCCCAGATCGGCTGCTGGGTTCCCGCCGCCGCCGCCCGCATCGGCGTCGTCGACCGCATCTTCTCGCGCGTCGGCGCCAGCGACGACCTCGCTCGAGGCAACTCCACCTTCATGGTCGAGATGAACGAGACGGCCAACATCCTGAACAACGCCACGGAGCGCAGCCTCATCATCCTCGACGAAATCGGTCGCGGCACCAGCACCTACGACGGTCTCAGCATAGCCTGGTCGGTCGTCGAACACCTGCACCGCAATCCGAATACCGGCCCCAAGACCCTCTTCGCTACCCACTACCAAGAGCTCACCCAGCTCGAAAAGCACCTGCCCCGACTCGAAAACTACAGCGTGGCCGTCAAGGAGTGGAACGACGACATCGTATTCGTGCGCCAGGTAGTCAAAGGCGCTGCCGACCGCAGCTACGGCATCCAAGTCGCCCGCTTGGCCGGCCTGCCCACTCCCGTCATTGATCGAGCCAAGGAGATCCTCGAACGACTCGAATCCGACGAAGCCAGCGTGACTGTCTCCAGCCCCGCTCCCATCGCCAAGCCCCGCAAGAAGATCAAGGTCGCTACCGACGAAAACCAGCTTGGCCTCTTCGCCTGATCGCCCGGCGGAAGCTTTTCACAGGAATTCGACACGTGGGGTCATCACCCCCTTCCCGCTTCACGAATCTCCTCCCCGGAAGAACGAAAAGCCCCTTTCAACGGATTCCAGACTTCGCTCGGTTCAGGGTTTCGATTTAGACGCCAAGCCGTGCGAAGGACTCGACGAATCTCCACCGTACCGCGGCGCGGTTCGGCAATCCTCCAGGCGGCTCAAGACGACATCGCGCGGTCCGAATTAGACGCGCAGCGCTACCGCAACTACTTAAACTCGCCATGCGATCTTTCATCGAATCCCTCACGCTCACCAAACGGATTCTCATCATCAAGTTCACACCGCTAATCGGCCTGGTCGTGGTCGCCTCAATTGCCATCACGCAGCAGACCCGAGAAGCCCGACAGGCCGCTCGCCAGACTGCATCGCTCCAGCAAGTCACCGAACTCGGCACCCTAGCCGCCGCCACCATACACCAGCTGCAGAAGGAGCGCGGACGCACCGCAGGATACCTCGGAAGTGGAGGCAAAAAATTCGGCCCCGAGCTGGAAAAGCAACGAAGCGAATCCGACCTAGTCATCACAACGCTTAGCGAAACAGCCGCCACGCAAAGCTACACCGCCCAAGGGCAATCCTTTCAAAGCAAACTGGCCCGGGGCCTGGATCTCCTGCAAAACCTGCCCGTCATACGCAAGCGAGCGTCGGCAATGGAGATCGACACCCCTGCCGCCCTCGGAAGCTATACCGAAACCATCAATACCTTTCTCGACCTGATCGACATCTCGGCAACCCGAGCCGAGCAGTCTGAAATCGCCCTTCTCTTCGTATCCTACGGAAACTTCCTGCGAGCCAAGGAAAACATGGGACTCGAACGAGCCGTGCTCAGCAACGCGTTTGGAGCCGACGCCTTCAAGGGCGACATACTGCACCGCTTCGACTCCGTGCTCGCCAAGCAGCTCGCCTACCTTGGCAACTTCAAGTCATACGCCACTCCCGAGCACTGGCAAGCATACCAAACTACCGTCCGCGGCCCCGCTGTGGACAGGGTCGAGGCGTACCGAAAAATCGCATACAGCAAGGCCGCAACCGGTGGGTTCGGTGTCGAGCCAGGCGAGTGGTTCGCTCAGATCACCAAAAAGATCGATCTCATGAAGAAGGTGGAGGACGGGATCGCGCAAGACGTGCTCGCCAGCGCTCGGTCGATCCAATCGAATGCCAAAAATCGACTTCTCTCCACGCTGGCCGCCACGGTCATCGTCATCATCGCCACGCTAGCGGTCTCCTTCATCTTCGCACGCAGCGCCGTCAAGTCGTTCAAGCTCTCCGTGATACAGCTCAACAAAGGAGTCGACAAGGTCTCCAACGCAGCGACCGAGGTTTCGCAAGCCAGCGTATCCATGGCCGATGGGACCAGAGAACAGTCCAGCGCCTTATCGCAGACCAACCAATCCCTGAAGAGCATTGCCGAAACGACGGCCCACAACAGCGAGCTTGCCAGCGACGCCAACAGAATCACCACCAACGCCTGCCAGATGGTCGACCGAAGCTTCAGCGAGATGCGCAAGTTGCAGGATGCCATGGAAGAGATTCGAGAATCGAGCGACGAGATCTCCGCTATCATCAAGACCATCGATGAGATCGCCTTTCAGACCAACATCCTAGCTCTCAATGCCGCCGTCGAAGCCGCCCGCGCCGGAGAGTCCGGAGCGGGATTCGCGGTGGTGGCCGACGAAGTGCGAAACCTAGCCCAGCGCAGCGCCCAGGCAGCCCAAGACACCACCCAGAAGATCGAAGACTCCATTCAGCGAGCCAACAACGGATCGAAAATCTCGACCACCGTCGGCGAAGATCTCTCGAAGATCGTAGAAAAGGTACGCGAGGTCGACGGAGTGGTCGGCAAGATCGACGACGCTTCCGGCAACCAGCTCGACGCGATTCGCAAGATCCAAAGCGCCGTCGAGCAGCAAGAGGCAGTCGTGCAGAACGCCTCTGGTACCACAGAGCAAACCTCTACCGCCGCCCTCGAACTGCGCAGCCAAACACAGGAGATGCATCAGTCGATCCTTCGTCTCGCCGCCCAGACCGGAGTGCCAGCCGAGCAACTCGAGCTCGCATCCCAGTCCCACGCATTCAACTGAACGAGCTAGGCCACCCGTAGCGCGGAGCTTCAGCCCGCGTCCGTAACAATCCTCATCGTTTTCCTTATCCTCATCTTTATCATGGAATGAGGATAAGGATGAAGAGGACGATGAGGAGATCTCCGACGGACGCGGGCTGAAGCTCCGCGCTACGGCTAACTCCCCATCTCCGTGATTCGCTCGAAGTAGCCTTGATAGAAGACGACAATCTTGTAGGCAGCGTAGCCCAAGACGGCGACGAGCAAGATCTTCGGATACGCGATCGAGGCAAGCGTCAGCCGCGAGCGGGCATCCTTGAAGTAACGCTCGGCAGCCGCCTCGAGATTCTGCTCCAGGCTTCCCGTCGTCTCGCCGGTGCGGTAGATCTGCAGCAACGAACCGGGCAAGCTTCCGCCTGCTTCGGCAATGCCCGCGCTGGCAACTCCTCCACTGCGGATAGACCTCAGTGCAGCGTTTCCCATGCGATCGATGCGTGGATCGTCCGCCGCCGAGACCGAAGCCTCCCACGCCGCATCGACCGGCATTCCAGCTCGCAGGCAAGTCGCCAGCGTATCGCAAAAGACGCCCATGTCCCAGTTTTTTCGATACCCGGAAAACAGCGGAAAGACACGGCTGATATGGCGCAGCAACCGAGGGGCGTAGCGTCCCAAGCAGAAGCCGAAAACCGCTAGCAGCCAAAACGGTACGATCACCATGCCCGCGGAGACGAAGAAGGCCGCCATCCGACCGTTCACCAGATACGTTACGGAAAAAACGAGGGCCGAAAAATGTATCAGAAAGGTTGGATACAACGTCGCCATCATGACTCGACGCTGCAACCTGTGACGCTCGACGCGGGCTGCAGCCAGGCGGCGCATCGAACGTGGCAAGCTCCCTGAGACCTCGGAGGCTTGCAGCACCGCCAACTCCGCCACGGAGAGTTCGAGGCCGGACTCCCCTAGGCTAGCAGTCCAACTGCTGCCATGACGAAAGGCTTCCTGGAGAGCCTCACTCGCCCCGCCGGGCAGCTTCCGAGCGAGGGCCACGGCTTCGGCAGCTTGCAGGCCCGCCTCCAGGCCGTCCGCAACTTGATCAAGCCATTGGGCCAGGACGCTGTGCGAGACTCGGATCATGGTGGGCACTCCGTAGCCGAACTCGAAAGAGTTTGGGGCACGCTGTCCAAACCCTTTCGAATTCGGCTACGAGAAACGAGTGTGTTCATCGCTCGCCCGCGTATCCGCCGTTCCACTTCAGCTTGCGTCGGACTACATTGAAGTGAGAGTAGTCGAGTTTCTGAACCATGCGTAACCGTTTCTTAGATACGGCTATCTCGACTGGGTCGTTCTCCAGATTGCCGAGGTTTCGATGGCCGTCTACCGCCACGAGAAAACGCTGGCCCGAGACAGCGTTTTCCACCCGCAGGGTCACGTGGCAAGGAAAGATGATAGAGCGATTGCTCAGCGTATGCGGGCAGATGGGAGTGAGCGAGATCGCCTCCGTCTCGGTATGCATGAGCGGCCCGCCCGCCGAAAGCGTGTACGCAGTCGAGCCCGTCGGGGTGCTGAAGATCAGGCCGTCGCAAACGTAGGTCGTAACGAATTCGTCGTCGGCGAAAAGATTGACGTGAACCAGGCGGTTGGCGTCGGCCGACTTGACCACCACGTCGTTAAGAGCGATCTCCGAAGGATTCTGGCGGGTTCGGCAGTCGAGCAGCGAGCGTTCTTGCGTCTTGAACTCGCCTCGAAGAATCGAGGGAAACAGCTCCTCTACTTCCTCTGACGCATAGGTGGTGAGAAAGCCAAGCGTGCCCCGATTCACTCCGATAACCGGAATGCCGCAACGCGTCGCCTCAGCCGCGACGCTGAGAAACGTGCCATCGCCACCTACCACGCAGCAGGCATCCATCCCGTCCAGGCAACCCTCCGGCAAGGGGAAGCAGGTAATGGTCTGGCATTCCACCCCACGCTCGCCGGCAATGGCATTCAGACGCTCGGCTAGCTGAACGGCTCCCTTCTTGGTGCCGTTGACTACGAATGCCAGTCGCTTGATCGCCTCGATTTCACGCACGTTGGTCGATCAAAGACAATAAGAGCAGACTGGCAAGCCCGCCTCGCCCCTCTTCATCTTCTTCTGCTTCTACTTCTTCATCTTCTTCCACACCGCTACGGAAAAGAAGAAGATGAAGAAGTAGAAGCGGAAGAAGATCTTAGGCGGGACAGGCCACCAGATGATCCATCAGTTCCGCGAAGTCGCAAGTAGCGAGACAAACATGCTTGTCGCCGCCGCCATAGTAGACGAACAGCTTCCCATCCTTGACGAACTTGCCGCAAGGGAAGACCACGCCTTCGTAGTAGCCCTCGTTTTCGTAAGGAGTTTCAGGCTGCATAAGCCAGTTTGGGGTACGGTGGCGGACGATACGCGGATCCTCGAGATCGAGGAGGAGAGCTCCGACTCGGTAGAGCTTGTCCCGTCCAACCGCGTGGTAGAGCGTAAGCCAACCGTGTTCGGTCTTGAGGGGAGTGGTGTTGCCGCCGATCTTGGTTTCCCAATCGTATTTGGCGGTGATGAGGATCTGGCTTTCGCGACAGTCGAGCATATCGTCGCCGCTGGCGATCCACATAGTCGGGTACTCCGTGTCATAGCCTTCGCCCGCCCATTGCATCGGTCGGTGGATCATCCACCACTTGCCTTGAACCTTTTCGGGCAGAAAATAGACGTCGCGGTCGTCGACCAGCGGACTGGTGACGCGACCGGCGCGGAGGAATTTCTTGAAGTCCTTGGTCATCAGCAGCCCAGTGCCGGTCAGGCTCTGCTTCATGCTAATCGGGAACTCTTCCGGGCTCGGCGGAATGTAATACGGGTAGTTTTCGGGCAGCCAATACTGGCGCGGCGGGAACGGACGGTAGGCGTAGGTAATATAGTACCAGTCGCCGATCTTCATGATGCGCGGATCCTCCGCGCAGCCACCGTCGAAATTGTCGTCGATCGGACTAAAGACCGGCTGGTCGGAAGTACGCTCGAAATTGAAGCCATCTTCGCTCACCGCCAAACCGAGATGGATGCGGTGCTCGAAGTCGTCACCGGCAGCTCGGTAGAGCATGTAGACTTTGCCAGACTCTTCGTCATGCCAAACGCCAGCGTTCGTAGTGACGAGATTCTCCCACTCGTTGGCGGGATTCGGCGAGAGGATAGGATTTCCTGAATAGCGCTCGAAATTCATTAGGGGAGGTTCCCTCCTTGAAATTCAAATGCCAGTCAAGACGAATTAAACCCGTTCAATTCCGTGCAAACACCTCAGATATTGTTGCCCTGCGAGCGACGAAAGGCCCGAGGGCTCACGCCAAAAGCTTCCTTGAACGCCCGGCAGAAACTGTGACCGGCAGCATAGCCGCAAGCCAAGGCAGTTCCCTCTATGTCAAGCGTGGAACTCGCCAGAATCGCCTTGGCTCGATCCAAGCGAAGCCGTCGCAGCATACGCCCCGGCGGCTCGCCAAACCGCTCGCTGAAACCCCGCGCCAAATGCTCCCGGCTCAAGCCAATCTCGTCCGCGAGGCCCTTGACGCTTATCGGACTCGCATGGCCATTCTCGATACGGATCCGGCAGTACTCCAACGGATCGAGTTCGCGCTGCAATCCGCTTTGCTCGCGCCAAAGCGCCACGAGCAAACGGTAGACCATCTCCGAGCAATGCCAGCTGTCGCGAAAGCCCCGCGAACGAAACAGCTCCAAGATGCCGGAAAAAATGGAGGCCGTCTCGCCCCGAGGCGAAAGCGTCAAAACGCAAGCGCTTCCGTCGCCAAACTTCCGGCAGAACGTTTCCGCCAACGGACCGCGAAAAGCCATGTACTCCAACCTGTACTCTCCCTCGAAGTCCTCCGGGTAACCATAGCTGCAACCATCGTCATGATGAAAGAGCATCGCCTGCCCTTCCATCACATTCTGACGATTTCCTTCGGGATCCGAAAGATAGGCCCGTCCCTGCAAAGTTCGTTGCAGGACCCAGCAAAGCGAACCTCCTCGCCCTTCGTTCCTCCACAAGTAAGATGGCGAGAAGTAGCTTTCTCCGGCAGCGGTGACCAATGAGATAAAGGGATCTTCGGACATAAGCCTCAATTCACCAAACAAAGAAACATCACAAATTGCCAATCAAATGTCATGCTTTTGAACTTTTCTCTCGAGCTCTCGGCGGCTCAGTTTCGACCCCTCAAGAACCTCAGTCGCAAACGCCATGCCTACAAAGATCACTCTCATCGGCGCCGGATCCGTCGTCTTCGCCAAGAATCTCATCTCCGATATCCTCCAGTTTCCCGAGCTCAGTGACTGCCATCTCTGCCTCATGGATATCGACCCCAGTCGTCTCAAGGTCGCCGAGGTCATGGCCCGCAAAGTCGTCGCCAAGCTTCGCGTCGCAGCTCAGGTCAGCTCCACGCTCGACCGCACCGACGCCATTCGCGAGGCCAACTACGTCATCTGCACCATCCAAGTAGGCGGATACAAGCCCGGCACCCTGATCGACTTCGACATCCCCAAGAAATACGGCCTCAAGCAGACCATCGCCGATACCCTCGGCATCGGCGGGATCTTCCGAGCCCTGCGCACCATCCCCAAGCTCATAGACATCGCCCGCGACATCGAAACCGTCGGCGCCTCCGGCTGCCTTTTCCTCAACTACACCAACCCCATGGCCATGAACTGCATGGCCGTCGACCGGGCAGTCGGCACTCCCATGGTCGGACTCTGCCACAGCGTGCAAGGCACCAGCAAGCAACTCGCCACCTACGCTGGGCTCAACTACGACGAAGTCACCTACAAGGTCGCCGGCATCAATCACATGGCCTTCTTTCTCGAGTACCAGTATCGCGGGCGCGACGCCTACCCGCTGCTCTTCAAGCTCCTCGAAGACCCCGATTTCAAGCAGGACAAAGTACGCTTCGAGATGATGCGACGCCTCGGCTACTTCGTGACCGAATCCTCCGAACACCAAGCCGAGTACACGCCCCACTTCATCCACCACGGTGACGACATCGTCGAAAAGTTCGAAGTGCCCATCGACGAATACCTCCGCCGCTGCGAGTCCATCATCGACACCTGGCAGCAAACCGAAGCCGAGCTCCTCGGCCGAGACGGCGAGATCAAGGTCAAGCCACAGACTCACGAATACGGCTCCTACATCATCCACTCCATGGAAACCGGCACCCCCCGAGTCATCTACGGCAACGTGCCCAACACCGGCCTCATCGCCAACCTCCCCGACCGCTGCTGCGTCGAACTGCCCATTCTCGTCGACAAGTCCGGCCTCCAGCCCACCCACATCGGCGCCCTGCCGCCACAGCTCGCCGCCATCTGCCGCACGAACATCAACCCGCAGGAACTCGCCGTGCAGGCCGCCCTCACCCTCAAGCGCGAGCACGTCTACCACGCCGCGATGGCCGATCCCCATACCGCCGCCACTCTCACCCTAGACAAGATCTGGCAGATGTGCGACGAGCTCATCGACGCCCACAGCAAGGAAGGCTACCTGCCGGAATACGCTCCTACCCTCAGCCAGACCGGCCGCGGCTTTGCCGGAACCGGCGACAAGGTCTTCGCCGCAATTCGCCAGGACCCCGAAAGCCAAGGCCAAGACGCCCTCACCTTCATACTCGAAGCCGCAAACGAAACCGGCCATCCGTACGAAGGCCAGATCTCCATCGAAATAGCCAGCGAATCAACCGGTACCAAAATCCTGGATACGATAGACGTCTCCCTCGAAAACGGCCGGAAAGCCCAATACCCTCTCGATCTGCCCTCCCTACCCAGAGACGAAAGCTACACGCTCTGTCCCGTCGACTCCAGCGGCAAGGTCGCTGGCCAGCCCCGCCTCAACTCCAAACGCCAGCACATGGAAATGCCCGTCGTCGAGAACGCTGACACCCTCGCCAGTCAAGGCGCCGAAATCGAGCTCGAGTTCATGAGCGTGCCACTCGCCACCGGCAAGGCCGCCATCCACGAAGACAAGCTGCTGCTCGACCTGCGCGTCGCCGACACCGACGTCGAAACCAACGCCCGCCAGCCCATGGACAAGTCCTCCGTCCACTTCTTCTTCAGCCGCTCCGACTCCAGCCAAGGTATAGAACACTTCTACCTCCTGCCCCAAGACGGCGAAGCCCCCCTCCACGGAGCCAACCGCCTGGAAGCGCCCGCCCACCGCTTCGCCACCAAGATCGACAAAGCCGGCTACGCCACGCGCGGACATATCGACCTGAAGTCCCTCGGCATCAATGACGGCGAGCCCTTCCTCTTCGACTTCATCGTCTCCACCGGAGCCCTAGGCGACGCCCACGGAGCCTGCACCGTCGGCTGGAGCGGCAAGCAAACCTCCCGCGAGGAAAGCGCTCACTACGCCTACATCGTCCCCAAGCCAGCCTGACATCCCCGGACGCAGAGCGCTGAGACAAAGCGGACATGGCTTCGTCCAATGCTCGTAAATTAACCATGCAACGTTACATGCTTAATTTACGAGCAAGGCGAGGGAGCTCCTCGATTGGCATTAAGTTACTGGGATCGCGGGCTGCTCGCCTGCAGTTGGAACGATCCCGCAAGGACTCCTCCAACAATTCTCCCACGCCGAAGAATGTCCCCTCTCCCGACGAACGGCATTTAATTCTCTAACGTTAGAAAGTAAAATGCTCAGGCAATGCGCTGAGGCTACTTTTCGGAAACCGACGGTTTTCGTAAACTAAGAGCGCAATGTTGCGCTCTTAATTTACGGGCTGTGTCGTTGCAGTCGATACCTTCGGCTTGGCGAGCCGCCCGCGTTCCCAGGGGAGGACACTGTTTTAATCGCGCCCGAGTCCAGCAAGCTTCGCACTATGATGTTTCAAAGAGGCCAGGAATCGCCCACAGTTACGTTCGGTCGATGACAGTCTCTCCACAAACTCCTACTCGCCAAGCCCGGCGCCCCTTTCACGTGATGACCAAGCCGATTGGTCCGATCTGCAATCTCGATTGCAAGTACTGCTTCTATCTCGAAAAAGAGGCCCTCTACACGGATGGCAAGTGGCGCATGGCCCCAGAGCTTCTGGAAAACTACATTCGTCAATACATAGAGGCTCAACCCAACCAGCAGGTCAGCTTCGCTTGGCAAGGCGGGGAGCCGACCTTGCTCGGAGTCGACTTCTTCCGAAACGCGGTTCGCCTCCAGAAGAAGTACGCCAACGGCAAGGAGATCGAAAACGCCTTTCAGACCAACGCTACCCTGCTTGACGACGAGTGGGCCGTTTTTCTGAAGGAGCACGACTTTCTAGTCGGCGTGAGTATCGACGGCCCCCGCGAACTGCACGATCACTACCGCGTCGACAAAAGGGGGGACTCGTCCTTCGACCGCGTTATGAAAAGCATCGAAGTCCTGCAGCGCCACGACGTCCGCTTCAATACGCTCACTTGTCTCAATCGGGCCACCGCCAAAAAGCCCCTCGAGGTGTATCGCTTTCTCAAGGGCATTGGCAGCGAATTCATGCAATTCATCCCCATCGTCGAACGCCGTCCAGGTCAACAGGCCAAGAAATGGGGTCTCGATCTCGCAAGTCCGCAAGACGGTCAGGAGGACGAAGAAGACCTGCCCGTATTCGGCTGGAGCGTACGCCCAGACGATTTCGGGGAATTCTATTCCCGCATATTCGATCGTTGGATACAGAAGGATGTCGGTCGCATCTACGTGCAGCTCTTCGAGACCGCATTTTCCAAATGGCTTGGCATCCCCGGCGGCATCTGCGTGCACAGCGAAACCTGCGGCGACGCCCTCGCTATCGAGCACGGTGGAGATCTTTATAGCTGCGACCACTTCGTCTACCCGCAGTACAAGCTCGGCAACATCTCCGAGACCCCGCTCGCCGAACTGGTCGAACTTCCGCAGCAGAGAAAGTTCGGGCAAGACAAGCGCGACACCCTGCCTAAATACTGCCGCGAATGCGAGGTGCGTTTCGTCTGCAACGGCGGTTGTCCCAAGGACCGCTTTCTGCACACGCCCGACGGAGAACCCGGCCTGCATTATCTATGCGCCGGCTACCGAGCATTCTTCAACCACATCGCTCCCGCTATGAAGGCCATGACCGAGCTGTACAGAAGACGGCAAGCGATCTCGGACATCATGCAGCTCGCCCGAAGCAAACGTATCCCCAGCTACAAACCGTTAAAGTAATCTTCATCTGCTTCTACTTCTTCATCTTCATCCAAACCGCTACGGAAAAGAAGAAGTAGAAGCAGATGAAGATTGTTAGGCGGATACTTCGAGCGACTCGAGCGACTCCAGATTGTCCAGGGGCTCGCCCGCCAGCCAACCTTCGCTCGACTCGATTACCTCCGCTGACATGCGACTCAGCTCGCCGCCCAAACTACCCGCGATATGGGAACTGAGAAAGCAGTTATCCAGAGTGTAAAGCGGCGAATCCTCGTCCGGCGGCTCCGGAAAGGTGACGTCGAGCAAGGCGACCAGCGAGGGCTTCTCGACCAAGGCATCGACAAGCGCCTGCTCGTCGACCTGAGCGCCGCGACCGGTGTTGATGAAGGACGCATTGTCCTTCATCAGGAAAAAGAGCTCTTTGCCGATCAGACCGTTGAGCTGAGGCAAGTTCGGCAGGTGGTTGGAGACGATGTGATAGTCGGAAAAGGCTTCCTGCAGGCGTTCGATCTTCTCAACGCCACAAGTCGCCATCTCGTCGGAGCCGGCAAACGGGTCGTAGGCTCCAACTTTCATCCCATAACGCGTCAGCTCGGCAGCGACTCCTCGAGCAATTACGCCAAAACCAATCAAAGCGACCCGACCGCCTAGAACGCCTGGCAGGTCGTTGTTGCGCGACACCGCAGCCCGATAGCCATGACGAGTGCGGCTGCTCAGAATACTCTGAAAATAGCCTTTCGATGCCAGCAGAGCCTGAGCCACCACGAAAGATACCACGGCCCGCCCGTTCGCCTTTTTCGCAGTGCTGATCGGGATGCCCGCTTCCAGAAAAGGGCGTCCGAAATACTTGACCGATCCAGCCGCGTAGAAGATGTGCTCCAGCTTGTCGAGCGAGGCGATCTCCTTCGCAGTCAACTGGAGGAAATCCCAGCTTCCGAACAAGACCTGCACTCCGTCCAGAGACTCCAGAAAACGGTCATCAGCCTTCCTCGAAACGATGCCTGGCGCCAGGGAAAAGCTTGCTTCGATTCGCTCTCGTTCCGCTGGACCGAAAATGCGTTCGAGCAAAGCCGGCCTCTCCGGCGTCCAAATATCCGATACGATTGCGGCCCGTTTCTTAGTCATCTTGCTATCCTGCGTCATATCCTTTGGCCAATGCGACGGGCTAGCTGGCAATCGCCACCTTCTTCAAGCCAATCAGGTACTCGACATTGCCATCGCCTCCCTTGATGGGAGAAATCATTTCGCCAACCAACTCGGCTCCCGGGAGCTCGGCCAGGGCAAATGCCTTGACGCCTTCCAGCGCCTTCTCGCGAGCAGCCTCGTCTCGAATCACGCCCCGAAACCTGTCCGCGATTTCCTTGCCTACCTCAAACTGAGGTTTGACCAGAGCGACGCAAACGCCATCGACCTGCAAGAAAGGCCACACGCTGGGCAAAACCGTCTTCAGCGAGATGAACGACAAGTCCATCACCATGCGCCCGTATTCCGGATACGGCAGCAGGTCGGCCGTCAGGTAGCGCGCGTTGACCTTCTCCAGGTTCACAACTCGTTCGTCGCTGCGCAGCTTGGCGTGTAGTTGTCCTTTTCCTACATCTACGCAGGTAGCGCCAGCCGCGCCATGCTGCAAGGCGCAGTCGGAGAAGCCGCCCGTACAAGCTCCCACATCGAGGACTTGGCAACCCTCGAAACTCAAGCCGAAGGTCTCGATCCAGCCCAGCAGCTTCTCCCCGCCGCGTCCCACGAAACGCGGCCCAGCCTCCACTTCGATAGCCACGTCCTGTCCGTACTTCAGGCCCGGCTTGCAAAGCCTCTCGGTGCCCAGCCGGACCTTGCCTGTCATGATCAAGGCCTTCGCCTCGCTGCGCGAAGACGCGAGCCCACGCTCCAGGATGATTTCGTCGAGTCTCTTTTTGGCCGGCACTTTCAATAAGAGGTGTCTATACGTATTCGAACTGCTTGTCGGGCAATCGCGTCATCGTTTTCACTTTCCGGCGAAATACCGCTTCGCCTCCCGAATGTCGTCGACTATCTGCTTGCGAAGCTCTTCGACGCCGGGGAAAGCCCTCTCTAGGCGAAGATGCTTCTTCCAGACCACCTGGAGCCGGTGTCCGTAGTCGAACGGGCAGTCCTCCAGCAAATGAACCTCCAGCAGCGGCTTGGAAGCCTTGCCCACAGTGGGCCTCAGGCCGAAGTTCGCTATGCCATTGTATTGGTGATCCAACGACACGTCCGAAACGCTCACCACGTAGACCCCATAAGCCGGCCGGAGGTCGCCCTCGAAAGGCAGATTCAAGGTTGGCGTGCCAATCGTTCTGCCCAAGCGTTTGCCCTGCCTCACCGTACCGATGCTGAAGTAGTCGTAGCCTAGCAACGCATTGGCTTCGTCGAGACGACCCTGAGCGAGAAGGCTTCGTATCCGCGTACTACTGACACGCACCCCTGAGTCAGCCAGACACTCGACTGCTTCCACCGCAATGCCCAAGCGTCGACCTTGCTCGACCAGTTGCTCCATGTCGCCCGCCCGGCCCTTGCCGAAACGCCAGTTCTCTCCGGCATGCACCGAAGCAAGACTTGGGATAGTCGACTTTAGATACTCTAGAAAGCCGTCCGCCTCGATCGAGGCGAACTTCAAATTGAAAGGCTCCTCTACGATGAAATCCAAACCCAACTCGGCGAGCTTCATACGCTTGATCTCCGGACTGAGAATCATACGAGCCGGATCGTCAGGCTGAAAGAGCCGGCTAGGATGCGGCCAGAAAGTCAAAGCGCCGAAAAGCCCACTGTCGGCTTCCGCTGCTTCGCAAGCGGAGGCGATCACCTGCTGATGCCCCCGGTGCAGTCCGTCAAACATGCCGATCGCCAGATGAACCGGCTGAGTTGTATCGAGCGAGATCGCGCTCAGGCTTTCAAACTGTCGGGCGAGATGCGGCATACTTGGACGGGAAAGGTTACAGAACGTTGTCCGGCAACGCATCGTGAGCCGGGATGAGGCGGGATTCGATCTCGCTGATTTCCATCTCCTTGAAAGCATCCAATTCGATTGCGGCGGAGGTATCGAAACGATCCGAAGCGTCGCGGCGCAAAGCGGTCAGGTGGGCGCCGCATTCGAGCTTCTCGCCAACGTCGTTGGCCAAGGTTCGCACGTAGGTGCCTTTGGAGCAGTCCATCGAGAAGTCGATTTCCGGGAGAGCGAAACGAGTGACAGAGAATCTGGATACGCGGATGAAACGCGGCTCGCGTTCCACTTCCTGTCCTTTACGAGCCAGCTTGTAGAGCCGCTGACCCTTGATCTTCACCGCCGAGAACATTGGAGGCGTCTGGTACTGGTCGCCTACGAAGGACTCCAAAGTCGCCTGGGCCTTCTCTTCGGATATCTCCGGCACAGGCTTAGTGCTGGTGATCTCGCCATCCGCGTCCTGGGTATTGGTCGTCTCGCCAAGCTTGATCGTACCCGAGTAGGTCTTGTCCAAACTAGTGAGGTATTGGGAAAGCTTGGTCGCCTTGCCTACGAGAATGATAAGCAGGCCGGTGGCCATGGGATCGAGCGTACCCGCGTGTCCAATACGCTTCATGCGTAGCTTGCGACGCACTTGGTCCACCACGTCATGCGAGGTCATGCCTCTGGGCTTGTCGATCAGAAGAATGCCTTCGAGATCCTTTTTCTGTTCCTTCATGCTAAAGTGTTGTTTGGCCCGCAGATTACGCAGATTTTCGCAGATGAATAGAGTTCCGATCTGAGTTCATCTGCGTAATCTGCGGGCTAAAAATTCTCTATGCGGATTCTGCCTCCACTTCTTGGATACGGTTTCCGATCGCGGTGATCAGTGGGGATTCCACCTCGGCGATGCTGCCCTCGAAGCTGAAGGCCGCCGCCGCTGCATGGCCGCCGCCGCCAAACTGCTTGGCAATCAGATCGACGCGGTAGGAGGAATCGACCGCCCTTAGGCTGGCTTTGACTGTGGTTCTGCGTTCCTCGAGGTAGAGGCCGATCACGACACCCTCGATGGACCGGGTGAAGTCGACGAAACCCTCGGTCTCCTCATAGCAGGAAGCCGTATCGACAAAGTCCTGACGAGCCACTGTGCCGACGCCGAGCTTTCCATCGAACTCGGTGCGCAGAGCGCCAAGGAAGCGTTGCAGGAGCTTCAGCCGCGAAAAGGGCTGGTTTTCATAGAGAGGCTGAGCGCTGACTTCCGGCCTGGCTCCACACTGAACGAGGCGCGAACAGAGCTCGAAGACGCGAGCCGAGGTAGCGGCATAGCCGAAGCGACCAGTATCGGTCATGATACCCGTGAGGAGGGCTTGAGCGGTGGTAGCGTCTACGGCCAAGCCGAAGTCGAAGGCCAGGCCGGCAATGATCTCGCAGGTGGCAGCAGTGCTGGGCTCTATCAGATTCATCCGAGCGAACCGCGTATTCGAAATGTGGTGATCGATACTTGCCAGGAAGTTGCAGTCCGCAATGAGCTGGCTGGACTTTGGTCCGACGCGCCGCTCGTCAGCGCAATCGACGAAGAGCAGAGGGCGACCGTCTAGGGCGGGAGCGACGAGCGGTTCGATCTTCGTCTCGCCGAGCAGAAATCCCAGCGCTTTGGGAATTGGGTCGGCATTGAGGGCAACGGCATCCACGCCGTAGCCCCGCAGCAAACGCGCGAGGGCAATCTGAGCCCCAACGCAGTCTCCATCCGGGCGGGCGTGGCCGAGCACGAATACGCGGTCGTTAGCAACGCTGGCGAGCAGCTCGCTGAAAGTCTCAGCAAGGCGCGGAAAGTAGCTCATCGTTCGACCGGATCCTCGTCCTCGCCTTCCGGTTCGTCGTCATCGGGGATGTCCAGCGAGTCGATGAGATCGCCCACCCGAGCGGCTGCCTGATGCTTCTCGTCGAAGGCGAAAGTCAGGTCGGGCAAGTACTTCAGGACAATGCGCTTGCCGAGCTCGCGCTTGAACAGGGAGACGTTGCTCTCCAGGAAACGTTTGGCCTGGCGGCGGTCGCTGTTCTTGGTCTCTATGACGGAGAAGAGCACCAGAGCGTTGCGGTTGTCCGGCGAAACATCGACTTCGGTGATCGTGATGAGAACGCCTTTGCCGCGCAAACGGGTATGCAGGATGTCGCTGATCTCGCGCTTGATCAGCTCGCCTACTCTGACTTTTCGATTGCTCATGCGGGGTCCCGCGTTTTCGCAAACGCGGCTACGGGGAGCGTTGGGCTACAGCGATGGACGAACCTCGTGGACTTCGTAGATCTCGATGAGGTCGCCTACCTTGTAGTCGTTGAACTTGTCGATCTGGATGCCGCACTCCGTGCCTGCCCGGACTTCCTTCACTTCGTCCTTGAGGCGGCGCAGAGTGGCCACCTTGCTTTCAATAACGGAGACGCCCTTGCGCAGGACTCGAGCGGCAGCGTCACTTTGTACCCGTCCTTCGGATACGAGACAGCCGGCCACGAAGCCCTTGGCGATCGGGAAGATGGCTCGAACTTCGGCGGCGCCGATCTTGTTTTCGCGGAATTCGGGATCGAGCATCTCGACCATGTCCTCGCGAACTCGGTCGATGAGTTCGTAGATGACCTGGAAGGTCGAGATCTTGACTTGGTCGTGCTTGGCGAGAGAGGCGACGCCATTGTCGGACTTGACGTTGAAGCCGATGATCTCGGCTCCCCCGGCGCTGGCTTTCTGCACGTCGCTCTTGTTGATGATGCCAACGCCTTTGCCGATAACGTCGAGATCGACCTTGTCGCTGACGATCTCGCCAAGGGCATGGGCGATGGCTTCCACGGAACCGAAAGTGTCGCCCTTTACAATGAGGCGCAGCGTCTTCTTCTGCGTCTTGGCGATGGCAGCGAAGAGCTTTTCCTGACCGGTCATACCGCTTTCGTCTTCGAGACTGGCCAGCTGGGACTTGAGCTCGATGTCGTTCTCGGAGGCCTTGTTCTTGGCGGCCTTTTCGTTTTTGACGGATTCGAACGTGGCACCGCAGTCGGGCGTGTCGGACCATCCGATGATGCGAACCGGTGTCGAAGGAGGAGCGACTTTGATGGGCTTGCCGTATTCGTTGAACATGGCCTTGACTTTGGTGTAGGTGGGCCCGCAAACGAGCGCGTCGCCCACTTTGACCGTTCCAGCCTGCACAATGACAGTAGCGGTAGCACCGCGGCCGACTTCGATAGCGGCCTCGATGACGACGCCTTGCCCTGGCTTCTTGGGGTTGGCCTTGAGTTCGAGGACTTCGGCCTGGAGCAGCACCATGTCGAGCAACTCGGAAATGCCATCGCCATTGAGAGCGGAAATGGGCACGCAGATGGTCTGGCCACCCCAATCTTCCGAAGCGATGCCGCGCTCCTGCATCTGCTGCTTCACGCGGTCGATGTTGGCGCCCTTGGTATCGATCTTGTTGATGGCGACGATAGGCTGTACCCCAGCCTTCTGGATGAATTTGAGGGCTTCGTCGGTCTGCGGCTTGAAGCCGTCATCGGCCGCTACAACGAGAATGGCGATGTCGGTGACGTCGGCGCCGCGAGAACGCATGGCGTTGAAAGCGGCGTGGCCGGGCGTATCCAGAAAGGTGATCTTGTGGCTGTCGTGCTCGACCTGATAGGCGCCGATATGCTGGGTAATGCCTCCGGCTTCGCCTTTAGTTACCTTGGCCTTGCGGATGTAGTCGAGCAACGAAGTCTTGCCGTGGTCGACATGCCCCATGATGCAGACGACCGGCGGACGGTGCTCCAGCAACGCGGTTTCATCGACGGGAGTCTCCTCATCCTTTTTCTTGTTTCTCTGGGACTCTCCGCGGTGCTTGATCTCGAGGAGGAAGCCATGCTTGGCGGCGAGGTTGCTGGCGACTTCTTCTTCGAGGCTTTGGTTTATCGATGCGAAGATGCCCATCTCCATGAGTTCGGAGATCAGCTTGAAGGGTTTGACGCCGAGTTGGGTGGCGAAGTCGCGCAGCACGATGGGCGGCTTGACCAGGATCTGCTTGATCTCATCTGAATCGTCGGCTTCTTGCTCCTTCGTTGCGGCGGGAGGCGCCACGGAGGCGGGGCCGGAGGGAGCGGGAGCAGCAGCAGGCGGTCTCGGTGACGGTGGAGCGGCAGGGGCCGCAGGGGGAGGCGCCGCTACGACTGGAGGCGCCACGGAGGCGGGCGGACGAATCCCTGGGTTGACGGATGGCGGCGCCGCAGCGGCGGGCTTGACGCCAGGGGGAGTGACGCGGACAGGACCGGCAGGCGGCGCCATGGGAGGAGGCGCAGCAGGCGCGGGGGCAGCAGGTGGCGGTGGAGCGGCAACCTTGGCGGGCGGTGGCTGAACCTTGGGAGCAGCGGCCTGTTTTGCTTCTTCCTTTTCTTTTTCGATCTGGTCCTTGCTACGAACGAAAGAGGAAACGGAAGGAGCTACAGGAGGCTTCGGAGGAGCGGGAGCTTCGGCCTCAGGCTCGGCAGCAACGGCTTCGGCCTTCTTCGCCTGCTCCTTGGCGGCAAACTCCTCTTTGATGGATTCGGCGGAAATGTTGTCGATCGTGCTCGACGCGCTCTTCACGGCAAACCCTCGCTCGCGCAGCAAGTCCACGAGCTCGCCGTTTTCCAAGCCGACTTCTTTTGACAACTGATAGATTCTAACGCTCATGCGATAAACTGGGTGAGGCGGATTGCGGGAATGTAGGGAAACAGAGGAGGACGGGCGACGTGGACTGGGCTTAGGAGGAGATATTCTGCGACTGAAGGAAGGCGGAAACCTTAGCCATGATATCCTGGGATTCCTCCGGGCTGAAGCCCATTTCCACAAGGTCGTCCTCCTCGACGTCGAGGAAGAGTTCGGGACTGATAAGACCGTTCATGACAAGGCGTTCGGCCGTGGCATCGTCGATGCCTTCGATCTGGTGGAGGCCTTCGGCAGCAGCGGCCTGCTTGGCCTCCAAGCTGACCTCTTTGACTTCCTCCTTCATGATATCGATCTTCCAGCCAACGAGCTTGGAAGTGAGGCGGGCGTTTTGCCCTTTTCGGCCGATGGCGATGGCGAGGTCGTCTTCGGCCACCTCGATGGAGATACGGCGGTTGCGCTCGTCGACGATGACGTTGCGCGGGACGGCCGGCTTGAGAGCCTCCAAGGCGAGCTCCTTGGGGTCCTCGAAATAGCGAATAATGTCTATCTTCTCGCCGCCCAACTCGCGCACGATGCTCTTGACGCGAGCTCCACGAGCTCCCACGCAAGCGCCAACGGGATCTACCTTGGGATCGGTGGAAGTGACCGCGATCTTGGTGCGATAGCCAGGCTCGCGGGAGAAAGCCTCGATCTTAACCGTGCCGTCAGCGATCTCAGTGACCTCCAACTCGAAAAGGCGCAGCACGAACTTGGCGTTGGAACGGCTGAGGATGAGTTCAGGACCGCGATTGGATGCTTCTATTTTTAGAAGGAAGCAGCGGATGCGTTCGCCCGGAGCGTAGTCTTCGCCTGGCACCTGGTCCCGGGAGGGCATAAGGGCTTCGGCCTTGCCGAGATCGACGATGAGATCGCCGCGCTCGCGACGGCGCACGATACCGCTGACAATATCGCCTACCTGATCCTTGAAGTCGTCATAGATGCGCTCCTTCTCGAACTGCCGCAGGCGCTGCATGATCGCTTGGCGAGCCGTCTGGGCCGCAATGCGACCGAGATAGGCCGGGTCCATCTCCTTCTCGAATACGTCGCCGATATTCAAGGTGTCGTCAATCTGGCGGGCCTTTTCCAAGGAGATTTCGGTCTTCGGATCGCTTACCGAGTCAACGATATCGAGGAGCGCCCAGGCCTGCATCTTGCCGTGTTTCGGGTCGATGGTTATCTTGAGTTCCTGGCCGGCGTTCACACCTTTAGCGGCTGCGTTTTTGATCGCCGTGATGATGGCGGAAATCATGTCTTCTCGACCGATTCCCTTCTCCTTTTCCATGTACTCAAGAACTGAAAGAATCTCGCTGCTCATGTGGGTGGGTGGTGGTGTGCATTTGAAAAAAAAAGCGGGTCGATGACCCACTTTCAAAAATAAATTGAAATTGTGAAGCGGGCACTAAATTTTCCGCCTCTGGCAAAGTCAAGCATGCGCTGAGGAGCGCCCAGCGGTTCAGCTTCTCAAGCCAAGAACGCCCTGCAGCCAGCCATTGCTCATGGGCACGCGGCGAGGCTGCAAGACCTGGAGCTGCCTGAGCGCCTGCAAGCAGGATTCCGGACCATCGCCAGCCAGCCAGTGAAACCATAGATCAAACAGGTTCGCGCCCGTCTCGACAGCAGCTAGCGGCAACAGTCCGTCGCACACCAAGGTATCGCTTTTCGTGCCAGCCACTTGGCCAGCGAAAACCGCCTCTGCAATCTCGTCACGCAAGTCCGTCACTCCAAGACTGCTCCGAGTCCCTAGACTGCCGAAACTCGCCTCTTCCACATCCGGGAAGGAAAGCCCACTGGCCATCTCCCGCCAATTCTCAGGCCAGCGCGGACGCTTCGCTACCCACTCGCAATACTGTTCGAGCCGAACCAAGGGATGATTCGCAGGCCGACATCCGTGAACAAGCCAGCGGTCCGAAACCGCAGCCAAAAGCTGCTGCGCCTCGACCTTGCCATGGCGCAGCGAAGGAAGCGGAAAGCGCTCGGCGACCATCAACATCGGCACGCGATTGCGTGCGTAGCCCAGAATCTCCAACGCAGTCTGGTGACACGCTCCCTCCCAGCCGAGACGCTCGATCCTACGAGCCGCGAAATGGCGCTTCAAGTCCCAACGCCAACGAGCCTGATCCAGCAGAGCCTCGCGCCTGGCAGCTAGCGATTCGCCCAAGAGCGACTCCACTTGCGGCGCCGGCTCGACTCCAGTCGATGAAACGATCGAGTCCTCCGCAGCGTATTCCTCAAGCGAATACCAGAGCGACGGCAGAAGAGCCAAACAAGGAATGGCCCCGCCATCCAGCCTCATAGTAGGACGAGCGAACTCCAAAGGCGGGTGGTAGACTACGTGCAGGATGACGCCGTTGAAGTTCGGGTCGCGGTCATGCCCATGGCTTCGCCAATCAGCCGTCGCGAAATGAATCTCCACATCCCCTTCTCGGCACTCTCCATCAAACAGGATCACCGCATCCTTAAAGTCCGGCCCCTCCAGACGGTTCCAGCTTCCCGGAGACTCGATAACGATCTCCCGTCCGCGATCGTCCCGCAGACCAGACTGCTCGAACGCCCTCTCTCGCCAGATCTTTTGCAAAACGACTTCACTGACGTGATAAGTCCCGTAAGGGCCGTGGAACTCCTCTACGGCATCAGCATCGGTTTCAGACAATCGATTCATGGGAAAACGTACGCAACATCACTATAGTGGAATACGATTTCCCCAAGAACTTTCCGCTCCATCACCTGAGTTTTTCAGGCGATTCCGCACGGTCCGGCGACAGGAGCTCAGCCAGCCGGCCAATTCATCAGGGGAAACCCCTTGAGCGCCTAAAGCTTCCACTGCATCGACTACCGCCTGATCGCGAGACGCCACGTAAATCGAGCTCGCGTCCACAGAATTCGCCACCATCTGCTCGATCACCGCGTCCGCCGTGAGCGAGCTTGGAGCGAAGACCAGTTGGAAATCCTCGCCCGCAAACGGCCGCCGCGCCTCAGTCGCATCCCCCTTGCCATCGAATACCACCTTAACCGCTAGATCTCGGCCATCCCCAATCTCCTTCAAACAGCCCGTCAGCCGCTCCACCACAACATCTACGCCTTGATCGAAAAGCGGCAGGATCTCCGGCCAAGAATGAGCTACATTGTAACCATCGACGATCAACAGACGCTTCGTATCTGCACCCATAGAGCGGTTCGACTCGACATGAGCGCCGACGTTCGAGAATTCCTATAACTCTTGACCCGGCAGAGCGATTTTCCGGCTATAGCCATCCATGCCGAAAAAGAAGGATCCAGACTGGGAAATCGTCGACAAGCTTCCAGGCGAAGACCGGCCAAAGACCGAATCCCACACGACCAAGAGCCCTTCGCTCTTCCGTCGTCGCTCCCTCTGGATCGGACTCGGGTTGGGAATAGCCATTGCCCTCGCCTTCCCCATAGTCCGCGTCATTCTGCTAAATCTCCTGCGAGCATGGTGGCTCTGGCTGGCCGTCGCCATCTACATTCTGTGGAGACGCGGTCAAAGGCGCCGCTAGAACAATTTTCGTCTAGTTAGTCGCATTTTGAAAATCACTTATCAGGAGCCTGCGGCCTCTCGAAAGACGCACTATAGATCGATTTCCAAGGTAGGGCCCGATCGCCGAGCGGGCCGCGAAGAATGGATCCTGCAACACGGCTCCCGCATTTGCGCATTGGCGTCAACTTAAGCCAAAAGGCGGTGGGCTGGAGGGCAATGCTCCGTCATTGCCGCAGAG
>JANQRJ010000071.1 GCA_028284635.1 Pelagicoccus sp.
GCGTTCTCACGAACGCGGAATCGGTTCGGGAGATCCGCGTTCTCACGAACGCGGCTACGATATCGCCAGGGTTCGATCGACTTTTTCAACACACTCTAAGCGGCGGGGTATTTAAGCCCTAATCGAATAAAGAGAGTCCAAGAAATAATGACCGACACCGCTCGCTTGGGCCTCGTAGAAGTCGAATCCGTCCACAAGATCCAGCTTTGCACTGTCGAAAATCCGAATTCTCACGAAATCCTGTCTTTTATCTCATGAAAGCAAGAGCTACTCAAATGCGCATTCGACATGTCTTCAGATATGTGTGGCGAGCCAGTGTAACCGATGCAGCTCATACCAGCCGCAGTCGCTGCTTCGAGGCCATTTTTGGAGTCCTCGATAACAACGCAACTTTCTGGTCTAAGAGACAGCTTCTTCGCCGCCACTTGAAAGATTTCGGGAGATGGCTTGGACGCCAAAACTTCCTCATCGCAAACTGTAGCGTCGAAATACGAACTTAGATCGAGTGCGCTTAAGGTTGCGTTCATTCGATACCGCGAAGCGCTCGTCGCTAGGGCGGTCCTTATTCCGTTGTCTTTGAAAAACTGAAGCAGTTGAACGACTCCGTCAACAGGCCCAAGTTCTGAATACATAGAAATCTCTTTATCTGCATCGTATAGAAGAGAAAGTTGCTCCACCTCTTGTAGCAGACCGGCTTCCTTTTTAACTCTCGACCAAAATTGGCGTGAACTGAGGCTGCCCCAAGACTTGATTTCATCGACAGTATAAACAGCCCCCACGCTTTTGACAGCTTCGACGAGAAGCTCGCAAGCTACGGAATGCGAGTCGATAATGACTCCATCCATATCAAAAATGACTCCGAGCATATTAGCACCCACTAGATCGGCTGCCTTGTTGGCACTGCCAGTGTTTCCTGAATGGCTCAACGACTTCATCGTCCCAAACTTGCACTTCGATGTACTTTTCAAAATCTCCGACCCAATAATTTTCGTAGCTTTCAGGCTTTTCATTTTTCGGTAGTCCGCGCTTGTTTACGAGCTCTTTGAGTTCATCTATGAAGTAAACCTTCTCGTAGTAGTCTTTATCTTCTGCGGTCATCGCGATAAAGCTGTCTGAGAACGTGACGGAAACTGAATTGCGAGGCAGTTCACTAAGTCCAATCCTTAATTCCTTGTGATTTGAATTAAGATGACGAAACCATTCAGAAGAACCTAGAACAAAGTAGAAGGGATACTTTCTTTTCGGCTTCCCACCGCGATTTTCGAATAAACGTTTTAGCTTCGCTTCGGCATCCATTCTCATCTTGAGGTATTGCCTTCCGTACCGCCGGTTGTATCCAGTATCTGACTTATGCTTGTTCAGCATCTGCACGAAAACTGGGTGCTCAATATTCCCTTCGAGATCAGACAACGTGAGAAATGGCTGACGGTCTGGCAGATGGTAGTGAGTGACGAAATTAGGGATCATTGTTCTTTGCCGTCGAGTCGTCAAGGGAACGGGTGCAGCCCCCGAAGCTGCGACCACCGACTTGTTATTCTCTATCTTTTATATGCTTCGCTTCGGCGTGCATAAATTATCCTGCTTTTTTTATCGGTATAAGATCCGACTGCTAGGTCTGAAGCTTTCTTGAGGCCCGTCTCAACAAAACGTAGATCGAAGGAGTCGCAATCGACAGGAAATGGCTTGTGGTTTATCCGGGCTTCAACGCCGCAGTGAGCCAAGATTGCGAATAGTACTGTTGCTATGGTTTTCATCATATCGTTAAATGCAGGCCATGGCTGTGGAGCGGAACGCAACAGGGATGGCCTCGCACGCCTGGTCGGCGCTACCTTCTTTTTGAACCGAAACTCGGTTTCTGTCGATTGTGTCGAATCGCTATGACTCGAATTGAGTCCTCTTTCACTCGAAACAGGAAGTGAACTGGAAACCTTTTCAAGTTCCCTCGGCGGAGCCCTGTTGCGTCAAAATGATGAAGCTCGGGATCTTGCCGTGCCCGTTCGATAGCGCCTAGAAGTTCGTTCCAGAACGCGTCACCAAGGTCAGTGGAAATCAGGTCGTAATGATCGAGTAATTTGTTCGCGTCATTCGGAGTACTAGGGTGATACTCGACAAATCTCATCTGCGGCTGGAACGAGCTCTCCGGATAAACTCGTCGTGGCTGATTGCCTTAACTGAACTAGACTCGAGATCGGCATCTCTTCTTAAAACCTCTTGGTTATCAGGCCCTTGTGGCGAACCATCAAGTGTGTGGAGTAGGTGTGCGAGCAGACCAGCCCTGTCCTCACGAGAAAGTTCGTCCGCTTGTTTCTGGATGTCTGCTAGCCTGACCATGCTTTCAGTCTGATCTTACGCGCATTCTCCGCAAGCCTTCGTTTTTTGCCAACGTCACAGCTGTGGAACAGCGCCTCAGTGAACACGTGGCCTAGTACCTTACTTCTGAGAAACGATCATGTTGGGCTCTTGCGGTCATGTCTGCGCGTTCGCACCTCGGTAGAGAGGTTTTCGCGTGAAAGGCTGAAGGAATTTAGACTGAAGGCTGAAGGTGAATCTAACGGCCTTCAGCCTATTTACCTCTGGCTCTGCCAGATCAGGGTTGAGGCGGGATTTCAAGGCAATGCTGGAATGTCCGACGCTGCTTCGCGTTGTTGCCGCCACAGTCTCTATCTTTTATATGCTTCTCTTCGGTGTGCTACTCTGACAACTACAACGGTGATCACCTCATCGTAGATTTGGTACAGGACTCGATAGTCTCCCTGTCTGATCTTGTACTTTTCCTCTCCCGATAACTTTTGGACTGGGGAGGTCTTGGATTTTCGGACAAAGCTTGGATCTTCTCTCTGTCCCTACTTTGAATCTTTTCGAGTTCCTCGGCGGCAGATTTTTGATTTCGATCTTATAGCCTACCATCACTCCTCAAGCTCTTCAGAAAAATCTCAAAATCCATCGTTGGTTCACTTTCTCGATCCCTAAATGCTTGGAGGTCATCAAGATCTTCGGAAAGCGCCTCCCTGATCGCTTGGTTGACCAAGTCGGAAACCGAAGAGGAAGCTTCAGCGGCTTTCAGCTTCAATGCCTTGTACAAGTCATCTTCGAAGTAGACGGTTGCTCGATTCATGGAGTAATGTTATCGTTTTAACGCTATAACGTCAATTGTGCCAATTTTTATTTGCAAAGGATTGAGCGTCCTCGGAAAGATCGGATTTCGGTTCATCAATCGAAATAGGTGAATACTTCTTCGGGATCGTATCTCGCTCTAAGTTTTTCTAGTCTTGACCAATTTTCAGGAGAAAAACACCGGTTCGGCCTATCTTTTGAAAGTGGAAAATGACACTGATTGATGTAATGCCCAATGGATACGGAGTCCAACACTGAGGAAGTTCTTTTGAACCACGATATATTGGCTCCATCATCCGAAGGCTTTTCCCAAGCGCCTAGGACTAGCACAAGCGTTCGTCCAATAACGGATTGAGCCATATCTGGATTTGCGGCATCGCGTTTGGGGCAAGGGTTGAATGAGAAAAAGACAGCGGTTTGCGCAGACGGTGGATTTAGCTTGGCTTGGCAAAAAGCGATCATGCTCTCCGTTGGATTCACGTCGATCCAGTGAGAGTCGCTGACGCGCCTCAACGAAGAACCGCCAGTCCTGCCATCTCCTAGATAAAGCGAACTGTGGCGATTGAAGCTGCTTCTAGTGAAAGCGCCAGGGCCCGTTTTCAACGGCTCCAGCGCAGCGCGAGCTTCCTCATAGCTATCCACAAAAGCATCCGCAGCGACCGTTAACGTTCGGTTTTCGTTTCCTGGAGCATTTGGTGGATTTGAAAGCATGCAGATCAGTTCGACATCAGCTGGCAATTTATCGGACAATTCACTCAACCAGGGGGCGACTTCGCCAACGGCCGCGATTGGGTAAACCAGACTGCTTCTTCTTATAGCTCGAGGTTTAGAGTGGAGTTTGAGGTGATAACGGGTGGCTATTCCAAAGAACCCAGGCCCCGCGCCCCGAGCTGCCCAGAAATAGTCGGAATTCCGTTTAGCGTCCGCATAAATGGATTCGCCATCAGCAGTTACGAGATCAATACCTGTCACGTTTGAGCAAGCCGTCCCCCACGCTTTGCTACTCCAGCCGTGACCTCCACCTAGCAAGTATCCGCTCATCGGCACTGTTGGACAGTGCGCGACTGGAAACGCCAAACCATGCTTGAGCAGCTCCCCTAGAAGATGACCAGAGGTAACGCCTGCTTCGACGGTCGCGATTCTTTCTTTCGCATCGATTTCGATGCCATTCAAACGCTCCAAGTCTATGGTGATCGCCCCATCTCGCATAATCGGGGCCGAAGTATGGTGTCCTCTACCTCGTATCGAAATTTTCAATGCATTCGCGCGCGCGAACTTAACTGCTTCTCCGATGTCCGAGGCGCTCCCAACTTGTATGATCGCCTCCGGCTTGGAGTCTGGTTTGATCGCCGTCCAAAGCAGATTTCGCCTAAGCTCCTCGTATTGCTCCATTTCTTTCGAAACGACCGTGCCCATTATTCTCTCCCTCAGGCCCTTCCACCTTTGAGCCGCGGCACCTGCAGCGTAGTCGATCGCTGACTGGGCAGCGTTTGCCAGCCTTGTGAAAGCCATCGCCGCAAGGCCAACTATTTTCATTTTCAGGGCTCTGCGGCGCGAGAACTCTCCTTGATCCAATAAGTATCTTTCAGGCATATCGTCGAAGTCAGACACGGCGGCATTAGCCAACATTGCCAGTACTGTCTTGTTCGAATTATTTCTTTTTGAAGGAAGCTAAGGTTTCAAATTCGACTGGGATGTTTCCTTTGAGGTCGAAGTAAAAGGCTCTTCCAGATAGTTCGATCACATCTCCTTTGTTTAGGTTCAGTAGATTAGTTGGGTCCTTAAGTATTTCGTACTTTCTATTTTTGTAGCTCTGGGGCTCGAGAACTTCGATCATAATTCTTTCTCTTTCGATGCTGAATTTCTCATGGTCAGATCCGTAAGTGATAGGCCCAATCTTCTTCGGCTTTGAAGATATCATCCGCTGCTGATAGTTCGATTCGTAGTCGATGACTTGCGCTTGGACTACCAATACTGTGTTCAGGTAGTCTGTCTGAGCAGCGGTTGCTGTCATTTCTTTTTCTCTCTTGCACGAGACCATTAGCACGAGGAACAGAGCTAAACTGAGGTGTTTCATCTACTTCGAACGTGGAGGCGAGGTACGCCGGCCTAGGATAGGCCGGCGCGTAGGTTGAGGAGGGATTCGAGGGCACGATCGAACAACAGTGGTGCTGAGCCGGCGTCATTGTCGGCGGCCTGGTTCGAAGATCGATTCTTCTTGGCCGCCAAAAGACGCAGAAGTCGCAAAAACATAGACGAATGCAGCAGATGATTTTTGCTGGCCAATTCCATGGTTTTTTTGCGTATTTTGCGTCTTCTTGCGGCTATCGAATCCTTTCGACCCAGGGCAGGAGAATCCATTGGCTTGCAGGATCGATTTCTTCTTTTCAGTGGTTGGCTATTCTTTCTTCAACCACGGAGAGCGGGGAGAAACGGAGGATGACCAGGGCCGCAAGTCGCTTCATTCTTCTTTCATTCTGCACTGGCTTATCATTCCTCTCTTTCGACCGCCGAAGTATATCACAGAGTGAAGCGCGGAGGGCGTAACGGAGTTGATACCACTGCCTTCTTCTCGTTTCGTTTTTCATAATACGACTGATCCGTTTTCATCAAATTCGCCTCTAGGACTCCAAGCCACCTCCCAGAAGTATCCGTCCAAGTCGCAGAAATAGCCACTGTGCCCACCCCAGAATACATCTTGAGCTTCTTTGATTACTTTTCCTCCCGCACTTTCAGCAAGCTTCAAAACCTCAGCTACTTCCTTCTTCTTTCTGACATTGTGAGCAAGTGTGATACCATTGAATCCAGACTTGGAAATGGAGAGCTCCTCTGAAATGTCCTTCTTTAATTCTTCTAGCGGATACACCGCTAGTCGTGTTCCAGCCGTCTCGAAGAAGGCTATCTGCGCATCATCCGATGCTTCTGTCTTAAAACCCAAGCCATCTCGATAAAAGCGGATGGCTTTAGTCATGTCTTTCACTCCAAGTGTGATTATACTGATTCTTGGTTCCATTTCTTTTCCAGAGCGCCAAGGTGTACGATGGAGGTGGTGAAGCTTCCGGAATTGTGACCACCGCCTTGTTCGAATTATTTTATCAATACGTTTGTTTTAAATTGTTGTGTTCTGTTTCTCATCTTTAGCGAGTGCTTTTCGCTCACTAGCTTTGAGGTTTTGTATTCCTCGATCCAGACTTTGGAGGTATCAAAACCGAATTCAGCTTTGGCAACATACGAGACTCCTTCTTTTGCTTCGAAAACTATGTCACAAGCACCAAAAGCAAAAAGCAGTGTGTTGATCGATTCAGACCGAATTTGATCGATAGAGATGGATACTCTGTTCCTTCCTGCTTCAATCGGGCTGATTTTCTTCCATTTCGAATCTTTCACGTAAGAGCCGTTTATTACAGTAACCTTAAGCTCATGCTTCGACTTAACCATGTGGTTGAATGTCCCCTTCTCTTTGTACCCACGAATAGTTGCCGTTTTACCCGGGGACTCGTCGTAATCAGTCCTCATCCCGTTTGTGGAGCAGGAGTACATCACAAACAAGAGCATGATTGCTGTTAGTACTTTCATAGTTTTCGAACGCAAAGGTCAGGCGATGGCGGCGTTAGCCGACATTGCCTGGACCGTCTTGTTGTACCTTTCTTTGTTTAATTTGGAATCAAACATCACGCCATGTTTTTGGCATAAACTGAGAACCTTCAGCAGTAGATTCTTTTCTTTTAGTTTCTCGATATCGAGATAGAAAGACGGTAGTTGATCTGCGGATATAACTAGCCATCTTTCTTTTAGTTCCCACACCTTGATCATGTTCCACCCGATTTTGAGGCTAACGCCTTTGCCTTCCAGGGTGAGGTAGTTGTTGCTGACTCCATACGTCAGTTTTAATTTTAGTAACTTCGATTCTCTGTGAGCGTTGTCAAAGGCTTTGGTGACTATGCCGGACTTGAAACGATCAAGTAGGAACAGAATGACTAGGACGATTCCGAGCAACAGCGTGTAAGGTGAGAAAAAGCAGGCAACCGTCAGAATCGCTGTGATGATCTTTCCTCGGAGTCTTCCTTTCTTCGTCTCCAGTAGACGATGGATATCCCGATATTCTTCTTCGGAGAATGTGTGGGTGTTTTTGAACTGAAAGGGTTCCATCTATTTTTGTACAACAGTATTATTGAACCCTCAAAATTGAGCCTATCGCCGCTAGAGATACACGAGTTTTCGAGGAGGATTCTGGGTGATTGAGTTGGTTTATCCGGGATTTACGGGGATAAACACCGGCTATTTTCCGCAATTGCTAGTTTTCGATAGCGACGATAACCTTCCGGATAAACCCTTGATTTGGCAACGGGAAAAGGCGTCCGAGCTGGTTGCGAGACGCGTTTCTTTTCCTCGCTTCTCTCAACAGCATTCATCAACCCCAGGACAGCGACGAAAAGGAACGCGCTCAGTTGCGAGGGCTGGGGACCATCATCGACCAAACCAAAGCTTCCGCCCTACTCCGAAAAGAGCCGCCACCCCGCGCAAGCCCCTTCAGTCTTCAGCCCTCAGCCTTCAGTCTTCAGCCTAAAAAAACTAATGAGCATGCCCCAGCTCGTAGCGCGAGGAAGTGAACTCCGTCAGCGAGATCCAAGAGCTCCACAGCGCTCCGAGCTCCTTGCGCAGCTGCTTGATCTCGATCTCCAGAAGCTTGCGGCGCTCTTCCGTCGCCTCGCGCATCTCTTTCAACTTGGCTAGCAAAGCGGAGGCCTTGTCTTCGAAGCTTTCGGACAAGGTCTCCAGTCTGTGGTGCAGGTCCTTGGCGGTCTCGTCCAACTCGTACTTGATGCGCTCGAGAAGCAGGTTCTTGTCCTTCTTGACTAGGATCTGACGCAGACGCACGTCGCTCACCCAACGCAAGTCGGATACCAGGCCAAGCTTGGACGACAGCCAAATAAGCCACTTCGTCGGGTCGAAATGGTACCAGCGAACGCCATTGCGGTAGTCGTTCGCCATGGTGTGGTGGTAGTTGTGGTAGCCTTCGCCGAAGGTAAAGAAGGCCAGAATCGCGTTGTCCACCGCGCTCAGCTCCTTGGCGTAGGTGCGAGCGCCCCAGACGTGGCAAAGGCTGTTGATGAACCAAGTGCAATGGTGGATGGCGAAGATACGCAGGACGACCCCACCGAAAAACGAAGCGAGCGGAGACATGAACAAACAGCCAATGCCGAATACCGCCAGATTGACCGCCAAAGTCAGCAAAACATAGTGCCGATGCTGGAACATTACCCGAGGATTCTTCAACAGATCCTTCACGATCCGCTCGTCGATCGGGTCGTTGTAGGTGAACATCCACCAAATGTGGGCGTACCAGAAGCCCTTCTTGATGCTATAGGGATCCTTGTCGGTATCCACGTGGCTGTGATGGAGACGGTGGTCGTGCGACCATTGCAAAGCCGTAGACTCGATCGCCAAGCTCGAGGCGATCAGGCAGCACCACTCGTAGAAGGGCTTGGCCTTGTACGTGTTATGGGAAAACAACCGATGGTAGCCAGCTGTGATGGAAAACACAGAAATCGCCCAGGTCACTCCGAAGAGGACCATCGATTCCCAACTGAAAACGTTAATGTAGGCCGGCAGCAGGGCCACGAGGAGCACGTGGTATCCGGCGATGAAGGCAAAAATTCCCCAGTTCTTGATGCGCATAGTCGCGTCAAGAAAGGGCGCGAAAATTCGGCGAAAGCCAGCAAATCCGCAAAAAAAGACGCTTTTTTCAAAGCTCTTGAAACATCCCGCATAAAGGCGACCGCTCCGGGCGTGTTTCTTTTAGTCGCTTCGGCACGAGTTGCTGCCAAGAGGATAGCGATGCCCGGAGAATTCCAGCGCCTTGAATCACCCCCCGACCTCATCCGCCGCATTTAACTTTCTAACGTTGGAAAATTAAATGCGGCAAGTCTGGCTTTGCTAAGAAAGCGCTAGTGTCGTGCCAAGGGTACAGTGTCGCAAAACGTAGCACGGATCCCGCAGAGCGGTACCGCGTCCGCGATTCGCCCTCACCCCCCCCTTCTTCATCCTCATCCCAGGATAAAGATGAGGATGAAGAAGAGGATGAGGATGAGAAATGTTTTGTTGCTTCTCTCTCCCAGTACGGCCGAAAAGAAACACACTGATGTCGCAAGGCACCGAATAGGTTGCAGGTCGCCGTTTCTTCACTACGACTTCCGCTCATGACGACCATGGCTGCCAACAGCGCCCTGCCAAACGAAAGCTCCCTCCCCGATCCCAGCGAAATCCGCGGCCTCCTCATCGACATGGACGGCACGCTCATCAACCATATGGAGACGCTGGCTCGATGTTTTCAGTACGCTTGCCGCACCCTCGGCTACCCCGAGCCCAGTCTCGACGTGGTGACTCGCAGCGTCGGCGGCTCCATGCCCGTAACCATCCAGAAGTTCCTCCCTGAGCAAAAAGTCCAGGAGGGCATACGACTGTGGAGCGAACATTTCGAAGAGATTCACCTCGAAAACCTCGATCTCCTTCCTGGCGCCGAAGCTCTGCTCGACCGCTGCCAAGCTACCGACAGAATTGCTGCGATCTTCACCAACAAGACCGGCCGCCACACTCGAGCCATCCTCCAAAAGCTCGGCCTCAGCCCCAAACTCGCTTTCGCCCTAGGAGCCGAAGACACGCCCTACCGCAAGCCACAACCCGAATTCTCCCATTACGCCATTAAACGACTCGGGCTCCCACCCAGTGCCATCGCCATGATCGGCGATTCCCACTTCGACATCCAAGCCGCTCAAGCCGGCGGCATGATTCCGCTCTGCGTCACCACAGGCTCCCACACCCGAAGCGAGCTCGAATCCGCCGGAGCCGCCCTCGTCTTCGAATCCCTAGCCGAAATCGCCACGTGGCTCGAAGGCTCGCAAGCGAGCCAGGGGGTTAGGCTGTAGGAGTTTAGGCTGTAGGTTTCGAATCTTCCTAATCTTCATCTGCTTCTTCATCTTCATCTAAATCTGCTTCCCACCGACCATTTCTAGAAGAAGATGAAGAAGTAGAAGCAGAAGAAGATACCCATAACCCAGCACCCATAACCCAGAACCCATATAACCCCTCCGACAACAGAAACGCTGCACGGCGTCCTGGAGCGCATCATCTTCTTCAACGAAGAGAACAACTTCACCATCGCCGAGCTCCGCCCGCCCGAGGGCGCCGAAAAGATCGTCATCACCGGTCCACTCGGCGGAGCCCAATGCGGCGAGACCCTCCGTATCCAAGGAAGCTGGACCAAGCACCCCACCCACGGTCCGCAATTCAAGATCGCTTCCTTCAGTTCCGAGCTCCCCGCCTCCATCTACGGCATCCGTAAGTACCTGGGAAGCGGCCTAGTCAAAGGCATCTCCAAAGGCATCGCCGAGCGCATCGTAAACCGCTTCGGCACCGAAACCCTTCGCATCATCTCCGAGGAGTCGGCCCGCCTGCAGGAAGTCGACGGCATAGGCAAACAGCGAGCCCGTTCCATCAAGGCCGCTTGGGACGAGCAAGTCGTGCAACGCGAGCTCTTCATCTTCGGCCAGACCCACGGTCTCACCCCCTCTCTCTGCCTGCGCCTCTACAAGCAATTCGGTCCCGAAGCCACCGCCATTCTCCAACGAGAGCCCTACCGCGCCGCCCGCGAAGTGCAAGGCATCGGCTTCAAGACTGCCGACAAGATCGCTATCAACACCGGTATTCCAAACGAGAGTCCACAGCGTATCGACGCCGGTATCGAGTTCGTCCTCCAGGAGCTCCAAGACGAGGGCCACACCGCCTACCCAACCGATCAGCTCACCGCCAACGCCGCCGAAACCCTGCAAGCCGAGCCGACCACCATCAGCTCCGGCATCGCCCGCCTTCTGGAGTCCAAGGCCCTCCGAGCCACCGAAGCCCGAGACGGCGCCACCTACCTCCAGCTTCCCCACAACTTCTTCGCCGAAGAAAAGATCGCCGACTCCCTGAAACGCCTGCAGGACACCGAAAGCGGCCTGCCGCCCATCAAACGCGACCTCGCCGTCGAATGGGCCGAGGAAAAGGCCGGCTTCACCTTCGCCGACTCCCAACGCCAAGCCATCAAAGGCTCCCTCGCTCACAAGGTCTTCATCCTCACCGGCGGCCCAGGCACTGGCAAGACCACCATCCTCCGGGCCGTCGTCTCTATCCTCAAAGCCAAGAAGGCCAAGATAGCGCTCGCCGCCCCGACAGGCCGCGCCGCCCAGCGACTCGCCGAGTCCACCCGAGCATACGCCCAGACCATCCATCGCCTGCTCAAGTTCGACCCCAGCCAAGGCGGCTTCGTCATGAACGAAAGCAAGCCGCTGAGCGCGGACGTGGTCATTGTCGACGAGGCATCCATGCTTGACGCCCGTCTCGCCGCAGCGCTGCTCCAAGCCGTACCCTCGAGAGCCCACCTCATCCTCGTCGGCGACATAGACCAACTTCCCTCCGTCGGAGCCGGCAACGTGCTCAAGGATTTCATCCTGTCGCGAAAAGTTCGATACGTCACGCTCGACGTCGTCTTTCGCCAGAAGAAGTTCAGCAGCATCGTGCACTACGCTCATGCCATCAACCGAGGAGAGGTTTCCCTGCCCACTCCCCTCGAGGACGTCCGCCAACTCGATCCGAAGAAGGACTTCCAATTCCTCTCCGCCGCCGACCAGAGCGACGCAGCCCGAAAAGTCGCCGACGTATTCAAGATCTTCGTATCGCAGGAGCTAGTCCTCGACCCAATAGCAGACGCCCAGACCCTCGCCCCGATGCGCAAAGGCCAAGCTGGCGTAGACAATCTCAATCAGTTGCTCCAAGAGACGCTCAACCAAAGCTCGCAGGCGATGCCCTTCGGCACCCTCAAGTTCAAGGTCGGCGACAAGGTCATGCAGACCCGCAACAACTACGACAAAAACGTCTTCAATGGCGATATCGGCATCGTGACCCGCCTCGACGGCGTAAACGGCCTCATCGACGTCTCCTTCGATGGGGCGGACGTCAGCTACGACAAGTCCGAGATGATCGACCTGCAGCTCGCCTACGCGGTCAGCATCCACAAGTCCCAAGGCAGCGAATACCCCGTAGTGGTCATCCCACTACTCAAAGCCCACTTCATGATGCTGCAACGCAACCTGATCTACACCGCGGTGACTCGCGGCAAGAAGAAGATCGTCATCGTCGGCGAACCCGCCGCCTACGCCATGGCCGTGCGCAACAGCGACGCCAAATCCCGCTGCACTCTCCTGCAAGAGTTTATCCACGGATAGCAAGAGAGGCTGCCCGCAGATGTAGCCGCGTTCGTGAGAACGCGGAATCGGTCTAGGAGATCCGCGTTCTCACGAACGCGGCTACACAGGAAAGCCTATTCAACGCCATCTGAGAAGATCTGCGCAATCTGCGGGCAGAAAATCACACTGCCTTAAACGCCAGGGAAACGTTCGCTCCGCCAAAGCCGCTGCTATTGCTCAACGCCACCTTCGGACCCTCGTTCACCGTTTCCTGAAGGATGTTCAGATCCTCGAAGACCGGGTCCAGCTCTCGAATGTGGGCCGAACCCGGAGTAAAGCCTTCTCGCATGCACAGCGAAACGATCGCCGCTTCCAAAGCGCTGGCCAACGACAAGCCATGCCCCGTCAACGCCTTGGTACTCGAGACGCGCGGCTTGTGTCCTTGTTTTCCGAATACGTCCGAAAGCGCTCGGCCCTCGCTCGCATCGCCAATCAGGGTCGAGGTCGCATGGGCATTCACGTAGTCGACCTCTTCGGGCCTCAAATCCGCCGCCGCCAGAACCCGGCGCATCGCCTCGGCCAAGCCGCGACCTTCTGGATGGGAGATGGCCACATTATGGCCGTCGCTCGCCTGACCCCAGCCAAGCAACTCCGCATACGGCTTCGCTCCGCGACGAGCCACTTCCTCCTCGCTTTCCAAAACCAGAGCCACCCCGCCACCCGTGCTGACGAAGCCGTTGCGCTTGCGATCGAACGGGCATGAAGCCCGCTCCGGATCGCTCTCCAGCGAGAGGGCTCGCATCCCCGTAAAAGGCAGAGCGCTCTCGTCGTTGAGATCCTCACCCGCCACGACGAACATGCGCTTCTGTCGGCCCAGAGCAATGTCGTCCCAGGCGTAGCCCAAGGCGTGCCCCGATGAGGCGCAAGCCGAGGAAAAGCCGCAGGAGTTTCCGCGTATCTTGAAAATGGCTACAAGATTGAAGCTCAGCGTGCCGGCGATCGCCGAGACGATTCCCGTCGGCACGCAACGCATCGGCCCAAGCTGGTGCATCCGCGTCGCGTTGCGAAACATCAGCATCGGCGAGCCCCCAGAGGCCGTGTACATGCCCGTGTCCAGGTTCGAAACGTCCTCCTCTTCGAGCCCTGCATCGGCCACCGCCTGCACCATCGCCGCATTTGCGAACGGCCCGTGCGGCGGCAAGCCCCGCAAAGCCTCGCGCTTCAGCCGGTACTGGGCCGGGATCTCCCAGTCCTCGCAATCCGTCGAGCTCACATCGAAATCCCGCACCGGGGCGACAAGCTTGAGATCGTGAGGAATCGAAGGGCTGTCAGCCTTGAAGGGCAGCATCCCGTGCCGCAGCGAACGCAGACTTTCGCCCACAGTCGCGACATCATTGCCAATGCTGCTGATGACCCCAAGGCCAGTGATGAAAACGCGCTGTCTACCCATCGGAATTTCGAAACCCAAAACAATCCCCACCCCCAGCCGAGTCCAGGCTAGAAAGTGAAGCAGTTCCAGATCCTCTCCTACTCCTACTCATAATCCTAATCATAATCTTCCTCCTCCTCTCTGAACAGGAGTAGGATTAAGAGGAAGAGTAGGATCAAATTAAGAGCAGGAGTAGGAGGGCGAGCCCTTGCCACTTCTGCGTTTACACCGCTTCGCCCCTCCACTTGAGTTCACTCCGTATGTCAAACTCATGCATTCACGAACGCTCCTCAAAGGAGGAGATCGAAACCGGAGAAAAGCTTCAGCCGAAGTTCGACGCCCAAGGGCTCATTCCCTGCATCGCCTCGGAGGTCCATAGCAACGAGGTTATCATGTTCGCCTTCATGAACGAGGAAGCGCTGCGACATACCATCGCCACCAACAAAGCCACCTACTTCAGTCGCTCGCGCAACAAGCTCTGGGTGAAAGGCGAATCCTCCGGGCAAGTCCAATGGGTAAAGGAACTGCGTACCGATTGCGACCAGGACGTCATCCTACTCAAGGTCGACATCGGCGAAAAAGGCGCCGCCTGCCACAACGGCTACAAGTCCTGCTTCTACCGCAAGCTCGAAGGCGAAAAGCTCGTCTACGACAGCGGCGAACGCCTCTTCGATCCCGCCGAAGTGTACGGGAAATAGTTTCACCGCAGAGGGAAGAGGCCGCCAAACCTCTTCCCTTTTTCGATCGGATCCGAGAACCTACTCCACCCCGCCTCAAGACCATGCCAGTGAAGCTCCCCTATTACCTCGGCTGCCCGCTTTGGTCCTATCGGGAGTGGATCGGAACGGTTTTCCGCTCCCACACCGCCGCCGAAAACCTGCTCCGCGAATACTCCCGCACCTTCAACTCGGTCGAAGGCAACACTCTCTTCTACGCCCTTCCACCCTTCGCCACTCTCGAACGTTGGATGGCGGAGTCCGACGCTCAGTTTCGCTTCGCTCCCAAGTTCCCTAAAGCCATCTCCCACGAGCGGCGCCTCGAATCGGCCGAAGCGGAGACCGACGACTTCCTGAAGATTCTCGAAACCCTCGCCCACGGCGAACGCCTCGGCGTGAGCTTCCTCCAACTCCCACCCTCCTTCAATACCAACCACTTCGATACGCTGGCCAAGTATCTCAAGGCCTTGCCTGCGGACTTCCACTTCGCCGTCGAACCTCGCCACATCAGTTGGTACGACCAGGCGGACAACGAAAAACGCCTCGACAACCTCCTCGAGAATCTAGGCATGGACAAAGTCATCTTCGACAGCCGCCCCCTCTTCTCCGAGCCTGCCGACGACGACTCGGAAGGCGACGCCATGCAACGCAAACCCCGCGTTCCCGTTCGCAAGACCGCTCTCGGACCCCACCCCATCGTCCGCTTCGTCGGCCGCAACAATCACGACAAGAACAAGCAGTGGATCAAGGAATGGGCCCCTGTCATCAACAAGTGGATACTCGAGAACAAGCGGCCCTATCTCTTCGCCCACGCCGCCGACAAAGCCCAAGCCCCCTATGTCGCCCGAGCGTTGCACGACCAGCTCCGCAAACTAAACCCCACCTTGCCTGAGCTAAGCGAATTCGAGAGCGACCGCCACCAACCGGAAAAGGAGCAGGAGCAGCTGGACCTGTTCAGCTGAAACCGGTTTCGTAGAGCATGAAGTTCCCCACCAACCATGCTCTACTCTCTGATCGCTGTCGACTTCGCTATATATCCAAGGAAGACATACCTGAGATCTTCGCCGCCTCACGCTATCCAGGCTTTACGGACGGTATGCGATGGGAACCGCCGGAAAGCGAGGACGAGCTCATCGCTCCCTACGAAAACAATATAAAGGCGTGGCAAAATGATACAGCATATTGCTTCACGATAGAAACAATTGATCCGATTTCATTCGTGGGTAGAATCGTGATTCGAAAACAAAAAGAGCCGAATGTTTGGGACCTAGGCTTCTGGACGCATCCAGAAAGGCAAAGCCAGGGCTTCATGAGCGAAGCAGTGAAGACTTTACTAGCTTTTGGCTTTCTCGAGCTGCAAGCCGCCAGAATAGAAGCTGGTCACGCGCTTTGGAACAAGGCTAGCGAACGCGTATTGAAAAAGAACGGAATGAACTTCATTCGCCGCATTCCGCAAGGCTTCCAGAAGCGCGGAAAATGGATCGAAGAGAACCTACTGGGAATCGACCTGGACAACTGGCAGGCGAGGAGACCGACGACTTCGTAGATTAAAAACGCGAAGTTGCATCCTAAATCTACGAGAACCAGGATAACATTCCCAATTCCCATTCTCTACCTTCACTTGCTTCCGCCCATGAGGCCGCGTTCGGAGGCCTCAGCAAAGGCGACGTAGGCTTTGGCGTCCGGCGTATCCGAAAATTCGCTACTCCTGACTGCTTCAATAGCTTGCTGACGGTTGAGACCCTCGCGGTAGAAGGCCTTGAAGAGAAACTTCACGATGGCCATGCGGTCGGCCGCGAAGCCGCTGCGCTCCAAACCGACTTTGTTGAACATGCGAACCTTCGCCGGATTTCCGTCGCCGAGCATGAAGGGCGGCACGTCCTGCTCCACCTTGGCGCAGCCGCCGATGAAGCAGTGCTGGCCGAGTCGGCAAAACTGGTGGATGGCCGTCACGCCGCCGATACCGACGTGGTCCTCTACAACGATGTGCCCGGCAAAGGCCACGCTGTTACTCGCAATAAGATGATTGCCGATCTTGCAGCAATGGCCCACATGACTGTAGGCGAGAAGGTTGTTGTCGTTTCCGATTTCGGTCCAGTCGCCGTCGTTGGTCGCCGCGTTGATCGAGACGTACTCGCGAAAAGTATTTCGATCTCCGATACGCGTGCCGGGATTCCCTCCCTTGAACTTGAGATCCTGCGTCTGCATGCCGATACTGCAATAGGGATAGATCTGGTTGTCCTGCCCCAGAATGGTCCGGCCCCAGACCGTCGCATGATGCCAGATCTTCGTGCCAGAACCGATGGAAACTCCGGGACCGATCACCGCGTAAGGACCTATTTCGACATTCGAACCGAGTTCCGCTTTGGGATCGACGATGGCGGTGGGATGAATGAGAGAGTTCATCTGACTTTGCGTAGTTGAAGTTTCTATACGTCCTCGCCTTCGCTCAGGATCATGAACTTGAGCTCGCCGGAGGAGGCCAGCTTGTCGCCGACGTAGCAGTTGGCAGCCGCCGTGCCGATCTTGCCGCGCATGATCTTAAGCAGCTTCACTTCGATGCGCAGCTGATCGCCGGGGACGACCTTCTGCCGCCACTTGACCTTGTCCACGCTCATGAAAACCGCGGTCTTTCCCTCGGCGTTGATGGCCCGCAGCATCAGGATGCCAGCCGCCTGGGCCATCGCTTCGATCTGCAGGACTCCGGGCATGATGGGCTGACCGGGGTAATGCCCCTGGAAGAAGGGTTCATTGATAGTGACGTTCTTGATCGCGGTCAGCTCGTTATCGCCACGAAACTCGACCACGCGGTCTACCATCAGAAAGGGGTAGCGGTGCGGCAGAGTCTCGATGATGCGGCGAATGTCGAGCTGAGTCTCTTCGGAGATGACTGCGGTCTCGGCCTTCTTCGGCCCAGCAGCTTTCGGGCTTTTCGCCAGCTCTTCCATCCGCTCGACGAGCTTGGCAGTCAGAGCGGCGTTGATCGCGTGACCTGGACGCACCGCTACGATGTGGGCCTTGAGCGGCTTGCCGAGCAGAAGTACGTCGCCGATCACGTCCAGAATCTTGTGGCGCACCAACTCGTCCTCGAAACGCAAGGGCTCCTTGGACATGATCTTGTCGTCCTTTAGCACGATAGCGTTTTCCAAGCTGCCGCCCTTGATCTTGCCGAGTTTGAGCAACTCCTCGATATCCTCGTAGATAGTAAAGGTGCGAGCCGCCGCAATCTGGGTGGCAAAGACGTCCGGATCGATGTCGATCGATAGATGCTGGGTGTGGATCCCGCGATCGTCCGCCGAGGTGCAGGAGATCTTGAAGCCATCATAGGGCAAGGCGATGAGCGACGAGTTGCCCTTCGAAACGGAAACGGGTTGGTCGAGCGAGAAGTATTCCCTCTCCGCATCCTGCTCTACCGGTTCGCCTTCCAGGATCATGTTGACGAAAGCCTTGGCTGAACCGTCCGCGATCGGAGGCTCGCTCGCGTCCATCTCTATCTCCACATTGTCGATACCCATGCCATGAAGAGCGGCAAGCACGTGCTCGACCGTGTGCACCTTCGCATGGCCGGAGCTGAGCGTAGTCGCTCGCACCAAGTCGGTAACCTGCGAAACGTGCGGCCTGATGACCGGCTTGTCGTGCAGATCGACGCGACGGATCGCGATGCCGGAGTTTGCTGGGGCGGGTTTGAGGGTTAGCTGGACCTTGTCGCCAGTGTGGAGGGACGCGCCTTTTATGGATACGTCTCTCAGGAGGGAGCGTTGCTTCATGGGCTTGGCTTAGTGGCAGCAATGCAGAGCGAATTCAAGCCATTAGGGTCGCGCGAAACTTCAACCCGCAGCCATCCGACAACCTCATACAATCCCGTAGCCGCGTTCGTGAGAACGCGGAGGATCCCAGCGGTCGCGGGCATAGCGAGCCGAAAGCCTCGGCGGCCTTGGTCCCGCGTTCTCACGAACGCGGCTACAAAGTTTGCTACTAGAACGACTCGATGATCAGCCTGAGCAAGGCCAGCGAACCGAGACCGCCCATCGGCGTCAAAGCTGCCAGTACCAGCGGCTGGCTGAAAAACGGAGCGTAGGCGCCGCGGCGGATGCTTTGCAGGTCGGCGACAATGTCCTTGGGAGTATTGCCTTCCGAACCGATGGTCTGCTTGTAGCGCTTCTCGATCTCGAGCTGGGCGAAAGAACGGCAGGCCTGTGAACGCAGACTCGTGGCCATCACACGCATGAGCGCCGCCGGGAGGATCGAGAAGCCGAACAGCAAGCCGGTAATCACCCAACGATACTCCGACCAGGCCCAACCGTCGAACTCCCGCTGCTGCCCAAGTATCGAAAGAAACAATACGACAAACGGAAAGAACAGATAGCGATTGGGGATTTCCGTGAGCTGGGAAACAAAGTAGATGCAACGCGTCGCGCGAGACAGCTCCCGCTCCGCTTCGCTCTCCCGCCTAAGGATAGAGGAACGTTGGCCGACCAGCAGACCGTGAGGATCCCATCTCGTCTCCCCATGTTCCCGCCGACAAAGACGCCCGATCAAGGCCGTGATCCAGACCGCCTCGAAGACCACGAAGGAAAGCAAGGTCAACATGGACGTCGTTTGGAAGAGTTGCGTCACCCCGAAAACGGTTTGCAGGCCGAGACTCCGGATGGGCAGGAAATTGTAGCCGCTGGCAATGCCCCAAATGAAGGTCAGCATCATGAAGAGAAACAGCGGAAAGGCGAAGGAGCGCAAATACCGCGAATCGAAGACGAAGCCCTCCGAGTCTCCGTCAGGCAGGCTTTCGCTGAAGCTCTTCACGTCCGCCCAAAGCCGCCAAGCAATATGCCCGCCCAACACGACAATGGGAAGCGAAAGCCAGTATTTGAAGTTCTGATACTCGACGCTGAGCACCACACTCTGAAAAAGAGCTCCGTAGACGAGAGCCGCCGCGGAAAAGCCGATAAACATGTAAAGCTCGCCGCGCAAGTCCCCTATCAGCTTGCCCGTCCCGCGAAAGCTCGTCAGATCGCGAATGCAAGCATAGCGGCCTAGAACCCTCGGAATGGAAGCGCTGCGGGTCATGGTAATGTAGGCGCAAAAGCACAAGGCGAGAAAAGTGCCGAAGATGTTGAGAAAAAATGCGGGCCAGGCGCTCACCCCGCTCGACAAGCTAATCGGCTCCAAGGCGCTCGTAACTACGAAAAGATTCGCCAGCATGCCGAGCAGGAGCACGGCCGCGACAACTAGCTTGCCGAAGCCGAAGGCCCGCCTGGCCGCGACGCAAAGCTCCTGATCGAAGCGCATGACGGCCCTCTCGGACACGACCGTCAGAAAGAGCAGGCACAGGGAGAAGACGAACCACGAGAAGTTGATCCAGCCACGACTCGCCGGATCGCGCACGTCGAACAGCGCCCGGCCCGTCTCGTCTCCATCCACCGAGGTATAGCTGCCGCCCCGCAAGTAGACCGGACCGTCGAAGCCAATCTCGAAGACCTGCGGTTTGTATCGATCGATTTCATACGGATGGCGTATCGCATTCGCCGCCATAAGGACCGAAGTGAAGATACTCGTCTGATAGGCGTCGCGAAACGGGGGCACGAGCTGCTGAATCTCGGGAGTCAAGGCCAAGCTATGACTGCTGCCGACCACCAGGTTCCGAGTGAACTCGATCTCCGTCGAATACCAAAGATGGGCGTCGAGGTCGGAAGTGAAAAACACCACGTCAGGCAAGAGCGGCTTGAGCGCCCGCATAAGCAAAAGCTTATCGAAGATGTCCGTGCCAAGGATGCCGATCGCCCTGATCGGGCGATCGCTGCTGCCCGAAGCGCTGGCGATCTGATCCGCCAGCCTACGCACGTAGTCGATCTGGTGGCTGCCCTGCGGAGGCGGATCTACGAAGCTGCGAGCATTACCCGCGAGGCGATCCGACCTCTTCGGTTCGCCCTCCTGCCCAGCTTCCGGGCGTGACGAACTTCCGGATACGCCATCGATTCCACTAAGATAGGAGAACACCCTCAGGCTCTCCATCTGGCGAGTGAAACGGTCAGGGTCCCGCAACGTCTCAAAGCCCTCTACCGACTGGGCTCCCTTCAGGAAATTCACCGGAGCCGCCCGCCCGTAGCGCGTGTCGGACTCCACAATCAAAGCCACTCGGCTCAGACTTTCCTGGTCCTCCAGAACTGCCCGCAACTTGAGCTCCTCGATCAGCTCGGCGAAAACCGCAGAGTCGTTGTGCACCGCTCGGATATAGTTGACGCCCGAGAGGAGGCGAACCGCCCGTCGAGCGCGAGCCAGGTCCGCGTTCTTGTCCGTCTGCCAAATCGGTTTGTATCCGATATCCTGTGACCGAATCCTTTTCGCATTGGAATCCTGGCCTAGCAGCGTCGCGAAATCCGAAGTGGCAGTCGGCGAGAAGACGAACATGCTCGGCCGCTTCCGCTCCTGTTCGGCAATCCAGGAAGCGAGCGCCGGATCCTCGAGCCTGGCCACGAATTCCAGGAAGGCATTCGACTTGCCGCTCAGCTCGAGGCCCGACTCTTCGGCCACGGCTGCAGCTCTCTTGGTCAGCTCCTGGAGAAGATCGAAGACGAGATTCGAGCTGTCTGGACCGATGATCCGCGTATCCATTTCCTCGCAGCCGACCTTCGACTTGATGTTATCGGAAATCGTTTCCAGGCGAGTCAAGGGCTGCCCAGCCAAGTCTCCACTTCTTAAATACGCCACTACGATCGTGTGATAGGACTTGGCGAACGCCGCGCTCCAATCCCCATCGAAATTGACTGACGCGGCGCTGGCCCCCTTTACCTCGACTGGCGAACCGTACCAGCGACGGGAAAGCGGATCGAGTTCGAAGACCTCAAGCGCCGCCGGGACGAGTTTCGACGCCTCGCCGGATTGGGCGGATTCAAGCGTCACCGCGAAGATCGAGCCGGAACTCCTCGCGCGGTAGCCCGCCTGGCCAAGGGCCAAATGCACCGCATAGCGTCTCCGGCCACGACGCTCTTGGATGTTGACTCGACCCCCTCCCGGCAAGGTTACAGGAAGCAGCATGCTTGGGAGAGCAGGATCGACTTGAGGAAAGTCGGCTTCCACCAGCAGGCCGTCGTCGAAAAAGTCGAACTTGAAAGGGTCCTCCCAAGTGCGTTGCTCAGCCTGTTGAGCCTCCGCTCGATCGCGATCGCCAACAGCCGGTCTAGCTGGCTGGGGCGGGCGTAGAGAATCGAGCGGCTTGCGGGCGTCGAAGACCGCAATAGCCGACAGCAAGGCGAGCACGAAAAACGGAAGGCGAGAAAGATTCTGGTTCGGGGAATCGTTCATGTGGGAGGAGGAGTCGGATCAGGGAACCCTACAAAGAGAAACCAAATGCCGAATAAGTTCAAGCGCCGTCAGCGAACAGGCCAGAGAGAACCAAACTCTGTCGAGTTCGGCTACCGGCGAAAATCCGTAGCCGGACTCGACAGAGTTTGATCGCAAAAAAAGCCAGCCGCACGAGGCGACTGGCTTTGAAATTCTGAAAATCGAACGGTATCCGAAATCCGGTTACGCGACACGCTCTACTATAAGAGGTGGCGGAGTCGGACGCTTCGGAGCGAGACGATAGGCTGCCTTGAAGTACTCGAGAGCCTGCTCGAGCTTCGATTCGTCGTTGTAGTGGATCATCATGAGCGGCTCGCCTTGTTTGACTTGAGTGCCGACCTTCTTGATCTCGGAGACGCCGACCGCGTAGTCGATCTTGCCTTTGGCATCCGCGCCTGCCCCGAGCAGGTGAACGCCCTTGGCAATCTGAGAAGCGTTGATCGTGTGCACGTATCCACGTTTTGGAGCAGGCAGCTTACGGATGTGCTTCGCGGTGGGGAATTTCTCCGGATCGTCGATATAGGACGTGTCTCCACCTTGCGCGGCGATGATCTCCTTGAGCTTCTCGAGAGCGGTGCCGTCCTCGATGTGGCGCATAACCGTCTGCTTCGCTGAGAGCGTGGAACCAGCGACGCCCGCAAGACGAACGATCTCCATTCCGAGCTTGAGCACAAGTTCCTGCAAGTCTTCCGGACCTTCGCCCTTGAGGAGCTGGATCGCTTCCTTCAATTCGAGCGAGGTTCCGACGGTGTCGCCCAGCGGCTGGTTCATGTCAGTCACTAGAGCGACGCAGCGGCGCTTCATAGAGCGGCCGACCCGAGTCATGGAGCGGGCGAGCTGCTTGGCTTGTTCAAGATCGCGGATGAAGGAGCCATTGCCCCACTTCACGTCGATCACCAGGCCTTCGGCTCCTTCGGCGAGCTTCTTGGAAAGAACGCTGCCGGTAATGAGCGGCAAGCTGGGAATCGTCGCCGTCTTCTTGCGCAAATCGTAGAGCTTGGCATCGGCCGGAGCAAGCTCCGGGCTCTGCCGAACCATGGCGCCGCCTATGCGCTCGAGCTGCTCGACAAAGTCGTCGATCTCCATCTTCGCCTTGAAGCCGGGTACGGAGCTGAGCTTGTCCAAGGAGCTAATCGCAAAGTCCTGATCGATTCCTCCCATCATTGGGATGACGATGCCAGAAGCCACCGCAAGCGGCACCAGCACGAGCGAAGTCTTGTCTCCCACTCCGCCCGTCGAGTACTTGTCGATCTTCGGCTTCGCAATGTGAGAGAGATCGATCACCTCGCCAGAGAGCATCATTTCCTCAGTAAGAATTGCCGTTTCCTGAGCAGACATGCCTTGGAAGAAAATCGCCATTGCCATGGCTGCCATCTGAAAGTCCGGCATTTCCCCATCCAGGATGGAATCGATCACGAAACGGATTTCCTCCTTCGTGAATTCCTGCCCATCACGCTTCTTTTCGATGAGATACGCGTAACTCGGCTTTATAAAACGACGACTGCTTAAGGTTTTTCTAACCATGTCTTTATTATAATAGTGAACAAAACAACTTGCCCTCTGCGACTTGCACGAGAGCCACGCCTGCCAAACAAAGGCGGAGGCGTATCACTCACCCACACGACGCGCCCGGAAAACGGAGAGGATCAGCGGCCAGCCAACCCCGCCCCACCGACCAAGCGGCAATTTTGAAGGGCGTATTATGCCACACGTGTCAAGCCCCTAACCGTGACAGCAGCGCAAGTAAATTACCTATTTCACTAGGGTAAAAAGATCAACGTATACCCCCGAAACAATCCAATCGGACCTCTAGGCCTATGACTTGCGCATAAGAATTCAAGGTTGTCTTTTTAAGCGTCAACTTGTTTATAATCAATATTTTATGAAGATTATGATAAGTTGAAAGCTGTGGACGATTCTTTGGACAATCACCTGCTCGACAGGAGATCTGGACATTCCGGGCTTGTATGCCGCGCCTGCTCAGGTTTTGTGGACGCCTCATGCAAGACTGGTTTGACGTCGCGAAAAAGATCGAATCCATCGTCGCGGAAGCGGCCGCGAAAGCTGGGCTAGACGGGGAGGTTTTCTCGCCGGAAATCCGCACGGCCGACCCTCGGTTCGGCGATCTGCAGGCCAACGGAGCCCTGCCCTACGCGAAACGCCAAAAGGCTAACCCGCGACAGGTCGCCCAGCAGATCGTGGCCCAGCTCGAGGAGGACCCCGAACTCGCAAAGAGAGCAACGCTGAGCATCGCCGGGCCCGGCTTCATCAATTTCAAGTTCAAGCCAGCCTTCCTACTGGACTGGCTCAACGCCTTTTCCCACCAAACCGCTTTCAGAGCCGCCGCAAGCTCGCTGCACGCAGACGAAAAAGTCGTCGTCGACTACGGCTCGCCAAACACGGCCAAGCAGATGCACGTCGGTCACATCCGCTCCATCGTGATCGGAGAAGCGATTTGCCGCATGCTGGAATTCTGCGGAGCCGAAGTCGTGCGCGACAACCACATTGGCGACTGGGGCACCCCCTACGGCAAACTCTTCTACGCCTACAAGCGCCACCTCGACAAGGACGCTCTGGCCAAAGACCCACTCGAGGAACTCGAACGCCTCTACAAGCTCGGCAGCGAGTTGGCCAACGACGAAACAGTGCTGGAGGAATGTCGCCAGGAGCTGGTAGAGCTGCAAAACGGCAACCCCGACAGCATAGCTCTCTGGGAGAGGGTCAATGAACTGAGTATCCAAGGACTGGAGACAATCTACCAGCAGCTAGATGTACGCTACGACCACTATCTGGGCGAAAGCTTCTACCGCGACAAAGTCGAGCAGGTGTATCAGGAACTCAACGACGCCGGACTCAGCAAGGAAAGCCAAGGAGCGCTCGTGGTCTTCCATCCCGAACACCCCCGCTATGCGAAGATTCCCTTCATCGTACGCAAGTCCGACGGAGCCTCCAACTACGCCACCACCGACCTGGCGACTATGCTCTACCGTCTCGAGCATTTCCAAGCCACCTCCATCGTCATCGTGACGGACTTCCGGCAAAAGGATCACTTCGAGCAACTCGAGCTGACCACCCGCAAGTGGTTCGAAAAGACCGGTCGGAGCATGCCGAAATTCAGCCACGTGATGTTCGGCTCGATCAATGGCGAAGACGGCAAACCCATAAAGTCCCGCTCCGGTGACCCAATCCGCCTGCGCGATCTGCTAGCCGAGGCGATAGAAAGAGCCGCAAGAGTCGTGCGAGAAAAGAATCCCGATCTTCCCGAGGACGAGCTGGCGAACATCGCCCGCGTGGTCGGCATCAGCTCCATAAAGTACGCCGATCTTTCGCAGAACCGCAGCAGCGACTACGTCTTCGCCTGGGACAAACTCCTCTCCTTCGAGGGCAACACCGCTCCCTACCTGCTCTACGCAGCCGCCCGCATAAACAGCATTTTCCGCAAGCTCGAAGCCGAGCAGCTGGAAAGCCTCGACGCCCAAGCCTCGCCTTTCGAGACTCCCGAGGAGATCGCCCTGGCCAACAAGATTCTCTCCGTCGTCAGCGTTCTGCAAAGCGCCACGGAGACCCTCAGACCCCACCTTCTAGGGACCTACCTCTTCGAACTGGCTGGCGCTTTCAGCGCGTTCTACAACGCAAACAAGGTCATAGTAGACGAGACCGGGATTAAGGCCCGTCGCCTAATCCTCTGCCAACGAACGCTACTCGTCTTGGAAACCGGCCTATCGCTCCTAGGCATTCCTACCTTGAAGCGCATGTAATTAGCTTGGCTAGCCCGCTCCCGCGCCTTGACAACCCCCCCTGCGTAAGTGTCTCCTTGGCAGTAACTCCCTAGCCAATGAGAGAATACTATATCCGCCGCGAAGGCGACGAGGACTCGAGCGGCCCGTACGACATCGACCAGATCTCTTCCCTCATAGAGGCGAACAAGCTCGATGCCACTGCCTTCTACTACGACATCGAGACGGAAAGCTGGCTGACCATTTCCTCGAATCAGGAAATGATGGATACGCTCTTTCCCAAGAAACGGAAACTCACCCTACGCACCCCCGAGGTCGAGGCGGAGAGAAAACGCCAGGCCGAGGAGGAAGCGGAAGCCGCCCGCAAAGCCAAGGCCGCCGAGGATGCCGCCGCCCAAACGGAAGCGGGGAAGGACGATCCTGACGCAGTCGACGACCGGCCGACCGAAGAAGCGAACACCGAAGCAACGCAAGTCGAAGCGGAACCGAAAGAAAAGGAGGAGTCGGAGGAGCAACAGCCCCAGGAACGCGAAAGAATGGAGGTCACCAAGATGCTTGCCATGGCCGAAGGCAGAGCTCACGACCCCAGCGGAAAGACCCCCCTCGAAAAGCAAGCCGCCATCGCCTACTTCGGAATGCGGCTTTTGACCGTACTCCTCATCGGCTCCCTGCTCGCCATGGCCTTCATCGAGCAAGACCTGATCAAGAGCGCCAACGCCATCGAGATGGCGAAAAGCCCGTACATGCTCGTCGCGGTCTTCGACGCCCTGATGACCGTCATTCTCCTTCTGCAAGTCACCGAAGTGTATCCACTTCTTAGATTCAGAGCGGCAGTAGGAGCGGCTCTGCTGTCCGGACTGTTCTACGCAAGTGGAGACTACCTGCTGATCGCCGCCAACCTCATGCTCTCGATCGGCATCTACTTCTGCAGCGCCGTATTGAAAATCCGCTTCCTCGTCGCCGCCGGAGCCATCGGACTGCTGGGAATCTTCGCTTACATCTACGCCTTTTTGCTGGCCTAGGCGGACGGAACGCCCGCAATGAGAACTTCCCTAAACCGCGTCGTATCCAAAGGGAAACTACTGCGGCAACAGATCTGGAGGCAGCACGAAGAGCCGAAATCCAGAGCTGAAGCCTGGCTCCACTCCGTCTTGCGAGTCGTGGCCATAAGCTTCGCCGGACTACGCGAGAACCGCATCGTCAGCCGAGCCGCCGCCCTCAGCTTCAGTTCGCTGCTCGGCCTCGGACCACTCATAGCCCTGATGGTAATGGTCTCCGGCTTCGTCCTGGACAGGGCCGAGCCCGGCACCGCCCAGAGGACCATCGAGCAGGTCATCTCCTTCGTCGCCCCCCAAGTCAATCTGTCGGATGAAACCGAATCTTCGAAAAAGCCGGAAGACGGCCTCAGCTCCCTGATCTCCCGCTTCATTGCAGCTAGCCAGTCCGGCACCGTCGGCATTGGAGGAGCGTTGATGCTGGCGCTTGTCGTTATCCAGCTCTTCATAACCATCGAGGACGCCTTCAACGATATCTGGGGAGTCGCTCGCGGACGAAAGCTGATCACCCGCGTCATACTCTACTGGACTATCATTACGGTCGGAGCGGTGGTCGGATTCGCCGGCGTCGCGCGCGGCGTCTTCGAGCTCATGGCGCTCAACGAGCAATTCGTCGAACTCGCCGAGAGCATTCCAGGCGGCGAGACGGTCGGCGGTTGGCTTTCCGCTGCGGGCGCCACCATTGTCACCTTCCTCGCGCTGGGCGGCATGCTAGCCCTCTTCTACCGCTTCATCCCCAACACCCAAGTGGAATGGAAAGCCGCCCTGGTCGGCGCCGCTTTCGCTCTGGTCTGCTTCAAGATAAACAACACGCTAGCCTTTCTCTACGTCGAGCGCGTCGCCATGCAGCGGACCCTCTACGGTTCGCTCGGGATACTCCCCGTTCTAATGATCGGCTTGTACTTCTTCTGGCTTTGCCTGCTCGTCGGAGGCCGCGTATGCTTCGCCGTGCAAAATGCTCGCTTCAAAAGCGGCAGAGTCGCATGGGACGAACTCAGCGCCGCTTCCCAGGAGGGACTCTGCCTCCTCCTTTTCGCCCAAGTCTGCCGCCAGTTCAAAAACTGCCTCCCGCCCCTCTCCTCAAACCAGCTTGCCGATCGACACGGTCTGCCGCGCCAGCTCGTAACGGCTGCGATGGAGCGCCTCTGCGATCTGAAATTCGCTTCCGCGCTCCCCGCCGAAGACCAGGACCCCTTCGATGCCTCGCGCTACCAGCCCGCCAAGCCGCTCGACAAGATAACCCTCGCCGATTTCAAGCGTAGCTTCGATGCCTACGGCGAGAGCCCAGACGAGAACCATTTCGACGCTTACGATCCCCTGGTACGCCACTATCACCGCTCACTCGAACAAGCGCGAGCCAGCGCCTTCCAAGACGCCGATATCGCCACCGCACTAGACCAGCTGGAAGCTCGAAAAGGCCCCAAACAAGCCTAGCGAAATCAGCGCTTCCCACCCTCCGCAACGCCCTCCAGCATCAAGGGTTTTGCCCATTGACAGGCATGGGACCGAGCCTAGTTTAGCCGTCTTCAATTCGTCTAGAACCCTATGATTTCCTGGCTCCAATCCAAAGTGCAGAAGCACATGCTTCTCGTATTCATCATCTTTGCGGTACTCATCGTCGCCTTTGTCGTAGAGATCGGCAACCAAGGCCCAATCGGCGGCGGCCCGAAAGACCCGATGGCCAAGCTGCACTTCTTCGATACCCCACTCAATACTGAAGCCCGTCGCCAGCAGTTCCAAAATGACGCCCAGCTCAGCGCTTCGCTCAACGGAGAGTTCCGCCCCAGCGAAAACTACGGCTTCGAGCGGGCCACTGCCCTGCATCTCGCCAACCTGCACCAGATTCCAGGGCCAAACGACGCCCAGCTCGAAGAATTCCTCAAGTCCCGCCCCCTTTTCAAAAGCCCGACCGGCGAATTCGATCCGCAGACCTACAGCATGATCGTGGACAATCTGAAGCTCGGCGGACGCGCCAGCGAAGCCGACCTCAAACGCGTTCTGGAAGAGGACTTCCGAGCCCAGAAAATCTGGGAACTGCTCCAAGGAGAAGGCTTCGTTTCAGAGTCGGAGATTTTGGATACGCTCGCCCAGCGACTGGCAAAATGGTCGATTCTGGCAGCAAGCGCAGACCTCTCCACCCATGAGCCCGAAATCGAAATCACCGAGGAAATGCTCCAGGCGCACTACGAGGAGTTCGACTTCAACTACCAGACCCCCGCGCGCCGCTCCGTAAGCTACGTCACCTTCAACGCCAGCAACTACGTCGACGACATCAAGCCCACTACAGACGAGCTCATCCGCCATTTCGAAGCGAATATCGACCGCTATCAGCCACAGCCTACGGTCAACGAAGAAGGCGAGGAAGAGCCCGCAGAGCCAGTGACCTTCGAACAAGCCCGACTTGCCGTGCGCGAGGATCTGCGACTCGAAGAGGCCCGCAAGCTTGCCGTGGAAAAAGCCCACGACCTCGTTCTCCATATCATCGAAAACGAAGTGCAAAACGAAACCGAAGGCTTCAACGCTCTCATAGCCGAAAACGGTCTCAGCCTCGAAACGACCCCTCATTTCGCCGACAATGAAACCCCTATCGGCACGACTTGGAACCGCTCCATCGTAAGCCAAGCCTTCCAGCTCAGCGAAAACCGCTTCTACTCCGAGCCCATCGAATATGGCGACTCCGTCCTCGTGCTTTTCCACGGAAGCGAGATCGAACCCACCATTCCCACATTCGATACCATACGCCCACGCGTCGAGGCCGACGTGCGCGCCGAACAGCTACGCCAGGCTCGAACTGCGTACGCCACAGAGCTGCAAGAGAAACTGGCTGCCAGCGATTCCCCGGAAGCATTCAAAACCGCTGCCGAAGCGGATGGCCTAACCGTCGCCAGCCACGAAGATTTCACCCTCATGGAGCCTAGCGAAGGCCTCGACAACCGCCTCCTTTCCGCCATCGCGGAACTCGAAGCCAACCAAGTCTCGGACATCGTAAGACTCGGCAACGAGAACCAAGCCGCATTTATCTACGTCGCTTCCAAGGAAGTGCCTGAAGTGGACAAGGACGACGCCCAGTACACGGAAGTCGCCAACGCGATGCGCAACGCCTACAGCCGCTTCTCCGCCGAACAGTACATAAACAGCCTGCTTCTGCCCGAACTCGAACGCTCGGGCATGATCAACACCGCAAACTAGCGGGACCAGCAACGACCCTTGCCCATGCCCTTGGCGCGATTCAGGCCGGTGTCAGGGAACTGCAAGCTGTGTCGCGGCGAGGTCGAACTACCGCTCGCCGTCAACGAGCCAGACCCATGCGAGTGCCCGAAATGCGGGCAGGCAATCTCGCGCAGCCCGACCCTCGTAGCCCCGCAGATGAAAGTCCTGCGCAAGCCCTCGTCCAGCGAGGCCAAATCTGCCGGCTTCAAAGTCTACAAGCGCCTCGGCAAGGGCGAATACGAGAGCCAGTAGATACCGAGCGACGCAGTGCCGAACTCGCGAGAGTTTGGTACTGACCAGCCGACTCGCGCATTCGCGACGCCGGAGAGCAAAATACCGGAAGGTCTACTTCTCACGCGAGCGGATTCCTTCAATTGCGACTCGACTGACCTGCCACGTTCGTGATCCGCTACGGAGCATCCTATGCAGCGCGACTCGAAACACATTCTCTACGGACTGGGCCCGCAGTCCTTTTCCAGCAAAGGGTTGTGGCTGCTCGCCTTGCTCTACTTCGGGTCGCTGATCGCCGGAGCGATCCTGAGCCTCATCGCCTTTCGGGCAACTCACTGGTTCGATCCCGACGGCAGCAGCTACCTGGCAAGCAAACCGTATTCAAGATTCTTCGACAGAGCCCGCTGGGTGAGCGTGCTGGTCATCCTGCCCTACCTCTTCGCCCAATGCCGCATCACCAGTTTCCGAGCAGTCGGCTTTGCCCGCCCTGCCCTCGGACCCTTTTTCAAGTGGTTCGCCAGTGGCGTTGCCATGATCGCTATGATCTACGGCCTAAACCTGCTCATCGGCGCTTTTGAAGTGAGGCAAGACTGGAGCCCGGCAATGCTCCTCGGCAAGCTAGACGACGCAATCCTGGCGGCAATGCTAATCGCCTGCCTGGAGGAGATCGTCTTCCGCGGCCTTGTATTCAGAATGTTCTACACCGCGCTCAAACCAGTGCCCGCAGTTCTTCTTTCCTCTCTATTCTTCGCCCTGCTGCACTTCAAGGCGCCGGCGATTTCCCTGGAAGGAATCGAGCCCAGCCAGATCGGCCTCTGGGAATCCGGGCAAATGGCCTGGGGCACCGCCATATCGGTGGTCATCCACTTCGATCTGAAGTTCTTGCTGGCCATCTTTCTAGTCGGCATAGTCTTGCATCAAGTCTTCCTGCTCGGTCGAAACCTTTGGGCCTGCATCGGCATACACGCCGGATGGGTATTCACAATCAAACTACTAGGCGGCGCCTTCGAGACGAGCGAAACCGCAGGCGCCTTCAGCGGCACGACCCGAGTCGCCGACGGCTATTGGGTGAGCATCGCCCTCGCCGTCTTCATCGCCCTGTTCGCCTTTCTACAAAGTCGCCGCAGGCATGGAAGCTGAGTCGATAGCGGTCATCTCGGACACGCACGGAAGCCTGCCTGATCGTCTGCTCGACCGGCTGAAGCAAGCAGACGAGATCTGGCACCTCGGCGACGTGACGCAGCCCGACATTATCTCCCCGATCCAAAGCCTGGGCCGTCCGCTATCCGTAGTCGAAGGCAACTGCGACCCTGCGGACATCTGGCCTCGACAGCTGGAACTGAAGCGCCACGGCCACCTCTTCCGACTCCACCACTTGCCACCTCGAGAACTGCCAGACGACGCGCTAGCCGCAGTGCTCTACGGCCACTTGCACCGACCGCTGCAAAATAGCCACAACGCAGTCCGGATCCTGAATCCCGGAGCCGTCAACGGCCCGAGAGATGGCAGCGTCAGCAGCTTCGCCTGGATCCGCTTCTCCGCCAACCGCAGCTGGTCGTGGGACGTGGAGACTCTCTAGACCGATACGCTTTTCAGTTGGAATGAGAGAAGGTCCGGTGGACTGGGTTCGGCTACAGTCCGGCAAGGGCCGCGTCGTATTCGGCTTTCGAAAGAAAGCTCAGGTTGGACAGGCGAGGATGGCGGACGCTGGGGATACCGGGAGGCATTTTGTTGGCTGCGAAGAGCGAGCTGAAGCCCCAGTTGCGGATGGGAGGACTGAACCAGCTACCAGAGTGGTTACCCACATCGGTGGTTGGCTTGACCAGAAAGGGAAAGGTTTGCACTTCGCTTTCGAAGAGGGCTACCAGGGAGCCCCGAATGGTGGCCGTCTTGTTGCTCCAGTTCTCAAGAAAACGGGGAAGGTTCTGCACCCCGCCGCCCCAGTTTCTCGTAGTCGAATCGGTGGCGGGATCTGCAGGGATGTAGCCGCAAATCATGCCCATGGCGTATTCCGTATCCGAGGCATAGCGACCGCCGTTGTCGTTCTTGTCGTCGGTGGCGCTGTTTTCGCGGCCGATGGGATTTCCGCCGACGGAAGTACTCCACGCGTCCGACAGCAGCGTGATGGAGTCTGCGAGCAGGGCCGCCGGCACCTCGTCGACCTCGGCAGTGCTGGCGGAATCAGAGGCGGTCGCGTTTCCATCCGCATTGTAGTCGCCAACGACATACAGAGCGGCATTGGTGGCCAAGGTGAAGCCTCTTCTGGTGGAGGGCAAGAACGACGGAGCAGGAAGATTGCCGCAGTCGATAAGGGCCAGGGCAATACCTGGCGTGATGGTGGAACTGGTGCCTTTCGCTGACGGCTCGACGTCCGCTTTGACGATATTGTCGGCGCTGCCTGCGGAATCGGCAGCAAGGGGAAACTCCACGTAAACGATGCCGTTCCAGTCGAAGTCCGGTTCGTAGGGATCGTTGCCCGCGCCGACGACGTCGTCCCAAGTCGTCTCGTTTTCGACGAGATGCTTCAGCACCCCTATGTCGAGACTCAAGATGTCAAGCTGCTGGCGATGACGTCGATCATACCAACCGCCGACGACCTTGCTAGCGCTCGAATCGTATTGATAGAGCTCGGGACTGCCGTCGGTTTCTATATCGGTCATCTCCGCATTGGCATCCCCAATCAGGCCAGCTGGCAGATCTATCTCTTCGAGAGTTGGGTTTCCGTCCACATTGAGAAGCGGCAGAAGATCGTTCGATCCGAGCTTGGTCTGCATGAACGCCCGGACCGAGTAGGTCGACCCGCTCTTCTCGACCTTGAGCAACAGGCCCGCCTTCATCGCCATCTTCTCCAACCTGGTCTCGGCGGACTTGCGATCGGCATGCCCAGTAGGCAGCAAGGGCTCGATGAGAGCGTAAGCTGGATTATAGGGATCGTACGCGGAAGTGCTCGTGTCGTCGGGCTGGTAATCGGGGATGGAGATCGGGTTTAGAATCGGCACGCTGTGGGAGGTGTCGGTGACCATTCCACCCCATCGGCTCAAGGCATCCGCAGTCCAATCGGCGTGGCGGGAATCGAAATAGCTAGTGGCGTCGCTTGTCGACGAACCCGATAGCTGGACGTTCTGGAGAGTTCCTTGATCGTCCTCGAAGGCTACGCCGTGCGCATCGTAGCCGCTCGAATGGAAGGCCCAACTGGACATCTTGTGGCCGACATAGAAGTTGCCGCCGACCGTAACCTTGCCGTGGAAATGCAAGTCGTTGTTCGAAGTGACTCCCATGTTCCCATTGGTATGAACGGGCCCGTAGACGGCCATATTAGGACTGGGAGCGACCATGAGGTCCATGTTGAAGAAAATCGCGTGCGTGAAGAGCGGCGCGTCGCGCAACTCGAAGAGCTGGGACGCGTAGCCATAGACTGTTCCACCCCCCGGACCTCCTGCGGTGAGTTTGGCTTTGGTCAACACTGTTGTGGTCCGGGAGAAGACGTGCTTGCCGCCAAGCGGGTCGTCGGTGTCCTTGTCTTCAGGCACATACCTGACAGTGGAGGATCCTAGGTCCCCGACATCGATGGAGCTCCCGCTGAGGTCCACGTGAGTCCCCGCGAAATGCGAGGTCGCGCTAGTCGGAATCGAGTTGACCAAACCCTTGAGAGCGGAGCCGCTGAGCGAAGGGTTGTCCTTGAACTCCTCGATAATCATGGCTGTGGCGTACTCCTGCAACGCCTCAGCAGCGTTTCGCGCCTCATGCAGCATGATATTGCGCCGGTTGACCTTCATCTCCGTACCAGAGGAGCGGAGCAAGGAAGCGACTACGATCGCCAGGCCAATAACGACCATGATAACGACGATCAGCGCAGAGCCGCGCTTCGAATCCCGCATGGCCTGAAGGCGAGCTGCTGACGGTTTCGTTTGGCGATATTTCTTCATAGTAAGACTCAGTTGTAGCCGCCTCGGGCCCTAATTGTCAGATTATAGGTATTGGTTACTTTCCTGGAGGAGCCTCCATGCACGATCTTGGCGTTGAAGATGAAACTGGAGTTTTCCTTGTAGCTGAAGAAGAGGCCGCCTGCGGACGAGTCCTCGGAGAGATCCAGGATCGTCTCGTGGTTTGGAATATTGGAAATGTCGGGAATCAGTTCCTCGGGATCCTTAAACGCGTCGGCCGTCGCTACGCTGTCCACCGTAAACATCTTCACCGGAGCTTCGTTGCCCGCAGGCACCGTTGGGTCCCGGTAGATGCCAATGATCTTCTCGATCGGATAGCCTAGGGAGCTGGAGGCTACCGAGCCCTCGTATACCAGCAGAATGAAGTCTCCAGACTGCTTTTCGCTAAGCCGATGGTGGCCATACTCGCCGTCGATCGGAGTATACACGAGCGCTTCATAGGTGTCGAACAGGTACAGCTTGTCCGCTTCGCGGCCATTCTCGACGATCGAGTTCATCACCTGTCGGATGTCCCTGTTCACGGACATCTTCTCGCTGGCAACGTAAGTCGAGCGTCCCGTCTCGACCAGCAAGTAGGTAGCCATGCCAGCCATCACCGCCGTGATGCTCAAAGCGAGCAACACTTCAACCAGAGTGAATCCCTTTGCTCGATCCAGGCCGCGTCGCGTGTTCAGTGAAGTCTTCATATCTCGTGGTTGGCGATCACAGTCGTGAGGTTCGAGTCGATCCAGCGCGAGCCGTCCGCGCCAAGCGCTTCGTAGGAATAGCCCAGCACAAGCTCGAATGCGGACAGCGGCTCTTGTCCCGAAGGGTAATCCTGGGCGAGGTCCTTTATATTGAGAGCGAAGCGCATTTTCATTTTCACTTCTCTATCGGACCCATCGCTCGCTTTCCGAACATCTACTACGATTTCTTTCGAATCGAAAGCGTTAGGATCCCAGTTGCCATTGCCATCCACGTGGAAGTTCAGTGGGTCCGCGCTAACCAAACCGGTAGCAAACGAGATGCTCTCCGTGGAAAGCGACGCGGAATTAGGATTGTCGTACACATTCTGAATCTCGGCGTAGGTCATGGACCGCATCTGCTCAATGAAGCCCTGGGCAGCATTGAAGGCGGCATTCTGATAGACCGACTGGTACGCCGACCTCTGACTCTGCAGCACAGTGAAGCCTACTCCAACCGACGCTCCAATGAAGATCACCGACGCCACCATCACTTCCACAAGCGTAAATCCTTCTCTGGATTGTGAAAAAGATACTCTTTTCATATTCTTTTTAAAATTCACAGGATCCTATACGGCTCGCCTCTCCACTCCTTTATGATTTTTTTAAATTTTGCTGCGAATGAGTAGAGTTCCTCGAAACGCCTGTAGAGCACTCTAATACTATGTAGTTAAACACTCACTACACTGTAGTCACTTGAACTCATAGGCTCTCCAAACGAAAAGAGCTGAAGATAGAGAGGTCGAAGTCTACGAGAGTCTGGGAGATGCTTGGACCACAGGGTCCTTCGTAACGGAATCGTTACGACAATGGCCTTAGAATCTCGCCAGCGGTTCCGAATCCAGACTAGTCTGCTGGGCTATTCACCCGGGGAAGCAGGCATGCGAATCAATTAGATGCTAATTGTCTCTCCTTAACTTGCCAATAGGTGGATTCCTCAATAGCTTGATTTAGTAGATTTCCAATCCTGTCCACCGGTCCTGTATCACGAGCGAAGCAAATCATGAAGAGAAGACTCTACATCGTCGACGACCTAACGAGTATCCGACAGATGTTGGCCGATATCCTCGAGCGGCACAACTATGAGATAATCGGAGAAAGCGGCAACGGTCAGACCGCCCTCAAAGAAATCCTAGAGCTGCAACCGCAAGTCGTAATCGTAGACGCTCGCCTGCCGGGACTCAACGGCCTGGAACTGATAAAGCGACTCACCAAGCATCTGCCGGAAAGTCGCTTTCTCGTCTTCTCCGCCTACCAGAACCCAGCGATCGTGAAAGACATGCTGGAGGCTGGAGCGCACGGCTTCGTCGAAAAGACGGCCAATCTCAAGGAATTCATCAACGGCCTCGGCATCGTCGCCAATGGCGGCACCTTCTTCGGACCTAACGTGGCCGAGCTCATTCGCACTGTAGTAGCCAATCCCGACAGCGTACAGCGTTCGAAGGACAGCCTGACCGAACGCGAACGCGAAGTCCTGCAACTGATAGCCGAAGGCCACAGCACCAAGGAAATCGCAGCGAAACTAGGCCTGAGCATCAAGACCGTCGACAACCACCGGACAAACATGATGCGCAAGCTCGACCTGCACAACGTGGCGGCGATCACTCGCTACGCTTTGCAAAACGGCATGATCGAGCTCGAGTCGATGACCTGAGCGAGCAACGGCTCCTGCTTCGCAAAACCGAGAGCCACGCCACTCCGGAGGGCTAAGTCAGGGCAGCAGCTCTCACCTGCTCTACCCACGGATCGTCGTAGCGCTCAAGCATGGCCACGAGCTTGGCCTTGAGCTCAGCCACCAGCTCGGGCGATTCGGGCGCAATGTTCTTCATCTGGTAGGGGTCCGATACGTTGTCGTGCAGAATCCAGCGAATCTCTGATTTAGAGTCAGCATCGCAGACGAAGCTATATTTATGCCCGATCAAACCACGCCTGATGCGAGACGAATCCGGAGACCTGGAATACGTGTAAAGAGTGTATTCGGGCCGTTCGGCACGCTTTCCAAGAAAAACCGCAGACCTGTCGACGCCATCCAAATCCTCAGGGAGCGACGACTCCAGTCCCGCCAGGGACAGCAACGTGGGAAAAACGTCTGTCGTGCCAAGGAGCAGGTCATCCCTGCCAGGCTCGATCTTCCCAGGCCACCGAACGATGAACGGCACATTCGCGGACTCCTTGTACCATAGATTCTTTTGCATATGGTTGTGGCTGCCCATGAGCTCGCCGTGATCGGAAGTGAAGACGACGATGGTGTCATCAGCGAGACCCTCCTCCTCAAGCGTCGCCATGATACGGCCAAACTGCTCGTCGACCGCATTGACCATCGCGAAGTAGCCCGCAGCCTTGGCCCGAGCTTTGACAGCTCCGGGATCCTCGCTCTCGAGATCGACGTTGGGTCGGTTAAGCAGTTCCTCCTTCGGCATGCGGTCGAACTCCTCTCGATAGGTCGGCACCACCTGGTCGTAGGGAGGATGAGGCGGATTCATGGACATGACCAAGGCGAACGGCTTGGCCGGATCGCGAAACTTTCCGTCCTCGTTCTTCAAATACTCGATTGCCACATCCGTCTCGTGAGCCGGAGACCACTGGTAGACTTCCTTGCGCTGGTCCACCGGATCCTCTCCTGTCCAGTAGTGCGGGCGAAAATGCGCGTCGAAAGCCCCATAGGAATACCAAAAGTCGAAGCCGCGACGCCGAGGACCTGGCGGCGTATAGGCATCCCAGACCCTGCCATCGCCACGCACCGGTCGACCGACTTCGCCAAGGTATGGGTACTCCTCCTCGCGCGGCGGATCGAGATGCCACTTGCCGATGTAGCCCGCGCTGTAACCCTCTTCGCTCAGAATATCGGAAAAGCAACGCTCCTCATTCTGCAAATAGTTGCCGAAAGGCACAGTCTTCGAATTCACGTTGGTGTAAACTCCCGTGCGATGCGGAAGCTTGCCGGTCAAAAGCATGGCCCGATACGGGCTGCACAATGGATGCGTGCTCACGCAGTGCGTCAGCACGCGACTCTCCGCAGCAAAGCGATCCAAATGCGGCGTACTGACCGGATCCTCGCCCATGAATCCGAGAGCCTGTGGTCTCCATTGATCGGGAAACACATACAGGATGTTAGGACGCTTCGACTTCGCAGGCGTGGAGCTGGTCTTTTCGCCTTTGGAAGTAGCCTGAGAGGCCAAGGCCAACGCTCCCGCCGCAGTCGTCTTTTTGATGAAGTCTCTTCTTCTCATAGGGTTTGCCTTTCAGGTATTCGAATACGAGCGAATTAAGCGAATGTTTCTTGGCCACCGCGATGAAACATCTGTAGAACCAGTTGAAAAATCGCGCCCGGTCGAAAATCCGAGCCCAACCCCACCACAAAGAATCCATGACAAGAAAAGCAGCCCTCATCATCGCAACCTCTCTAGTCGCATGTTTCGCATCGCTCGCCGAAACCGCGCCGAAGCCAAACGTGCTGTTCATAGCCATAGACGACTTGCGACCCGAGCTCGGCTGCTACGATCGGCCCGAGATAGTCAGCCCAAACATCGATCGGCTGGCAGCCTCCGGCACCGTCTTCCAGCGCGCCTACTGCCAGCAGGCCGTCTGCGCCCCTTCGAGAGCCAGCATCATGACCGGTCTCCGACCGGACTCCAACGGCGTTACCGACCTTAGAACCTTCTTTAGAGACATCGTGCCCGACGTCGTCACCCTCCCCCAAGCCTTCATCCAGCAAGGCTACCAAGCCGAAGCCTACGGCAAGATCTACCACACCAGCCACGGCAACAAGAACGACGAGCTCTCCTGGACCAAGCCGTGGCAGCCCTCGCCAGGCGAACGCTACGCCATCCCGGAAAACAAGGCGCAGTACCTCGCCAACCGAAAAACCCGGGCCGAAACAGGCAAGGGCGACTACCAGGGAGTCGCCACCGAGCGAGCGGACGTGCCAGACGAGACCTACATGGACGGCCAAACAACCCTGCTAGGACTCTCCGCCCTCAGACGCTTCAAGGAAGCTGATCAATCCTTCTTTCTCGCGATCGGATTCTCCAAGCCCCACCTGCCTTTCAACGCCCCCCAACGCTATTGGGAGCTCTACGATCCTTCCGAAATCGTCTTGCCCGAAGTCGATCGATGGCCCATCGACATGCCCGAATTCGCAGGCGTCCACATCAATGGGCTCGGCGCCGGCGAGCTCGGCGCCTACGTGGAATTCGAACGCCATATCAGAGCCACCAAGGAACAGGCCCGCGAACTCATTCATGGCTACCGGGCCTGCGTCTCGTACATCGATGCCCAAGTCGGTCTCCTGCTCGACGAACTCGACACTCTCGGTCTGCGCGAGAACACCATCGTCGTCCTCTGGGGAGACCACGGCTTCAAGCTCTACGACTTCGGAGCTTGGTGCAAGCACACCAACTTCGAACTCGACACGCGCTCCCCGCTCATCATCTCCGCGCCCGGCATGGATGGTCCCGCGAAAGCCGACGCCCTAGTCGAGTTCATCGACGTGTATCCGACTCTCTGCGACATCGCCGGCATCCCCCTTCCCGATCACCTGCAAGGGGTCAGCCTGAAACCGATCCTCCAGGACCCGCAAGCGACCGTCAAAGACGCGGCCTACAGCCAGTACCGCCGCCGAGCCGATGGCCAGCCACTCATGGGTTACGCCATGCGCACCGACAAGTACCGCTATGTGGAGTGGCGCGTCCGAGAAACCGGCGAAATTTTCGCTCGCGAACTCTACGACCTTTCGCAAAAGCGGATCGAAATCATCAACATAGCAGGCGATGCAGCAAACGAGAGCCTCATCGCCTCCCTCAACGCGAAGATGCGCGCGGATCTGGACTTGCCATGAAATCTCGCGCTGCTTTGCACGGCCTACAGCCACGCGGAGGACGTATCCACAAAACCGAACATCCTCTTCATCGCCATCGGCGATCTCAGGCCCACGCTTGGCTGTTGAAAAAGTCCAGCTTTCTAGTGTAGCCGCGTTCGTGAGAACGCGGAATCGGTTCGGGAGATCCGCGTGTTTTTCGCTGCGCTGTCGGCTAACGCCTCGGTACTCACGAACGCGGCTACGATATAGCCAGAGCTCGATTGACTTCTTCAACACCCTCCAAGCTCTAGGGCGTTTGAGAAAATAGGAACCAAGAACAACGATGCTGATCAGTCACGGCCGCAAGATATCCGTAGAACCAGTTGAATAAGGTGGCATCCCATCGAGAATCCGAGTCGGATACCCGCACATCATACCCATGACAAGAAAAGCCGCCTTCGCCATCGCAACCTCTCTCCTAGCCTGTTTCGTCTCGCTGGCCGAAACCGCTCCCAAGCCCAACGTACTGTTCATCGCCGTAGACGATCTCAGGCCCGAACTTGGCTGCTACAGAAACACGCAGGTCCACAGCCCCAATATAGACAAGCTCGCCAGCTCCGGCCTGCTCTTCAACGCCGCCTATTGCCAGCAAGGCGTCTGCACTCCCTCCCGAGCCAGTCTGCTCACTGGACAAAGACCGGATACCAACGGGGTCCACGACCTCACGACCTCGTTTCGCGAAAAGCTGCCCGACGCGATCACCCTGCCGCAAAGATTCCAGCAAGCCGGCTACCACATCGAATCTTACGGCAAGATCTTCCATGTGAGAGACGAGGAAACCGTTTGGTCCAACCCACAAAAAACAAGGGATCCAGGAGAGATATATGCGCTGCCGGAAAACCGGGCTATAATGAGCCAAAACAGAAAACGCTTCGCCGAAGAAAAAACCTTACCCAGGCACGGGCCTTACTACGAGAAGGCCGACGTATCGGATCTCGTTTATCGCGACGGGGTTGTCGCGAGCAACGCCATAGACGCATTGGGGCGTTTCAAAAGCTCCGGGAAACCCTTCTTTCTCGCCGTAGGCTTCGTCAAGCCCCACCTGCCATTCGCCGCTCCCGCGAAGTACTGGGATCTCTACGACCCGAAAGATATAGAGATTCCCGAAATAAAGGAGTGGCCCGAGGGCATGCCCGGTTTCGCCGCCACCCACCTGGAAGGCCATCGCAGCTGGGAGCTGCGCAGCTATCAAGGCATGGATCCGGCCAAGCCCGTCACGGAGGAGCAAGCGGTTCGCCTCATTCATGGCTACTATGCCTGTATCAGCTATATGGATGCGCTGCTAGGGCGAATCATGGACGAACTCGATCGTCTCGAGCTGCGCCAGAACACCCTCGTCATCCTATGGGGAGACCACGGCTTCAAGCTAGGCGAATTCAACGCCTGGGCCAAGCACAGCAATTTCGAACTGGATACCAGAGCGCCCCTCATACTCGCCACCCCAGACGGCAAAGCGGCAGGCCACACGAGTGACGCTTTGGTCGAATTCATAGACATCTATCCCACGCTCTGCGACCTAGCAGGATTGGAGATCCCAGAGGACTTGCCTGGCAAAAGCATGAGGCCCCTGCTCGACAACCCCCAAGCCGCATTCAAGAGCGCGGCCTACAGCCAGTACCCGCGAACCACCGAGCCGCGCGGGCAAGGGCAGAAGCTCATGGGCTACGCCATGCGAACCGAACGATTCCGCTACGTAGAATGGCGCGAACGCGATTCCGGAGCGGTTTACGCCCGCGAACTCTACGATCTGGAAACCAAGCGAATCGAAACGATGAACCTGTCAGGAGATCCTCAATATCAGGAAACGATAGCGAGCCTCAGTCGCCAGATGGCCAAGGACCTGAATCTCGCCACCCTTCCCCGTAGCACGGAGCTTTAGCCCGCGACCGTTACTCTCCCACATCATCCCCCTCCTCATCTTCATCCTCATCCCAAGATAAAGATGAGGATGAAGAAGACGATGAGGATAAGAAACGAAGCGGTCGCGGGCTAAAGCTCCGCGCTACGGCACGACCTCCACTCCAACACCCTCTTACACCAGAGAAAACCGTTCCGTCCAAGAGAAGCGGCGGCCCGAAATCCTGTATTGCGGCAAGGTATCGGGACCGCAACTACCCGTGCCTAGCCCACGATGGGCATGGTCGAGATAAAGAATCGTGTGGTCGCGCCCCACTAGATCGCCTGCGTGAGACGTGTCGAAAAGCGTCTCCGCAGCGTAGCGCGTGGCATTGAACTCCAGTGTAGGTTCTCCTTGGATACGAAGCGTAGGAGCCTTCGTCTTCGAAAGCTCTAGCCAGCGCGTATCCGTGTGGTGACCATGCTCCTGCGGAACGACATAGTCGACGTACTCGTTCGCCACCGCGTTTTGGTAGATGCCTACCATCGCTGCGGTTTTCCTATCCGAGTAGTTTTCGAGGGGCCCGCGACCGAAGTAGCGTAGATCGTCGTAGCCCGGCGCTAAGTCGAGCCGAGTTCCGATACGCGGCAGGTCCACCAACTGCTCTCCCCGGAGAACAAGGCTATGTCGGATCACGACGTCGCCATTGGCCAGGAACTCGTACTTGTGGGCGTGAACGATATGGCTATTGGACTTCGAGATATCGTATTCGTGCGAGCAAGACACGATCACCGAACCGTCCTTCGTTCCTCGTTTTGAAAAGCTCTTAAGCGAGGGAACGAGAGGCTCATCGAGGCCAGCCATCTGCCAACGTCCTAGCGGCTTGTGGGCCTGGCCGCTCCAAGCCTTGATTCCATCGTTGTCGATCGCTCCACGCCAGATCTGCAAGCGAGGCCCGCGCTGCACGACCGTCTTGCCAGAGGAAGCGAGAGTCTCCAAGAAGCCGCTCGCCGAATCGAAGACCGCGTTCAAAGCGCCTGCTTCGACGATAAGGCTTTCATCGCCCCGTCGAGCCGCCACGACAAGTGGAGCCTTTTTCGCGACCTTGCCGCCAAGCGCCTTTCGCCGCGGCAGTTCAAGCTGAGCCCAGCCCTCCAGGAAACCAGCTTTGGCCCAGAGCGAAGGTTCGCGAGTGAAGAAGCGCAGGTTGAGAAAGCTCTCGCCGCCCGCTTTGTTCCGAGGTCGCTCTATGGAAAACTCCTTGGCCTCTCCCGGAGCGATCCTGAGACGGGGCAAACGACCCTCGCCGATCACGCGACCTTCAAGCGTCTCCTCCCAACGAGCCTCCAGGCCGTCCAGCGAGGTTAAATCCCGCTCGTTGCGCACCCGAATGCGTAGCGAGGAGCTATTAGCCGCGACGAGCTCCACACTCGCCGACTGAGCCAAGCGTTTGTGTTCCTCCATCGCCGGATGCGGTATCCGTTCCGAGGATACCATTCCGTCGCAAACGAAGTTCGCATCGTGAATATCTTCGCCAAAATCGCCTCCGTAGACATGGAAACGTTTTCCGTTCTCCTCGCGAATGAAGCTGTGGTCGAGCCATTCCCAAATGAATCCGCCCTGGATCCCTGGCAAGGTCTTGAAGAGACGGAAATAGTCGCTGAGCGAACCGTTGCTGTTTCCCATGGCGTGCGAATACTCGCAAAGAATCAGCGGCCGCTCCAAGGGATGAGGCAACAACCGAATCTCAGGACGGCCAAACGGGTGCTTAAGCTCCGGCGACAGTTTCTCAGCTTTCTCCAGCAAACCATTTTCGCGCGTCTCGGTAGGCACCTTCGGGGCGCGCTTCAGGCAGAAGGCGCTCCAATTCTCCAGTTCGTCCAAACGGGCGTACATCGGGCAAACGATATCGCTGGCGATCGATCCGTGAGCCCAGGTGAGCCGTCCTTGGTTTTTGGATATGCCGCCCTCGTAGTGCACGAGTCGAGAGTCGTCGTAGTGCCGGATCCAACCTGCGGCAGCGTCATGACTCGCGCCATGACCGCTTTCGTTGCCCAGGCTCCAGGCGATGATCGCCGGGTGATTCTGGCCACGCTTGACCATCCGCATGCAGCGATCCAGCCAGGCAGTCGCGTAACGCGGGTTGTTGCAAAGCTCGTTGTGGAAGTCGTGCGACTCGATGTTCGCCTCGTCTATGACATAAAGCCCGTACTGGTCGCACAGATCGAGAAAACGCGGATCGCAAGGATAGTGAGAACAGCGTACCGCGTTGAAGTTGTGCTGCTTCATCAGCTTCACGTCCTGCACCATCGTTTCGTAGGGCACCGCCTTTCCGTAGATGGGATGATGCTCGTGGCGGTTCACTCCCTTGATCAGCGTCCGCTTTCCGTTTATGAGGAGGTCAGAGGCCCTCACCTCCACTCGCCGAAATCCGCTATGGAAACTGGTATAGCATTTCCCGTGAGTACTCTTCAGAACGATGGAAACCAGATAGCGACTAGGCGTTTCGTGCGACCAAAGCTCCAACCGATCGGATGGAATTTCCGCTTTGAAATGGGCTTCGTTGCGAGCGAACTGCGTTGGTCTCTGGTAGCGAGTTTCCACCTCGCAGCTCAAAGGCTTGGCAAACACGCTTCGACCGGCGGGATCGTAGAGCTGCATCTCCACCGAGCACCCCTCCTGAGGGCCATCGCCCAGGCCGACCGAAACACGCAGATCGAACGAGGCGCTTCGACAATCGGCAGACACGAGCGGCTTGAAAAACGCGTCTTCAATATAGGTTTTCGGCGTGCTGTAGAGGTAGACCTCGCGATGCAATCCAGACAGCCACCACTGGTCCTGGTCCTCAATATGAGTCGCATCGGACCATTTTATAACCGTCGCCGTAAGTTCGTTCTCCGCGCCGAAACGGATATAGGGAGTCAAGTCGAATTCGGCAGGCAGACAGGAGTCCTTCGAGAGACCGACGAACTGGCCGTTGAGGTGCACGATCAAAACGCTCGTCGCTCCACCGAAGTGGACCACGACGCGCTGCGACTTCCAGTCTGCCGGAGTCTTGAAACGCTTGCGGTAGAGGCCCGTAGGATTTTTCTCCGGCACGTGGGGCGGCTCCATACGAAAGGGCGTGACGATATTCGTGTATTGAGGTTTTCCATACCCCTGACACTCCAAGCTGCTCGGCACTGGAATGGGCTTCCAGCCCTTCTTCGCCGCGTTCTTCAGACGAGCCTTCTCCGCCAATTCAGGCCTGTCGAAAAACTGGAAGTCCCAGTCCCCGTCGAGAGACAGGCGCCAGGCGCCAGAGGGCTTCGCCGGGTTGCGAAGGCGCTTGACGTCCTGGAGGAAGGTCGCCTTGGAGCTCAGTTTTCCCCAAGAAGTGATCTCGGGAGTCTCCCAGATTTGGGCGGATGCTGGTGGAGTCATGTCTGTTTTCAAAATCTATGCTTTCAAAGACGCTTTCCGGCCAGTTTCGCCAGGCGATCCCATTCTTCGATATAGCGAGCGAAGTGCTTTTTGCCCTTGCCTATCTCTTCCTCCAGCAAGGCCCGCAGCAGAGCCTGCTCTTCGGCGTAGGCCTTGTCGCTCAGCAGCCCCGCAAAATGGGCTATCCGGGCCCAGAGAAGGTGCGTAGTGACTGCATCGAATTCGTTGTAATCCAGAATCGCCTGCAGGTTTCCCTGTAACCATAAGTCGGATACCGCACCACCTTCCGTATCCACTTTTCCGGGAATGCCGGAAAGCGTGGCGATCTCGTGCAGCCTTGGCGTCTGTCCCCAACGCCCCACCATCGGAGCGAGATCGACATTGTGGTCGCTGCTGTTCGAAAAATAGTCGACCCCCTCCCAGGGCTTGTTGGGGCGCTCTCCCATGCCCTGGCCGAAAAGCCCGTGAACGACTGAACGCTGCACGATGATCGGCACATCCGCGTTATGGGAATTGTAGCCCACCAGCTGCGGCTTGCGCGAACCGATCGCCTTGAGAAGCATCTTGAGAATCGAACGTTCCTTGGCCTTCTCGGGATCGTCGGCAGTCACAGGCAACGTCACCAGCTTCAGCCGAAGTTCGCCTTTTTCCACCTCGCGCAGTATCCCGGAAACAGATACGATACGACATAGCACCGTCTTGAGATAAGGCTGCGGCATTTCCTCCGTGGCTCCTCCCTCGCGCCAAAGCCGCTTCATCGCCTCCTCCGCCCCATGAGCGCCGTTCGTATCCACTCCGTACAGCATCTCGGCGCTGAGCGGATCGGGGATCCACTCCAAGTCGAAGGAAAAGACGCAAGATTCGATGGATTTAAGCACGGATGGCAGGTGTGCAGAAGTTTCGCGCGATTGTTAAGACTTTCTTGCGACTTGCCTCCAAAGCCGGGCCAAGCATCGTGCCGGGAATGTCCTACGAAACCGAACTCGCCGTCGCCAAGGAAGCCGTACGCAAAGCCTCCCTTCTCTGCTCAGCAGCCCAAAGCGGCCTCATAGACGCCGAAAAGCACGACAAAGCGGACAAGTCTCCCGTCACTGTCGCAGACTACGGAGCCCAGGCTCTCGTCCTCGACACCCTAGCAAAGGCCTTTCCCAACGATCCAGCAGTAGGAGAAGAAGACTCGGGAGACCTGCGCCAGCCGGAAAATGCCGAGCTCTTCGCCAGCGTCGTCAGCTACGTACAGCGAATCGAGCCGGGCCTCGAAGCCGACTCGATCCTCGCCGCAATCGATCGCGGCAGCCACGAAGGCGGAAAGCAAGGCCGCTTCTGGACCCTAGATCCCATCGACGGCACCAAAGGCTTCCTGCGAGGCGAGCAATACGCCGTCGCTCTCGCCCTCATCGAAAACGGCGAAGTCGTGCTCGGAGTTCTCGGCTGTCCCAATCTCCCAGTCGATCCCAGCAACCCCGCTTCCCCCAAAGGCTGCCTCCTATTTGCCGTCAAAGGCCAAGGAGCCTTCCAAGCCCCGCTCGCTGATCTCGCGGCAGCGACCTCGATTTCCACCGATTCAGTCGCCGAGCCAGAAAAAGCCGTCTTCTGCGAATCCGTCGAGTCCGGCCACACCGCCCACGGACGCTCCGCCACCATCACCCAAGCTCTCGGCACCTCCGTCGAACCCTTCCGCATGGATAGCCAGTGCAAGTATGCCGCCGTCTCCCGAGGCCAGGCCTCCGTCTACCTGCGACTGCCCACCCGCCCCAGCTACGAAGAAAAGATCTGGGACCACGCTGCCGGCTACATCGTGCTGAAAGAAGCCGGAGGCCAAATCGCCGACACCTTTGGCGAGCCGCTGGACTTCTCCCTCGGCCGCACTCTAAAGAAAAACAAAGGCATCGTCGCCACCTCGCCTGGCGTTTTCCAAGCCGTCATAGAAGCGGTCGTCCAATCCAGCTAAGCTGCTTGTCGTCCGGTTTCCAAGGTAGGGCCCGAAGAGAGACAGCGATTCGCAATTGCGTCGGAGCGAAGGGCGACTACTCAATCGGCCCACATGAAACCTACTCTGCTCGTACTCGCCGCTGGCATGGGAAGCCGCTTCGGCGGACTGAAACAGATGGAGCCAGTCGGTCCGAATGGAGAATGGCTCCTCGACTACTCAGTGCGAGACGCCAGCCGAGCAGGATTCGCCAAGGTCGTCTTCGTAATCCGCCCGGAAATGGAAACCGAATTTCGGGCCATGACCGAAGCCAAGTACTCGGACCAGCTCGAAATCGCCTATGCCTTCCAGGAAAAGTCCGACATCCCTATTCCCGTGGAAAACCTCGAAAGCCGAGTGAAGCCGTGGGGCACGGGACATGCCGTTTACGCTGCTCGCGAGAGCCTGCAAAGCGCCTTCGCGGTGATCAATGCCGACGACTTCTACGGAGCAGAGGCCTTCGAAGAGCTCGCCCGCTTTCTAGAGAGAGAAGAGACGCAATCCCAACAGGAAACCTACGCTCTGGTCGGCTACCGACTGGCCAACACTCTCTCGCCCCACGGAACCGTTTCGCGCGGCATTTGCCGAAGCGACGAAGATGGCAATCTGCTTTCCATCGAAGAGCACAGTGAAATAGGGCGTACGGACGACGGAGCGGCGATTCTCGCCCTCGACGCGGCCGGGCAGCCAGTAGAGCTCGCTCCAGACACTCTGGTCTCGCTCAACTGCTGGGGATTCCCGGCAGGCTGGGCAAACCGTCTGGAACCGCTGTTCAAGAAATTTCTCGAGGAGCGGGCCCACGAACCGAAGTCCGAGTTTCACCTGCCCGCAGCAGTGCACGCCTTAGTCTCCACCGGTCGAGCCCAAGCTCGAGCCCTGCCTTGCAACGCGCAGTGGTTCGGCGTCACCCACCGCGAAGATCTCGCAGAGACTCGAGCGGCTCTGCGGAAACTAGCTGAAAGGTAGGGCGGCTTCCTCGTAGCGCGGATCAAGCAAAACGGAGGGAGCCCCTACCCTCTAGAAGTCTTTCAGTTCGGCGCGCACTCGGTCGCCGGACTTGAAGAGCTCGAGGTCGTCCACGATCACTTGATCGCCCTCTTCCAGCCCTTCGACGATTTCCACGTTGGTCATGCTTCCGTAGCCTTTGACGATGCGGCGCAGCGAGACCTCTCCGTGGGAAACGACGAAGACGCGATCGCCCATGATGGCAGAGCCGGGAATGATCAGGGCTCCGGGCCGCTCGTCGAGCGTAATGGTCGATTCGCCCGTAAGGCCGGGAAATAGCCGCTCCTGAGCCATCTCCATTTCCAAGTAGACGGTGTAGCGCTGGGTCTCGGGATCAGCCACCGGCAGAGTCTTGGTCACTTTGCCGCTGAAAGTCTGATCGCCGTATCCAAGAAATCTTACACGCGCAATCTGCCCGATCCGCACGCCGGCGAAGTTCTCTTCGCTCACCTGCACCTCGACGCGGCGTTCCAGGGAGATCATCTGGGCAACGCCGTCGCCACTCGCCAGAAGATCGCCTCGATGGGCAAGAATCTCCGTCACCACGCCATCCATCGGAGCTCGGATCGACATCTTTTCGCGCTGCCGCTCCATAGCCTTGAGTTCGTTCTCGAGCTTGGCGACGCGAGCGTTTCGAGCGTCGGTCTCGCCATCGACTTCCTGCTGCAGGCTCTGCAAGCCGCGGGTCGCCTGATCGAGCTGGGCCTTGCTTGCCGCGCCGGAATTGTACTGCCGTTCAACGTCTTCCAAAAGCTCCTGGGCGTTTATCAAAGCGAACTGCCGACTCGAGCCACGCTCGAGAGCCGCAAGTTCTGTATCGAGCGAGATCTGCACGCGCTCGATGTCCAGCTCCAGGTCTCCCTGGTCCAGGGCCATCAGTAGATCGCCCTCGGATACTTCCGCGCCGATTTCCAGAAAGGTCTCCACCACCCGTCCCGCAAGGTCGCTGCGCACGAGCATTTCCTTTTCCGCGACCACCTTGACCGTGCCGGGCACGGAACGCACCGCGATGTGCCGTTTCGCTTCCGCCACCAGAGCTAGTGGCTGCAGCGTAGTGAGAAAGTAGATACTCGCTCCGACAACAAGTCCGAGAGCCAGAAAGAGTTTCACCCAAAATCCAAGCTTCATGAAAACAACCGCCGCAAAAAATCAGTTTCCGCCACCGAGCTCAAACTCCTCCAAGCCGGCAAGCGAGACGAAACGGGCCACCGCCTCGAAATACGCCATGCGCGAACGCTGCAGCTGGATCGAAGCGAGAGCGAAATCCTCCTCCAGATCGTCCAGCTGCGCCTGGGAGACACGCTGGTCAACCACCCCGTCGCGAGCGGAGGCGAGGCCTTTCTCTCGCTTTTCCATCAGTCGCTCGTCGATCGCCAAGGTCCTTGCAGCCAATTCCAAGGTTAGGAGCTGTCGCGAAATGATCCGTTCCGTCGCGCCGCGCAGGCTTGCCTGAAGCTTGCGGGTGCGGGCCAGTCGGGCGGCGGCCTCCATCTGGCGACCCTTGGTCCTAAATCCATCGAAGATATCCCAGCCGACTCTCAAACCGAAGTAGACAAACTCCTGCTCGCGTCGGGTGCCGTCGTCGTCCAAGGCGTTGGAAGACATGCCGATCTCCGCGTCGAACTTCGGCCGCGTGGCGACTTTCTCGATTTCGAGCTGGTTCTTGGCTATCTCGACCTCAAGCGCTTGCTTGCGCAGGGCCTCGTCGGTTTCCAAGGCGGGTTGCACGTAGCGAAGCAAAGAGCGAACCTTTTCAGGCGGCATCACGGCGACCTTCGGGATAGCGGCAGCGAGCTGCGCCTCCACGGCCACCCTATCCATTCCGACATACAAAGCGAAGTCGATCAAACTCGTCTCCCAGTCATTCAAAGCAGACAGGTAAGTTAACTCCTGTCTTTCCAGTTCGATCTCCAGACTCTCAAGCGAGGCCTCGCTAGCCGAACCCGCGTCGACCTCCTTGCGTTGCCTGGCCACGGCTTCGCGCTTCAGCTCCAGACTGCGAGAGCTGGCCTCCAGTTCTTGCTTGGCAATCACCAGCCCCATGTAGCCGCGGCGCGTGTTTTGAACAATCTGCGATGCGGTCTGAGACGCATTCAGAGTTTCGATATCGTAGCGTAGCGAACCGATCTCCTTCTCCGAATCTCGGGCACCCCAATGGTAGAGCGGCTGGCTGAGCGTGAGATCGTAGACGACGCGATCCTCGAAGCTGCTTTCGTCAGCCGAGCCCTGCTCTTCCTCCTGTCGCAGCGAAACCGAGGTACGGAGACTGGGCAGCACGGCAGCGCGACTCGCCACGCGACGCCCTCGAGCCTCCTCCTCGAAATACTGCTGCAGCTGGGCGGCTTCCGAGGCGTTGAGCGCGTTCTCTAGAACCGCCTGCAGTCCTGGCATCAAGTCCTCCGGCAATTGCCTTCGCAAGGGAGCGGTCGTCGCAGCACCAACGAACAGCAGGGCAAGGTTCAAGGCGGCCAGAAATCTAAGCGTGTCGTTCTTCAAGGTCGGGCAGGGATAGAAATGCGGGAAAGGCGGATCCAAATACGGTTTACGCAAGAGGCTGCAGACGCAGGTTCTGGGGAAGGGCCACACGCGGATCAACACATTTTGTGGAGGGCGGATCCGCCCACCGCTTAATCCTACTCTTCCTCTTACTCTTAATCCTAATCTAGCAAAGCCAGAGCCAAATAGACTGAAGGCCGAAGGCCGCCAAATCCACCTTCAGCCTTCAGTCCAAATCCCTTCAGCCTTTTACGCGAAGAGAGCTTTTTAGTCCGTAGCAGTTTAGTCTATAGCTTCGAAAAGCTAAACGCCTATTTGGCTCTGGCTCTGCCAGCTTAGGATCAGGATCGCGGACCGAGACTGGCAAATAAGGTTTGATTTCGCTGGGATAGCGCGTCTTGTTTTCCGCCTTCTCGCACAAGCCCAGGTGGCGGAATTGGTAGACGCGCCAGGTTTAGGTTCTGGTATCGAAAGGTGTGGGGGTTCGAGTCCCCCCTTGGGCATGCGATAGGTTCGTCCCGTAGAACGGAGCTTTCGAAGTCGGGTCGTAGCTCGAAGAGCGAAGCCTGAAGCCCGCTTCGTTTCTTGTCTTCATCATCTTCTTCATCCTCATCTTTATCCTAGTGATGAGGATGAAGATGTGGAGAGGGGATGATGAGGACGAATTGCAGACGCGGTCCCGCTCTGCGCATAGGCGTCAACTTAGCCGCCTTTGCCTGTGAAAAATGTGTCCGGAGGACTCGTTCCACCCTCTATGCCAGTGATGAAAAGGCGACGATCGGCCTCTAAACGAGCTTAAGTTGACGCCTATGCGCTCTGCGGAATCCGCACTACGATATAGCCGTTCCTAGCACGTCGCCCATCCGGGCGTAGACTTCTCGTCGCTGGGCGCCGTGGGTCTGGAGGTCTTCGGCGAGCTCAAGGCAGCCTTCTTGGAAAATAGTTACCACGCAGGACCCGCCGAAAGCGAAATAGCCCAGCTCGTCTCCACGTTCAACCGTCTGGTCGACTTTGGCAGTCATGCGAATAGAGCCGACGCAGGTCGCCCCGATCGCCAGGAAGGATACCATGCCGTAAGGTTCGGTCTCGATAACGGTGAGGATGCGCTTGTTTTGCCAAAGATAGCTCACGTTGCGGCTCAAGGCGATGGGGTTCACGCTGTAGAACGAGCCGTTTATCAGCGTCTGTTCGAGAATCCGCCCCGCGACCGGCGCGTGGAAGCGATGGTAGTCGACCGGACAGAGGCGGGAGACCACGGCAACACCTCCTCTGTATTGGTTGGCCAAGGACGCCGAGCCTAGCAGTCCGACTGTGTTGAAACGCTGGCCTTTCACGTACATGCCTTCGTGGGCGTCCAGAGCGGCTATGCCGAGATGGCGACCGTCGGCTGGCAGGACAAGCGTATCGGCGCCCTCCGCGATGGGACGGGCATCGGGCTTGAGTCTTCGGTAGAAGAAGTCGTTGAATGTCGGATACGAGTCGGCAGGTTCGAGAAACTCGTCTTCGTCGAGATCGTATTTCCGAACGAAGGGAAGAATCTTGGCGGCGCTTGCGGGCCTATTCATGCGGCTGCCGTACCAACGGGAGAACAGCGAGCGGCGCACGAGGGGCAGGACGCCGAGGCGACCCAGCGGGTTTTCATAGGTGAGTCGCAGGAAACGTTCTCCGTAGATGGCTTCGGTCTCGACGCGGTCGAGGTAGCGATGGTGAAAACGGATCGGCTTCTTCATCAGAATTCCGCGTGGCCAGGAGTGCGGGGAAAGGGAACGACGTCGCGGATGTTCGCCATGCCGGTGACGAACATGAGCAGGCGTTCGAAGCCGAGGCCAAAACCGGCGTGCGGCACGCTGCCGTAGCGGCGCAGATCGACATACCAATCGTAGTCCGCCTCCGAGATGCCGTGCCTAGCCATATTCTCTTGCAGTTGCTCGAGACGCTCCTCGCGCTGACTGCCGCCTACGATCTCGCCAATGCCGGGAACCAGCACATCCATAGCGGCTACGGTGCGACCGTCGTCGTTGGCTCGCATGTAGAAAGGTTTGAGCGTCTTGGGATAGTCGTAGAGGGTGACGGGACATTTGAAGTGCTCCTCAGTGAGGTAGCGCTCATGCTCGGACTGGAGGTTGACTCCCCACTCGACAGGATGCTCGAAGCTTCGACTGCAGGACTTGAGGATCTCGACCGCTTCGGTGTAGCTCAACCGTTTGAAGGGCCGCGTCTCCACAAACTGGAGACGCTCCGCGAGTCCCTTGTCCACGAAATTGCAGAAGAGCTGGAGATCGTCCGCGCAGGAAGCGACGACATCCTGGATGACCGACTTCACGAATTCCTCCGCGAGGTCCATATCGCCCTGCAGGTCGCAAAAGGCCATTTCCGGCTCGACCATCCAGAACTCGCTCGCATGGCGCGAGGTATTGGAATTCTCGGCGCGAAATGTGGGGCCAAAGGTGTAGGTGTTGCCAAGCGCGGTGGCGAAGGTCTCGACTTCGAGTTGGCCGCTAACGGTGAGGTAAGTGGACTTGCCGAAGAAGTCCTGGCCGAAATCCACGGCGCCCGTCTCGTCCTTCGGGGGCTGGGCGGAGTCGAGCGTAGTGACGCGGAACAGCTCCCCTGCCCCCTCGCAATCGCTGGCAGTTATGATAGGCGTGTGCACGTACACGAAGTCGCGCTCGTTGAAGAATCGATGGATGGCAAAGGCCAGCTTGCTCCGGATTCTGAATACGGCGCCGAAGAGATTGGTACGGGGACGCAGATGGGCGATTTCGCGCAGGTACTCATTGGAGTGGCGCTTCTTTTGCAGCGGGAAGCTATCGTCAGCGGAGCCTACGAGGCTCAGCTCGGCGACCTGGATCTCCCAACTCTGGCCCTTGCCCTGGGAGGCGACCAGTCTGCCTCTGGCGGATACGGCCGCCCCGGTCGCTATATCCCTGGAGTCGGCATAGCCAGGGACACCCTCGCTTACGACAAGCTGGAGCGGCTTGAGGCTGGAGCCGTCGTTGAGCTCGAGAAAGAAGAAGGTCTTCGAGTCGCGTCGCGTACGCACCCAGCCTTGCACGAAAACGTCCTCCTGCTCCGCTTCGCTCTCAAGCAGATGAGCAATTAACTGTCGCTTCATGGCGAAAATAAGAGACCGGAGAGCGCGCAAAGCAAGCACGTCGAGAAACCGCGTTCTCACGAACGCGGCTACATGCTGCATTTCGCTCCATCCGTAGCCGCGTTCATGAGAACGCGGTCGCGCTACCTCACTCGTCTCATCAGGAAGTACGACAGAACGATCATCAGAACCATCGGCGCCCAAGCGGCCCAGACCGGGGAGAGCGAACCGTCGCGACCGAGAGCGTTGAGCACGCTGGTGAGCAGGTAGAAGCCGAAGAAGAGGCCGATAGACTTCGAGACGCCGACTGCGGGATTCGTGCGAACGCCGGCCACCGCGAAGGGCACGGCAATGCCCGCCACGATCAAGCAGCTTGCCGCGCTAGCCATCAGGGCGTGGCGGCGAGCATCGTAGGCGAGCACTTTGGGATTCTCGTCTCGCGTCACGTTTTCGGTGATACGGGTGAGCTGGCGAAAGGAGAGGTCCTTGGGACGTTTGCCGAAAAGCAGCATGAGCCCAGGATCGTCGGTGAGTTCGCGGGCTTCCAGACGGTCGAAGGGCGGCAGGCGCGGGTTCGAGTCATCTTCGAGATTGTGGATGATCTGACGGCCATCGAAAAGGATCCAGTAGCCAAGGACCTCATCGAAGTAGCCGTAGCGGGCCATGATCCGCCGCATCTCTCGGCGGTCCTCGTTCATCATCGAGACCTGGATGCCATAGCCTTGGCTCTTGAACTGGCTGTAGCGATTGATGAACCACATGCGGTTTGCTCGGCGGTTGTCGAAGGACAGCCCTTGGATGATACCGACTTCGTCGCTGCCCATTTCCTGAGCCTCCTTGTTCAGTCTCAAACTGAGCATAAGCCGGTCGGACTCTTCAACGGACCAGGGTATCAGGCTGGAATTCAGATACCAAAGGCCGCCCGATATGAGCAGGCTCGCCAACCAGATGGAGCGAGTCACGCGAATCACGCTCATCCCCGAGGCCCGAAGAGCGACGAATTCGTTCGAGCGATGCAGCTGCCCGAGCGCGTACAAAATGGATACGAGAATCGATGCCGGCAGCGTTATAGTGAGAAAGCTGGGCGAGAGGATCGCGTAGTAGAAGGCGATCTGCCCGAAAGTGGCCTCGTAGCTGACCAAATCCGTAAAGCTGTCCTGTATCTCGAAGAGGATGAGCAGACCGAACATGGAACCCAATACCAGGGCGAAGACCTTGAGCCATTCGAAAAAAACGTATCTGTCCGCGAGACTGGGCATGGTGGGCGAGCAAGACTTTGAGAGCGAACAAGGCGAAGTCGAGAGCCTTTAGGACACGTGTTTTTCCTGGCGTTTCCTTCAACCGCCCCTAGACACCAAAGGCTTATGACGGCCAAACCCTCTAGAGAGTCGTGGAATTCGCGCATCGGCGTCATCCTCGCAGTCGCTGGCAGCGCGGTCGGCATCGGAAACTTTCTACGCTTTCCCGGGCAGGCTGCCCAATACGGAGGTGGCGCCTTCATGATCGCCTACTTCATCGCCCTCATCATCATCGGCCTGCCCATCTGCTGGGCCGAGTGGGCTCTCGGACGGGCCGGCGGCCAGCGGGGAATGAACTCCAGCCCCGGTATCCTTGGATTCATTACAGGCCAAAGGCGGTTTCGCTACCTCGGCGTGATCGGGGTCATCATCCCAGTAGTTATCTACATGTACTACGTCTATATTGAGGCGTGGTGCCTGGGCTACGCAGTCAATTTCGCTCGCGGCGCCATGAATTTCGAAACGGTCGCGGAAGCGGGAGACTTCTGGGGCGCCTTCATCGGAATCGGCGGCGACGGCGACGCAGTGGGCTTCGGCTGGCAACAGGTCGGCGGCTTCCTCCTGTTCGTCTTCGCCCTGAATTTCTTCCTGATCTACCGAGGCATTTCCAAAGGCATCGAGTTCTTCTGCAAGTACGCCATGCCGACTCTCGTGGTCCTCGCCTTGATCATCCTAGTCCGCGTGCTCACGCTCGGAGCTCCCGTCGCAGACCATCCGGAAAACAGCGTGGCCAACGGCCTCGGATTCATGTGGAACCCAAACAAGATGGTGATGCACGAGCGCGTCGTCAATGAATCCACTGGCGTGGAAAAATGGATACCGCTGGCAGACGGCGAAGTAGTAGGCGATCTCATGATCGAGGAGGCGAAAGCCCGAGCGGCCACGAATCCCGACCTCGATCTGCGTACCGTCTCCATGCTCAGCCAGCTCGCCAACCCCCAGCTTTGGCTGGCCGCCGCAGGGCAGATATTCTTCTCCCTCTCCGTCGGCTTCGGCGTCATCATCACCTACTCCAGCTATCTGAAAAAAAAGGACGACGTGGTCCTCAGCGGACTCGCCGCCACGAGCACCAACGAGTTTTGCGAGGTTACGCTGGGCGGACTCACGACCTTGCCCGCTGGATACGCCTTTCTCGGAGTCGCCGGCGTAGCGGGAGCCGGAACCTTCGGGCTCGGCTTCAACGTCCTGCCCATGGTCTTCGCTACGATGCCAGGCGGGCAGTTCTTCGGCTTCGCCTTCTTCTTCCTGCTGTTTCTCGCAGCGGTGACCAGCTCGCTATCCATGCTCCAGCCCGGCATCGCATTTCTCGAGGAGGCGATGAACATCAACCGCAAGCAATCGGTAGCCATTCTCGGCTTCGTCACCGCAGCGGGCTGCGCATTCGTGGTCTACTTCAGTGCCGGCGTGAAGGCGCTCGACACGATAGACTTCTGGGTGACCAACCTGCTCATGGTCGTGCTCGCCACCATCCAGATCATCATTTTCGGGTGGATCGTCGGCGTGGACAAGGGCTTCGAGATCGCTCACCAGGGGGCCGCCATTCGGATCCCATCCTTCTTCAAGGTCATCATGAAGTACCTCAGCCCCGCGTTTCTGATCGTCATCTTCCTGGCCTGGATCTACAATGGCGTGCTCGGCTTCAGCTTCACAGGAGGCGAGCGAGCCTACAGCTCCTACATCGTCGACCTCTTCATCGAACCCAATCAGACCGCCTGGTACAGCATCGGCGTGATCGCCTTCACTTCGGCCTTCCTCGTCCTGCTCACCGCAGGCGGAAGCTTCAAACCCAAGACCGTGGAAAAAGGAGAGGACATCTGACATGACCATCGGAGGCTGGATAATCATGCTCGTCTCGACCCTTTCCGTGACCTTCCTCTTCGTCTGGTGCATCCGCAAGGTGCTAGCTACCGGCGAAGAAGACGGCGAAGTGCACGGTTTCGAAATCGAGACGCCCGACCAGGACGCGAAGTAGCGCGGAACCCTGAGCGCCGCTACGGGCGCGGAGTATAAGGTTTTTTGACTAAAAACGCCTTCTGCGAGTTTAAGTCTCGGGAAGCCGAGGCCGTTTTATCGAAACAAGCCTCTTCGCCGAGGCGACGCCCGGCATACGCCATCCGGCAGCGCCGCCAACAGCCGGAAAACACTCCCAGCGAAAGACCGAACCGAATGTCACAGACCACCATATCCAAGGCTCACGCCAAGACCGACATCCTCCTCGAAGCAGGCACCAACGAGGTCGAGGTCTTCGAATTCAACCTCGGCGGCCATCACTACGGAGTGAACGTCGCCAAAGTGAACCAGATCGTCCAACGCGAACAGGTCAAGATCACCAGAGCCGACCTGCCACCGCCAGGCGTGCTCGGCACCATCTCATTTCGCGGCAAACCCACGATGACCCTCGATCTTCGAGCGGTGCTCGGCATCGACGGCGAACCTGCCGACCCGAGCCGAGCCCTCATGCTCGTCACTCAGTTCAACGATCAGGTCGTCGCCTTCGCCATCGACGGCGCCGAACGCATTCATCGCGTATCCTGGCAGAACTTCGAGCCCATCAGCGCCAACTTCGCCCAGGAGAATCCCTACGTAAACGGGATCATTCGACTCGAAGACAGACTCGTCCTCATACTCGATCTGGAGTACATCCTCACCCTGATCAACCCGAGACTCGGCATGTCGATCGACACCCAGCAGCTCCAGAAGATCGAACAGGAGTACAAGCCCCGCGACCACATCCGCATCCTCTTCGCCGAGGATTCGGCCATGATCCGCAAGATGGTCCACCAGCAGCTCGAGGACGTCGGATTCACCAGCGTCGAGCTCGCCACCAACGGGAAGGAAGCCCTGGACAAGATCGCCGAAGCGGTCGAAATCGTCAAAACCACCGGACAGCCCTTCAGCGACTTCTTCGATCTCATTCTCACCGACATCGAAATGCCCGTCATGGACGGGCTCACCTTCTGCCGTCACGTAAAGAAGGAGTTCAACCTGGAAACTCCCGTCATCGTCTTCTCCTCACTCATCAACGAGCAGATGGTCGCCAAATGCAAGGCAGTCGGAGCCAATGGCTGGGGCACCAAGCCCAAGGTCAGCCTCATCGTCAAGATAATCGACCGACTCATCGTTGAAGGAGAGAAGGAGATTGGCGACTTACTAGAATAAGGCAGCCGCGAATCCAGCTGACAATCCCTCCTCATCTTCTTCCTCATCCTCATCCCATAATGAGGATGAGGAAGAAGATCGGGATGATGAAAGGGAATCGGCTCAGTGAGCGTGCGATCCAGCCAAGCTCAAGCTCAAGACGACTTCGTCCGCCACCTTGTCCTCGCTCTGCCCGGCATTCACGTCGAAGTCGCTTCGGTTCACGGAAAAGCTGGAGCGCACCACTACTAGATCGCCTTCCACCCTCTGACGAGCAGCGAGCTTGCCTTCCAGGAAAGTGAAGCTGATTGGGACCATAATGTCCTTGCTCACGCCTTTGATCGTCATCGTGCCGTGAGCCGTTCCCTCGGTCTTGTTGCCCTCCTGCTCCACGTCGCTAAGCGAAGCCAGCTCGAAGACGATTTCCGGATGCTTCTTCGCATCCATCCAGCGAGCGCCCAGCAGGTGATCCTGCATCTCGGGATTAGGCACCGACATCGAATCCACCGCCAAGACCAGCTTGCCGGAAGTCTCCTCCGGCTTGGCGGGATCGAACTTCAGACTGCCGGAAATCCCGCTCGCCGTGCCGGCGATCGACTCCAGCGGAGCATCAAGCGAAAAAGCGATACTGTTTACCCCCTTGGGATCATTGAGATCGAATTCCATGGCGCTCGCGTAAGCCACGCAAAGAGCCGAGCCGATAGAGAGAAGAGCAGTGATACGTTTCATAGCGTTGTATATAGACAATTGGATAGTTGGTTTAGACGGAAAGCCGTTTAGAACTCCGGACGGCGGGCTCGTCGCGCCTCGATCGCGCTACAAACGATGAAAGCCGCCGAAAACAAAGCGAAGCCGACTGCGAGCGTCTCCACTCCAGGCAAAAAGGCATCCACCTGCACAGGATATTCGATTCCCAGAATCTCGTCGTACTCCATCACGTTGTAATAAGTACGATAGAACCCCACTTGGGCCCCACCATAGAGCCAAGCCAATACCGCCGCCAGCAACGCGGACACCCCAAAGGTTCGAATTTTCCAGAGTTTCATCTCAAGCAAAAGCATCCCCTCAAGAGGGATCCGCTCCACCTAACGACAATACCCCGCCAGCGCATGCGCCCACCTCGGAATGGGCGTGACTAAAAGCGGCTTCCGGAAAACTTCCGGCTTGAAGCCCCGCCTCTGCTCCGTAACGGGTATTGCCCCAAAAATTTTCAACCAAACAAACTATGAGCACGCAGAACATCGAAAAACACGAATTCCAGGCCGAGATCAAACAGCTGTTGGATATCGTTATCCACTCGCTGTACACCGAAAAGGAGATCTTCGTACGCGAACTCATCTCCAACGCTTCCGACGCGCTCGAGAAGCTGCGCCACCTCAAAATCACCGAAAAGGAAGTCTTCGACGACAATCTCCCGCTCGAGATCAACATCACCACCGACGACAAGGCCAATACCCTGACCATCCAGGACTTCGGCGTCGGCATGAGCAAGGACGAGCTCACCCAATTCCTCGGCACCATCGCCCACTCCGGCTCCAAGCAATTCCTCCAGGCCATCAAGGAAGGCGGCGAGAAAAACGAAAACCTCATCGGCCAGTTCGGCGTAGGCTTCTACTCGGCCTTCATGGTCGCCAAGGAGGTAAAGGTCTACTCCCACTCCTGGAAGACCGACGAGCCCGGCCATGTCTGGTCCTCCGATGGCTCCGGAGCCTACGAAATCGAGGAAGTCGAAGGCCAGCGCCGCGGCGCCAAAATCGTCATCACCCTCCAAGACGGGGAAAAGAAGTACGCCAGCAAGGACACCATCAGCGAAATCATCAAACGCTACTCCAGCTTCGTCCAGTTCCCCATCAACCTCAACGGCGAGAAGGTCAACACCATCGATGCCCTCTGGCTCCGCTCCAAATCAGAGATCAAGGACGAAGAGTACACCGAGTTCTACAAGTTCCAGGCCAACGCCTTCGACGAGCCCCACTACCGCCTCCACTTCAGCGCCGACGCCCCGCTCGACATCCAAGCCCTGCTTTTCACCCCCAAGACCAATCCCGAGCGCGCCGGCTTCGGGCGCATCGACCCCGCCGTCGCCCTGCACTGCCGCAAGGTCCTCATCGACCCCAAGCCCAAGGAGCTCCTCCCCGAATGGCTGCGCTACCTCAAAGGCGTCGTCGACTCCGCCGATCTCCCCCTCAACATCTCTCGCGAAACCATGCAGGACGGCGGGCTCACTCAGAAGCTCGGCCGAGTCCTGACCAAACGCTACCTCAAGTCCCTAGCCGAGGAAGCCAAGAAGCGCCCAGAGCAGTACGCCGAGTTCTTCAAGAACTTCGGCATCTACCTCAAGGAAGGCGTCGCCATGGACTTCACCTACCGCGACGACCTCGCCAAGCTCCTCTACTTCGAGTCCTCCGTCAGCGAGAAAGGCAAGACCACCAGCCTCGCCGACTACGTCTCCCGCATGAAGGACGACCAAAAGGAGATCTACTACATCCTCGGCCAAAACCGCGAGTCCATCGAAAGCGGCCCCTACCTCGAAGGATTCAAGGCCCGCGGCCTCGAAGTCCTTTTCCTCTACGAGCCCATCGACGAATACGTCATGTCCAACCTCGGCAAATTCGACGAGAAGGGCCTCGTCTCCGCCGACCAAGGCGACCTCAAGCTCGACGAAGCTCCCGCCTCCGAAGGCGAGCCCCTCTCCGAAGACGACGCCAAGGCTCTCTGCTCCTGGCTCAAGAACGCCATCGGCGAACGCGTCAAGGAAGTCAAAGTCTCCAGCCGTCTCATCGACAGCCCCGTCATGGCCCTCTCCCCCGACGCCATGTCCAGCCAGATGCGACGCATGATGCGCCAGATGGGCCAGGAAAATCCCATGCCCGTCGAGGTTCTCTTCGAGATCAACCCGCGCCACGCCCTTATCAAGAATCTGAATACGCAGCGCCAGAGCAACGAAGACCTCGCCAAGCTCGTCGCCCAGCAAGCCTTCGACAACGCCCTCGTCGCCGCCGGCCTGCTCGAAGACCCCAAGGACATGGTCACCCGCATGTACCAAATCCTAGAGCAAGCCGCTACCAAGTAGCCATCCCCCCAATCTTCCTCTTACTCCTCCTCCTAATCATAATCTTCATCAGCTTCTGCTTCCCAAGAAGAAGATTAAGATCAGGAGGAAGAGGAGGATTAGGATTAAAGCCCCGATTGAGGCTTGCCGGCCATATCCCATAACGCTACGCGTTATAGGATGGAACCAATCACGCCCGGCGAAATCCTAAACCTGGACTATCTTCAGCCGCTCGGTCTCTCGCAGAACGCTCTCGCCAGAGCTATCGGCGTTTCCCCGCGGGCCATCAACGAGATCGTCCACGGGCGAAGAGCCATTACCGCTCCCATGGCCATACGTCTTGGGACCTATTTCCGACAATCGCCTCGCTTCTGGCTCAATATCCAGACGGAGTGCGACCTGCGCAGAGCCCTGCGAGAAAAGGACAAGCTCACCGCCGACATCGAGCCCTGCAACGCCGTCGCAGAGGACCACTCCGAATACGGCAAGTGATCCAATCCTTCGCAGACAAGAGAACCCAGGAACTCTGGGAGCTCGAGCGTTCCCGCCCGTTTTCCGCGATCACGAGAGCAGCTCTGCGGCGCCTTATCCAATTGAACGCAGCGGAAAATCTCGAAGATCTACGCATGCCGCCCGGCAACCGGCTAGAAGCCCTACTAAGCGATCGAGACGGTCAGCACTCGATCCGCATCAACCAACAATATCGCATCTGCTTCGTCTGGACGCCAAGTGGGCCCACCCAAGTCGAAATCGTAGACTACCACTGACCTCAAATAATCCTACTCTTACTCCTCCTCCTAATCTCCCATTTTCGTTCCCCGGCTCCAGTCGAGTTCGCGTGTCAGGAACATGAATACGGCCAAAGCTACGAAAAGCAGTCCCGAACCGGCCAGCAAGGCCGCATCCTGCTGCCTCAGGATCACCAGCAACGTGCCGTAAAGCGCCGCCAAAGACCCCGCGATCACCGCCGCGCGCCTCCTGCCCTTCAACACGCTAGCAGCATAGCACCCGATCAAAGCCGTCGCCGCGCCAGCAGCGATGGCATAGGCCCACGCGAAACCCATCAACTCGGAGAGAGCCAGCACCAGCATGAAGAACAGAGCCTGGGCCGCGCCGGCGAGAAGGTAATGCATAGCGTGCAAACGCAAGCCGCACAACGCTTCGAAAAGAAAAAACGCCACAAAACCAAGGCCGATAAACAGGCCTCCGTACTTCAAGCTGCGCTCCGTCATACGGTATCCATCGATCGGATCTACTAGGCCCACGCCGCTCGTCGATAGCTGCAAGCTCGACAGTCCCAGAGCTCCGTCGTTCTCCAGCCACCACTGCGGAAAGTTCCGCCCGAACTCGCCAAACGACCAATTCGCCACAAAACCCGTATCCGAAATCTCGCGACTTGAAGGCAGCCGCTCTCCCATGAAAGAAGGATCCGGCCAACTGGAAGCGATCCGAGCCTTCCCTTCTCGTCCGATCGGCAGGAAGCCGAGCTCGGCGCTCCCCCGCAAGGCGAACGACAATGACGCCTCGACGCCGTCACCCTCCTGAGCAACAGGAAAGTCGATCTCCACCCACTCTCCCATGCCTCTGATAAAAAGCGGTCGCGGCGCGCCAAGCTCGTCTCCGCCGCTCGCCACAATCTCGGTCAGGCCTTTGGCGTCCGAAACGCTGAATACAATAGCAGCCTTCGACCAATCGAGCTTCGTATTCGAAAATCCATACGCTTCTGGAGCCCTAGGACTCCAGGTCCCTATCGCAGAGACTGCGCTGCTGTAGACGGGCGAACGAAAGATCCCGCGATAGCGCAACTCGGGATCCATAGTCGCCTCGAGTTCGAAAGTCTCCGGCAACAGGATCAGATGGTCGCTCTGCGTCACGGTACGACGACGCGTATTCACATAGCCATCCACTGTCACTTGCTCCTCGACTTGCGTTTCGCGCGTGACCGGCACCCGAAGCAGAGGACCGATGATCTGCTGAGCTGCGCCCCATTGCTGGCCGATCTCCGTGACCGCCTCCGCCTTGCGAGCCATGCGTTCGCCAAGCAAGCCTCTGATCATCCCCAGAGGGATCAAAAGCAGAAGCCCCATCGCAATGAGTATGAAAAGCTTCCACCCCAAACTGGAGAACAAGCGTTGACGAAAAGCAGCAGGTTCGGAGGAGACTATATTTTCTTCTGGCATCCCCGCAGTCTGGCCTGCGGAAATGAAACCTCCGTGAACTGGAGGAGAATATGGCGTGAAGAAATCGTAGCGCGGTGCTTCAGCCCGCGTCCGCAATGCGCTCTCATCATCCCCCCTTCCTCATCTTCATCCTCATCTCAGGATAAAGATGAGGATGAAGATGATAAAAGAGGATAAGAAACAACGCGGACGCGGGCTGAAGCACCGCGCTACGGGACAAGCTTCTATAACCCCACATATGCGGACCGCTCGGCGATCGGTCCCTACCTCTCCGAGGATACTAAAAAAGCGACGACCTGGATCAGGTCGCCGCTTGGGAAAAGATGTAGTTGGAAACCGCTTACGCTTCGTCCTGCTCTTCGCCGATCTGGAAGCGGGTAAAGCGGCTGATCTGCATATTCTCGCCGAGCTTGGATATCTTCTCGGTGAGCACGTCCTGCACGGTCTGGTCGGAGTTCTTCACGAAAGGCTGCTCGAGCAGACAGGCGGTGGCGTAGTACTTGTTGAGCTTGCCTTCGATGATCTTCTGCACGGCAGCGGGAGGCTTGCCTTCGGCCTGGGCCGCGGCGACTTCACGCTCCTTCTCGATCAGTTCGGCAGGAACCTGCTCGCGGCTGACGCAGACCGGATTGGCTGCAGCCACGTGCAGGCAGATGTCCTTCACGAAAGCCTTGAAGTCCTCGGTCTTGGCTACGAAGTCGGTCTCGCAGTTCACCTCGACGAGTACGCCGACCTTTCCACCGAGGTGGATGTAGGATTCGATCAAGCCTTCGGAAGTGGCGCGGCCGGCCTTCTTGCTGGCGGAGGCGATGCCCTTCTTGCGAAGAATCGTGGCAGCGGCCTCGAGGTCGCCGTTGGCTTCGGTCAAGGCCTTCTTGCAGTCCATCAGACCGGCTCCGGTCTGGCCGCGAAGTTCGCCTACTTGTTTTGCGGATATTTGAACGCTCATGTATTAGAGTGCAGTTTGGGGAGCGCCCTGGATATGGGTCGCTCGATTCGTTTCGGAAGAAATCAGTTGAAAGGAAAGGGGAAACGAAAAAGACACGGCCCGCGCTTGGGCGGCGTCTTCTTCGGTAGAGCTAGCCTTCGGCCTTCTCGCTCTCCTCAGCAGGAGGAGCGGCTTCTTCGGCAGCTGGCGCCTCGGCCGGGGCCGGAGCTAGATCCGCGGGAGCGGCAACCGGAGCCTCATCAGCGACCGGAACCACCCCCTTGACGGGAGCGGCCACTACGGCGGCAGCCACCATCTCCGCGCCAGCGGCGGAGGCTTCGCCCTTTGCTCCGGAATTGGCGGCCCGAGCGCTGCGCTTGGCCCGGCCAGACTCGATGGCTTCGGTGATCGCTTCGAGGATGATGCGGATCGACTTCACCGCATCGTCGTTGCCCGGAATCGGGTAGTCGACCAGGGATGGGTCGGAATTGGTATCCACGATCGCGGCGACGGGGATCTTAGAGCGACGAGCCTCTCCGACTGCGATGTCCTCGTAGTTCACGTCCACGATGAACATGGCAGCGGGGATCTTATCCATCTTCACGATGCCCTCGAAATTGCGGTGCATGCGCGACATCTCGCGGCGGATAGCGGAGCCCTCCTTCTTCGGGAGCTTGGCAAGGGAGCCGTCGGCCTCCATGGCCATGTACTTCTTGTACTTGGCGATAGAGGTGGTGATCGTCTGCCAGTTGGTAAGCGTGCCGCCCATCCAGCGGTTCACGCAGAAAGGCATGCCAGTGTTGGTCGCAGCCTCGCGCACGATTTCCTGGGCCTGGCGCTTGGTACCGACGAGAAGGATCTCTCCGCCCTTGGAGACGGTTTCCTCCACGAAATCGTAGGCCTTCTTCAAGCCCTCATGCGTCTTGGCCAAGTCGATCACGGAGATCCCCTGGCGGTGGTCGAAAACGAAGCTCTTGGACTTCGGATTCCAGCGTTTTACTTGGTGGCCGAAGTGGACTCCAGCTTCGAGCAGATCGGTAAGTTCGATATTCATAATGAATTGGGACGCTCCCCTTAAGGAGGAACGCAGGCGACTGTCAGGCCGCCTTACAGCATCGTTTTACAGGTTATTGAGTGAGGGTTCAGTTTTGCGAAAGGGGAGGAAGCTAGTCCCCACCTAGCCCTTGGCAAGAGGGAACTTGTGACAATTCTCCGAAAAACGTCTCAAAAGGCATTGACAGAGGCATTCCGATTCAGCTTTCTACGCCCTCTCCGACAGCCAGAGCGGAGACCTACAGTTCAAAAACTGCATTTGCAGGGTGGAGCAGTCTGGTAGCTCGTCAGGCTCATAACCTGAAGGTCCCCGGTTCAAATCCGGGCCCTGCACCCAATGAGGGCCGGTTCCTAAAGGGGGACCGGCCTTCGCCATTTCAACGACAGCGTGTACTGAGTCTACGTCATCCAGAATCCCCAAGGACGCTTCTACATAGGAATGAGCGAGGACGTCGACACGCGGCTAGAGCAGCGCAAACAAGGCGAGTCCAAATGGACGAGAAACAAGGGACCTTGGACTCTCGCATGGATCAGCCAAGCGATGTCCATCGCGGAAGCGAAAAGGCTCGAAAACCTCCTGAAGCGACAAAAAGGAGGACAAGGGTTCTACAATCTCACAGGGCTTGAAAGACCAACAGGCTCATAATCCCGGTTGGCAAGACCGGGGTTGAAGCTGGACGAAGCAAACATTGGATGGCTAGTTTTTGAGCAGAAAAGGCTTCAGTGTTTTTGTACACACCACAGGATGGAGGCTCGTTTCGGGGCGAATCGAGGTTTCCAATTTCCTTTAACCCGACTTTTTTAGTTCAATTCCTTGGCCATCAGTTGCTTGCCTTTCTGGGCTGGGCTCTATGCAGCTCAAGTGGAATGCGCTGCGCAATCAGTTAGCTTCGCTTGCATGGTTATCACTTGACGCGCATCGATTTATTATCATTATTTGCACAATGGAAGAAAATGCTGAGTTGCCTTCGCCAATTTTGAGTATCGAAAAACCAAGGGTCATTTGGAGGCAGGTTGCCGATCAAATGCGCAACCAGATACTCAGTGGCGAGCTACCGCCGAACACCAAGCTGCCTTCAACCGCTCAGATAGCGAAAAACTCGCGCACCGATGTGAAAACCGTGCACAAGGCCTTGTCCGTTCTCGTGAAAGAGGGGCTGCTCTCTCGCCAACGCAAGGTTGGCACCTATGTGCGGGAGCGGCGCAAATCCCTTTCGCCCATGGGAATTTACACGACGGTGAATAACATGATTACGCCGAGTCGGCAATTTACCCAGTTTCTCAACTATCAGGTACAACAGGCGGCGCACCAGAGAGGCATTGAGACGCACTTATGGTATGATCGCCGGCCTGACTCCAAGCAAACAACGCTGCTTCCGGAAATACAGCAAGCCTTACATGCCGGGAAGATCAACAGCCTTATTATACTCAGTGGATCGGCATCTCACCGATCATGGATAGATGGCATACCGGTACCCATCTCCCTTATGGGTGAAAACTATCCTTTTGGCGTCAGCTTTGATTATCGTGACTTCTTAGCAAAAGCTATAAAGGCGCTCAGCAAAAAGGGATGCAAGAGCGTCAGCCTGCTTTCAAACCTCCCTCCCGAATTCGTAGACGATCCTTTTGCCGATCTTTGCGGTCAATATGGTTTGGCGTGGCGCCCTCGGCACGTCGTTCACTATGAAAACGAGAGCAACCATTCTCTTGATCGATTCGGCTATGATGGATTTCGGCGTCTCTGGAGTAGCGAGCCATACCCCGATGGCATTATCCTCTTCCCCGATGCGACCATATCTGGATTGCTGCTCGCAGCGCTTAAAGCTGGTGTGAATATTGGAGAAGATCTGAAGTTAGCCGTGCATCGAAATAAAGGCATGGAGTTTCTCTGTCCGGTTCCAGCCAGCTTCGTCGTATCGGATGTGCAGGCATGCGCGGAGGCTTTAATAGATCAGGCTCAAGCCATGATGGAGGGCGTTGATCCTCAACTTAAACTACTGCCGTATTCCATTGAAGAATCAAAGCAGTAACATGGATTGTGGGGGTGCAACCATTTTGCTGAGGGCAGGCAATTCGGGTACGGACGACATCGACTCCAGAATCGTCTAGGCTCAACGAGCAGATCGGCGAGCTGCTCTGCGACCGTTGCAACGGTCCGAGCTCGGTGATCTCCCTGTCCGGCAAGACCTGGATATGCTCTTGAGCAAACGCTTCCGCTCGCTGTGATTATATCAAACTTTTTTGCTGACGGCTTAATAGCAAATTTTATCTCCTCCGCCTGGAGTAGCCATTTTTTAAGAAATATAGGAAATATATAGTTGACCTGTTGCAGGAAAAAGGCCTTCGTCTGCTTTCCAGTCAATAAATCGAGAATGACGCGTGGCAAAGGTAGGGACCGATCGCCGGTGAGCTTGTCGAACCGCCATCGAGCCCTCTTGGAATGAATTATTGGACACTTTCTAAGTTCAGTCATCGCCAGAACGATACCTCTCCCTTCATCAACAACCGAAACCATACGATTATATAAATGACTTCTTCCTCTGCCAGCAATAGCGAATCCACCTTCGCGCATTTCCATTATTGCGCCGAGGAAGGGGCATCGCTTGTAGTCGCTTTTCTAGGGGGGAGTCTTACTTGGGGAGCGCAGGCTACCGATCCGCTCAAAAGCTCTTATCGCGCTCTGGTCATGGCTAAGCTCCAAGTCGCTTATCCACTAGCGCGTTTCCATAGTGTTGATGCGGCCATCGGAGGAACCGGATCGCAGTTAGCAGCATTCCGACTGGAACGGGATGTACTCTCTGCAAAGCCTGATCTGGTTTTCTTGGATTTTACCGTCAATGATGATGTTTATGCCGCGCCGGACTCCAATCGTCTGGCTGCTTACGAAGCTATAGTCAGGCGACTAGTCGAGAAAGGAATCAACGTGGTTCAAGTGATTTTGCCCACTAAAGTAGATGTGCTGCCGACACCACCTCCACGCCCACTTGATGCAAAGCATAAGGAAATCGGCGCGGCCTATGGGCTGCCCCTGGCTGACGCGGTTGCCTGGGTAAAGCAAGTTGTCTCGACGGGGTCTGTCATGCCTGATGAGCTATGGGACGTGCCTAGCGACAATACTCACCCTGGTGACATGGGCTACTCCCTATATGCCGAAGCCGTATGGAGCGCCTTCCAAAAGGCCGTTGCGGGTGAGGCAGCATGTCGCTTGCCTGATACCATGCTTCATGCCGACAGCTACATGACTGCCAATCGGTACCAGCTTTCAAAAATGAACCCTCTCCCAAATGGATGGAAAACAGGATTGCCCAACCGGAATGCCGTCGCTTTTGATTTCGTTTGTTCACGCTGGATGGATAATATCGTTATCGCTGACCATACCGACGCGCAACCATCGGGGCCGATACGCCTCCATGTGAAATGCGCCAATGCGCTACTCTTCGGCGAAGCTACGAAAGATTCAGGAGACTATTCAGTGCAAGTAAACGATAGTCAGCCTGAAACGGTAAGCACGCACTGTCGTGATGGCAACATGTGGCATACTCACTTGGTCGCTTCCGGCCTAGATCCAGAGCAAACGCACACGATTACTATCACTCCCTTAATTTCGCCGAGGCAACAGATTCGACTGGATAGTCTATGCTTAGCAGGCGGGCCGGCTAAGGTTCTAAATCGCTAGCGGTCACGACTTCCCCTGGAAGACGTTTATCCATGAAGAGCTTGGTCATTTGATCGGAAAGTTTCCAGCTTCGCTCATCGCTAAAATGTCGCTAGTGCTAAGAATGCAACCCAATGGACCGCGCCACGGAACCGAGAACCGCCATCTGGCGCACCGCATTGATGCTGCTAAGCTTTTGATTCTGATTTGATCAGCGAATTCAAGGTCCTTGCGCCAGGGACTATAGCCTTAACGTACACTATAGGATTCTCGGAACAATCCCGCCCAAAGGGGAATGTTATAAACCACTACTTATGTTATAACAAACGCTTGGACTCGAATTTGCAGGGACTTTAGCCTAGATCCGCGACATGCTAGAAACATTCAAGCAACTCGCCCACCCATACGATGCCCTCTCCGCCGAGATCCCCGGCGGCAAGGTCGTCGAACGCCGCCTAAGCCAGTTGCAAGGCTGTTTCGCCGACGAAGCGGCCTACCAGGCTGCCCTCGAAAAGGAAGACTCCCTTCTCTACCGCGTCACGGCCATCGAACCCGCCGACGGAACGGGCGACCTGCACTACGGCCTCGGGGCCCTCTATCCGGGCAAGATTGGCAACGAATACTTCCTCACCAAAGGACACCTGCACAGCGCGCGCGAAGCGGCCGAAGTCTACATCGGCCTTTCCGGATCCGGCTACATGCTGCTCGAAGACGAGCAAAGCGGCGAGTCACGTCTCGAGCCCCTCGGCAAAGGCTCCGTCGTCTACGTGCCGGGCTACACTGCCCACCGCACCATGAATACAAGCACCGAACCCCTCACCTACTTCGGCATCTACCCTGCCAACGCCGGACATGACTACGGTGCCATCGCCGAGCGCAACTTCCTCAAGATCCTCGTCGAAGAAAACGGCAAACCCACCCTCAAAGACCGCTAACCCTTCACAGCGCTCACAAACACAACTCCCAGCGCCAACTCCCAAATTCAAATGAACTACGTCACGAAACCCATTCCCTCCGAAAAACCGGAATCCGACCACGTCGTACGCCCCTGGGGACAGTTCAAGCAATACGCCTTCAACGAAGCCTGCACTGTCAGCCTCATGGAAGTGAAGCCTGGCATGCGCCTCTCCCTGCAAAGCCACACCGGCCGCGCCGAACTCTGGATCGTCATGGACGAAGGCGCTCAAGTTCAAGTGGGCGACGAGATTCGCGCCTGCGATCCTTGGGAGGAAGTCTGGATCCCCGCTAACGAAAAGCACCGCCTCTCCTGCATCGGCGACAAGCCGTGCCGCGTGCTCGAAGTCGCATTCGGAAACTGGCAACAAGCCGACATCCAACGCTACGAAGACGACTTCAAACGCCCCGAGGTCGGAGAATAACGCCATGAGCTACTTGCAAAAACTGGGTCTCGGCCAAGCCAACTACGACCTTAAACCTTACGTCCCCGTCGAGAATTTCGACGACGCCTGCTGGACCGACTGGAGCGCCATCGGAAACGAGCTTAGGCGAGCCGCCGACGCCCTCGAGAAGCCAAAAGTGGTCGTCGCCATCGAGTGCTACTCCGGCATCATCGACGCCGAAGTCGAGCCGCCCCTCAAAGCCGCTCTCGACCCCAAACTCTGGATACACAGCGAATCGCAAGCCTTCAAGTCGCCCGAAGAAATCGACGCCCTGCTCGCCCCCGAACTCTGTGGAGACGATCCAATCTTCGGCCGCATGACACGCCTCACGCTCGCCGACTACCTCGACGAGGCCAAAGCCAAGGCCATCCGCGCCCAAATCGCGTCTGCCACCAAGGGAACCATCGTAGTCTATGGCCCCGCCGCCCTGCTCTGCTGCGACGCCCCCGACATCGTCGTCTACGCCGACATGGCCCGCTGGGAAGCTCAAATGCGCCAGCGCGCCAACAAGATCTCCAACCTCGGTGTCCAGAACTACGAACTCAAAGCATCCCTCCAGTACAAACGAAGTTTCTTCATCGATTGGCGCGCCTGCGACAAGCTCAAGCGCGACACCTTCGACCGCTGGGACTACCTGCTCGACACTTGCGTTGAAGGCGAGCCCAAGCTCATCACCGGAGACGCATTCCGCGCCGGACTCGAAGCCGCGACGAAACGCCCCTTCCGCGTCGTCCCCTTCTTCGACCCCGGCGTCTGGGGAGGCCAATGGATGCGCGAGGTCTGCCAACTTCCCCAAGACAAGCCTAACTACGCATGGTGCTTCGACTGCGTCCCCGAGGAAAACAGCCTCTTGCTCGGCTTCGGCGACACACGCGTCGAGATTCCCTCCATCAACCTCGTCTTCCGCCACCCGGAAGCCCTCCTCGGCGAACCGGTCTACGGCATGTTCGGAGCGGAGTTCCCGATCCGTTTCGACTTTTTGGATACTATGGAAGGGCAAAACCTATCCTTCCAAGTTCACCCGCTCATCGACTACGCCTACGAGCGCTTCGGCCTTCGCTACACCCAAGACGAAAGCTACTACATCCTCGATGCTGGCGACGACGCAGAAGTCTACCTCGGCCTCGTGGACGACGTTGACCCGCAGGAAATGCTCCAGGATTTGGATACCGCTTCCAAGGACCCTGAAAAGCCGTTCCCCGACAAGAAGCACGTCGCCCGCTTCCCCGCCAAGAAGCACGACCACTTCCTCATCCCCGCCGGCACCTGCCACTGCTCAGGCGCCAACAGCATGGTCCTCGAAATCAGCCACACCCCCTACATCTTCACCTTCAAGATGTGGGACTGGGCACGCGTCGACCTCAACGGCCAGCCGCGCCCCATCAACCTTGAACGCGGGGCCAAGAACATCGTCTGGGAACGCAACAAGACCTGGGCCGCCGAAAACCTCGTCAACCATTTCGAGCCGCTGGGAGAAGGCGAAGGCTGGCGCGAGGAGCGCACCGGCCTCTACAAAAGCGAGTTCATCGAAACCCGCCGCCATTGGTTCACCGAAACCGTGGAGCACAATACCAGCGGCCGCAGCGTCAACGTGCTCAACCTCGTCGAAGGCGCGGAGGTCATCGTGGAAAGCCCGACCGAAGCCTTCGAACCCTTCGTCGCGCACTACGCCGAAACCTTTATCGTTCCCGCCGCAGTCGGAGCTTACACCATTCGACCGCACGGTCCCAGCGTCGGCAAGGAATGCGCCACCCTCAAAGCCTCCATCCGCACCCAAGCATGAGCGCTTCACGCCCCATCTACCTCGGCATAGACTGCGGAGCCACCACCTCCAAAGTCTGCGCCATCGACAAAACCGGCTCTCCGCTTAGCCAAACCCTACGCCAACGCCCGACCAACAGCGACTCCGGAACCGCCGCCATTGTCGAAGGCTGGATGGCCGGCGCGAACGCTTTCCTGCAAGAGGAAGGCTTCACGTGGGATGACGTAGGCGGGGTGGGCCTCGCCATTCCAGGACCCTATCTCGAATACGGCGTGCTCGGCCCCATGCCAAACATGAAGGACGAACTCACCGGTTGGCATTTCCTCGACGACCTCAAACAAGCCGTCCACGCCACTGCTAAACGGGAACTCTCCGTCGTCACCGCCAACGATGGCCAACTCGCGGGACTCGCCGAAGCCCGCTACGTACAGTCCCAGCAAACCGGCAGCGTCCTCATGCTCGCCCCCGGGTCTGGCCTGGGCTGCTCCTTCGTAGACGCGTCAGGACAGCTTCTCTCCGGCGACCACCAAGCCGCCGTCGTTCTCTGCCACTCCCCAGCCCCCTACGAGGCCCTCGGCCTGCCAAGGTTTTCCTGCGGCTGCGGCAGAGACTGGGGCTGCCACGAAGCGTACACCAGCATCTCAGGACTGCCCCAATACATCGAGCGCTTCCTTCCCCTGTTCCCCCAACACCCCTTCCACAAAGACCAACGAACCGAAAAGGAAAAAGCCCTCAGCCTACGCGGCCTCGCGCAAGATGGAGACGACCTGGCCCTCAAAATCTTCGATACCCAGGCCACCGCCCTCGGCCTCACCGTCACCGCCGGAGCCATGGCCTACGACGTCACTCACGTCATCATCGGAGGCGGACTCATCGATCCAGACGCCACCACCCCGCAGTTCCGCGAACGCTACCTGCAAGGCATCAAGGACGGAGCCAAGCGCTATGCTTGGACCGACCCCAGCGAACTCCACTTCAGCACAGCCCGTCTCGGCGAACTCTCCCAAGCAATCGGAGCCGCCCTCCTCGCTACGAGATGTAGCTGAGGCGACTATCGCCCAACTCTCACTCCAAGCAAAAACTCCCAGAAGCAAGACACTCTCCCTGAGAACTCGACAATCCCCCATCGCTGCACAGGTTTATAACAAAAAATAACAAAACCTTCATTTTACAACAGCATGCTACCTGCCGTACGGCACCGCCGCATCCTCGAGATCCTCGAACAAAACGTCTCGGCCACCACAGGTCAGCTCATCGACGAACTCGGAATCAACGCTATGATGCTATGGCGCGATCTCAAAACGCTGGACGAGCAAGGACTCGTAAAGCGCGTCCGCGGAGGCGCCATAAAAGCGGGCACGCGCGACGAACCGCGTTTCGACAACAAAATCGAAGCCGCGCGGCATGCCAAGCAAATCATCGCTGAACTCGCTCAGGAGCACTTCATCCAAGACCGAGACACAATCGCCCTGGAAGGCGGCACCACCGTCTCAGCTCTCGTGCAATGCCTAACCCGAGAACAAGTCACCGCCCTCACCAACAGCATTCTAATCCTGAATCAAGCCCGCAACCACACCCCCAGCATCACCACCTACTCCAGCGGCGGGCTCCTTCGTGAAACTTCCGGAACTCTCGTCGGAAAAGAAGCCGTATCCTTTTTTTCGAGACGAAACCTGAAAACCTTTTTCCTAAGCGGCACCGCCCTCGACCTCACCGCAGGCCTCACCGACCCCAATCCACTGGAAATCGAAGTTAAGCAGGCCATGGCTCGCTCCGCCGAACGCGTCGTCCTCCTACTCGATAGCAGCAAACTGGAACAACGATCGCTCATGAAAGTCATGCCGCTAAGCCGTATCGACTACTTCGTTACAGACCGACCGCTCCCACCCAGCTACCAAAAGGCGTTCCAGCAATACAAAGTGAACACTATTCACCCGTAATCGGTAGGAGGTATCTATTTTCCTTGGCCGCGCCACGAACTCCTTCGAGGGGAGGCGAGTCAACCTAGTGGCGTGTCATGCATGAAACGTAGCGCGGAGCTTCAGCCCGCGTTCGCATTGCAGGCTCTACTCTCAGCAGACGCGGGCTGCTGAAGCTCCGCGCTACTCTTTGCGACATTGTACCCGTGACACGACACTAGTGTGGTGTAAGCGAAGTTTGCTACACTATTAATCGTCAACAAGTCTGGTCAAAGGGGAGCACACGCGTCTCGCGTGTTGGCTTGGGCGTCTCGCC